>CALHCP010000092.1 GCA_937936705.1 uncultured cyanobacterium | reverse complement strand
TGCTGAGGAACCGTTCAGCAGCGTCCGACTGGGCAATCACCTGCGCGACTAGACTCATGGGTTTTGATTAAAAAAATTGACTACAGGTAACAAGATAAAATGAAGGCCAAACCGATGGAACACATTATGAAGAAAAAGTTGTGATTTGAAATAAACGTGCAACAAACAACTGCTCGTTTATGTGCTACGAATGATGTAACGAGTATGTAACAAGAATCGGTTCCCAATTCGGGTGACAAAAGGGCACTTCTGATGGGAGCCAACCGACGAGGATCTTGTCGGCATACCGAGTTGCTGGAGAACCGGAGAGGGGACGACTGCGGTTCCCTACATGGTCAGAGATGGCCAAAATGTTGGTTCGCCAATCCGGTCGTACGGCTGGCTGGCGCTAGGGGGTAAGCCGTCTCGGTCAACCCGATAAAATGAACAAATTGAATCATCATCGGCAGGCAGAACCATGGCTGATTTTATGGCGGCGATTGCGGCCAGTTGGCGCACCGGCATTGCTTATTTGGCCGACTTACCGGAATCCTGGCGGGCGGAGTTGGTGGCGGAGTGCAGTGATTTTGTGCGGTTCAATGCCGCGGCGATTCGCCAGAGTGGGACGGTGCAGGATGCTCAGGTGCAATTAACCCTGATGGCGGCGGGACGGAGTGGCTATCGGCGGTTTCCCTTGATGGGGATTGCCGCCGCCGATGAACTGCAATGGCAAAAGGCGGTGGCGGACTTGCGGCAGGAGGTGCCCCAACTGCCCCCCGACCCGTTTTTGGTGTTACCGGCGGGGTCACAGCAGAGTCGGGTTGAGCAAGCCGGAGCGATTCCCCCGGTTACGGAGGTGATCCCGGCGATTGTCGCGACGGTCAACGGTCTTGACTTCACCGGGTTGTATGCGGGGGGGGGGCAGGTGCGCGCCTACGCCGACAGTGCCGGGCAGTCCCATTGGTTCCAAACCGAGTCGTTTCATCTGGATTATTCTTTATTCAATGCGCAGCAACGGGCGGTGAAGGGCACTTATGCCGACCGCACCTGGCATTTACCCGCCTTGGCCGCCCAGATACAGGGGCTCCGGGAACAATTGCAGTTCCTGACCCAACCGGCCAAATCGGTGCCCCCCGGGCGTTACCCGACTTATTTGGCACCGGCGGCGGTGGCGGAACTGGTGGGGATGTTGTCCTGGGGGGGGGTGAGCGAGGCGGCCATGCGGCAGGGAACCAGTGCTCTGCTGCCCCTACAACGGGGGGAACGGCAGTTGGCGAGTGCGTTTCACCTGCGGGAGAATTTCCAGGACATTCCGGCGCCCCGCTTTAATGACCAAGGGGATTTGGCACCGGTGCAGTTGGATCTGATCCGGCAGGGCACTTTGGTACAGAGCTTGATCGGCAACCGCACCGCCAAAGAATACGGATTAATCCCCAACGGGGCGGTACAGGGGGAGTACCTGCGGGCACCGGAAATCCGCCCGGGAACCTTGGCGGCCGACGAGGTGCTGGCCGCCCTTGACCGCGGTTTGTATGTGTCCAATTTGCATTATTTGAATTGGAGTGACCAGGCGGCGGGGCGGATGACCGGCATGACCCGCTATGCCTGTTTTTGGGTGGAGAACGGGCAGTTGGTCGCCCCGATTGAAAATCTCCGCTTTGATGAAAGTCTCTATCATTTTTGGGGGGAGGGTTTGCAGGGCTTGACCCAGACCCAGGCGTTGATTCCCGCCACCGATACCTACGAACACCGGAGCTTGGGGGGCGTGCTGGCGCCGGGGATGCTGGTGCAGGATTTTAGTTATACATTGTAAAGGGTCGGCAAGCCGGCCAATCGGTATCTGGATCGGTAACGGTTGCTGTAGGATCACATAGGAGTACCCCAGAGATAGAGAGTGAACCTATCAAGAAAATATCAACTCATCCTTATGACATGGGGGGAATCCCTTGCCCATGGTGTCAAGGAGGTCTGGTTTGCATCCCGTGGATGACATCCCCGAAGCCCGGCGGCAGTCCCCGCTGCGCCCCGCGACTACGAACCCTTCGCCCCGGCGTTGGGTCTGGTTCGGGGTGCCGGTGCTGGGCATAGGGGCAGTTTTGGTCTGGTGGTTCTCCCCGCGGGCAACGCCGCCTCTGGGGATGCCGGAACCGACCCCGGCAGAGCAACCGCAGGCTTTATTGGGGCATTTCCCTTATCCCGAAGCCCGTGCCGAGGACTTGCAGGCCGTGACCGCCGATGGCCGGGTCAAATTGCACCGGGAGGCTGCCCAGGCCTTTCTGGCGATGCAGAGTGCCGCCCGTGCCGAGGGAGTGATTTTAGTGCCGCTATCGGGGTTTCGCTCCTACCAAGAGCAACAGTCTCTCTTTTACGATGTCAAGGCAGAGCGGGGGCAACAGGTGGCAGAACGGGCACAGGTGAGCGCCCCGCCGGGGTACAGTGAACACCACACGGGCTATGCGTTGGATATAGGCGATGGCCAACAACCCGGCACCCACATTGAGTTGAGTTTTGAGCAAACGGCAGCTTTCCGCTGGTTACAAAAGCGGGCGGCTCAATTTCACTTTGAATTATCTTTCCCGCCGAACAATGCCCAAGGGATCAGTTACGAACCCTGGCACTGGCGGTTTGTGGGTAGCCCCACCAGTTTGGAACTGTTTTACCGCGCCAGACAGGGTTCTTAGCCGGACATGGCTTACTGCATCTGCACTTGACCGTTGACCTTGCTGCTATCGAGGCGGTTGCCGACGCTGATCAGGGTAATGTTGCGGGTGGCGTTGTGCAGGTCGTGGTTGCCGTTGCTTTGAAAGGTATTGTTTCCGGGGCTGGCATTGGTGCCCAAATCCGGCTCGGCGCTGGAGATGACGATGATACCCGTGCGCCGGTTGAAGGCGATCCGGTTGCCCCGCAGGACGGGTTTGGCCACATCGCTGATTACCATGCCGTCCACATTGTTTTCAATGCGATTGTCGGCCACAATCGGTGAGGAAACGCCGCCGATGGCCAAGCCAAAGCCGGTTTGGATAAACACATTCCGGCGGACTTCGCCTTTGGAGGCTTTGGTCAAGGAAACGCCGTTGCCACCGTTGCGAATGAATAGATTATCTTCAATCCGGGGTGCCCCTTCGCCCGTCACAAAGACCCCTTCCCGGTGATTGTTGGTGAAGGTGCAGTTGCGGATGTAGGGGTTGGTGGATTCCACCCAGATGGCGGTGCCGCGGACATTCCGGTTGGTGACGGTCACACCGAGGATATGGGTGGTTTCCCCGGCTAAGATGGTGGCATTCTGGCGGGCAAAAATCCGGCTGACGAAGCGTCCCCCGCCCTCGATCAGTACGCCTTCGCCGCGAGTCGCTTCATTCCCCCGCAGGATGACCCCCGGTTTGAGGGGCAGGGGGAATTGTTCGCCGGTTTCGGCGGTATATTTCCCCGGCGCGAGTTGGATCAGGGTGCCCCCTTCGGCAAATTTGAGAGCCTGGGTAATGGTTTTGAAGGCGGTTTGGGGGGTCTGCCCGTTGTGGCTGTCCTGACCGCTGACGGGGTTAACGTAAAGAACCCGCTGGACGTTCACCGCTGTGGGGGTAGGGGCGGGCATTTCGATTGCTACGGGCGCTGCTGCCGGCTGGGGAGCGGGGCTGGCCACCGGTTTGGCTGCTGGACTGGCCGTGGCCGGACTTTGGGGTGGCCGGGGAGTGGTCGGCGGGGCAGGGACGGGCAGTTTATTGCCCGCCGGAGTCGGATTGGCCTGAACCGCCCCGGCCATCAGAAACACCAAGGCAAGGGAATAGGGGGCAATGCGAGAATGAAGCTGGCGCATAAGGACACTCCTCACCGGGGAAATGACAGGGCAAATAATCACAATCAGGCAATCGTGCACCGGAATTTGATTGCCATTGTAATTGAGAACTACCTAGTAGGATGGTCGCCGGGCGGTAAAGGTTCCAGAAATTTGGGCGCAACCGGCCGGTTTTGGGGATGAGGGGAGCGAACTATCACAATTCTAATTAAATCCTGAACGGCGCTCGCCGGGGCGCCGCCCCCGTCCTTGGTTCTCCGAAATCTTTGTTCGCCAGTTAAATTATATTGCGGGAACCTCTATAAATTAACCTCTATAAATTATGGATCAGCGGTCGCAGGGGCATAGCCCCCGCTGTGGTTCTCCATAAACTCGGTATGCCAGCGAGATGATTTTCTGCTGGCTCCAATTAATCCAATTAATAGAGGTGCCTTATTGCTATATAAACGAGCGGGAACCCGCTTTAACGCTCCAGCAGGCTGGATTCCACCAACCACCACAATTCCCCCGCCTGGGGACGGATGAGGGCGGCGGGGTATTGTTGCCCATCGGGTTGAGCTGCGGTGACCTGGGTGTAGGCGGCGGCTTTATCGGCTCCCGCCACCATGAAAATCACGCAGCGCCCAAAATTAAGGGTAGGAATGGTCAAGGTAATCCGCGGTTCCTCTCCCTTTTGGCCGACGGTCACGGCTCGGTCGCATACCTGCAGCGCCGCCGTATGGGGAAACAGGGAGGCGGTGTGGCCGTCTGCGCCCATGCCCAGCAAAATCACATCAAAAACCGGAAATTGTCCCGCCTCTAGGGCAAAAAAGGCTTGCAATTCCTGTTCGTAGGCGGCGGCGGCGGCGGCGGGAGTCAAGGGGACGGTGGGGATGGGGTGGATATTGGCGGCGGGGATGGGGACGTGGTCGAGCCAAGCGGTGCGGGTCAGGTGGTAGTTGCTGTCCGGGTGGTCGTGGGGGACAAACCGTTCATCCCCCCAAAACAGATGAATTTGATGCCACGGCCAGGCTTGGCTGGCGATCCGTTCATACAACTGCTTGGGCGTACTGCCGCCGGCTAAAGCCAAAGTCGCCCGCCCCTGTTGGTCAATGGCGGCAAACACCCGTTTTTGGATGAGCATCAAGGCTTGTTCCGTGAGAGCAGGGCGGTCGGGACAGATGACTTGATTCATAAGCATTCGGGGAAAATAATAAAGTACCGGTCAGCAGGGGGTACTACTGGTGAAAATCATACTGGAGAATATCTACAAAGCCTATGGGCAACGAACTGTAGTGCGGGATGTGAGTTTGAGCATTGCCCAAGGTGAAGTGGTGGGACTCTTGGGACCTAATGGAGCCGGCAAAACCACTACGTTCTATATCATTGTGGGCATTGAACGGCCGGATTTAGGGGTAGTGCGTTTGGAAAATCAGGATATTACTCCTTGGCCGATGCACCGGCGCGCCCGTTTGGGGATTAGTTATTTAGCCCAGGAAGCGAGTATTTTCCGGCATTTAACGATTCAGGAAAATATCCTCTTGGTTTTGCAGGAAACCGGAGTGCCGGAAGTCGAACGGAAACCGATGGTGCGGAAATTATTGCGGGAGTTTCGCCTGGAGGCGGTGGCGCACACTCTGGGCGGGCGCGTTTCCGGGGGGGAGCGGCGGCGGGCGGAGATTGCCCGCGCCTTGGCCAGCCGTCCCCAGTTTTTACTTTTGGATGAACCCTTCGCAGGCGTTGACCCGATTGCGGTGCAAGAATTGCAGGCGGTGATCCGCCAACTGCGGCGGCATCAATTGGGGATCCTCATTACCGACCACAATGTGCGGGATACCCTGGCGATTACCGACCGGGCTTACATTCTGCATAACGGTTGCAGTTTGGCCTCGGGAACCGCTCAGGAACTCTACGATAATCCCCAGGTGCAACAGCATTTTTTGGGAACCCATTATCAGGCATGAGGTTCTGGCTGGCTCCGACTCACCCCCATAGTTCGGGGCACCTCTATTGATTGGAACCAGGCGAAAATCATCTCGCTGGCATACCGAGTTTATGAAAAACCAAAGTCGGGGGCGGCACCCCGGTGACCGCTATTCTCAACTTGGGTAGGATTGCTATCGGTTAGCGATGAGAAATCTGCTATTTTTCCGAGAAGCTGTCAAAACCGTCGGCTCAAACCGTAAAATGGGTACACTGAATACCGTATTGACTGGACGTTGACTGTGATTACCCTGAGCTTAATGAATCCTGCCCAAGGGACATCTATCCGAGACTGGAGTTTTCAGGATGAGACGGTGATTCGGATTGGGCGTGCCCCCGACAACGAGGTGGTTCTCTTGAGTTCGGTCGTCTCCCGGCATCATGTGGAACTGCGGCGCACCGACAATCATTGGGAATTGTTCAGTTTAGGAGCCAACGGCACCTTTATTGATGGCGAACAGGTGACGGAGCAAGCCAAACTCATGGATGGAGCCACCATTCGCCTCGCGGCCTCTGGCCCGATTATTCAGGTCAAAATTGACCATTCGTGAATGAAAAGTTCTATGATTGAATATTACAGTCATTTCCAGGAGCGGAACCATTTCTGAACATTTGTCACTGACCGTCAGTCTGCGGGGCACCCGCGAGGTGGCGCCAACTCATCAGATTTTTCGTCTGAATGGGATGCTTGATGCGTTTTCCGAACAAAGCATTCGCAAGGCACTCCAGCAGGCCGTGGAGGCGGGGCCGAAACAAGTGGTGCTTGACCTGAGCAAAATTGAATTTATTGACAGTTCCGGGTTGGGAGTTTTGGTGCAGACGGCCAAACAACTGCAAGCCGCCGGGGGCAGTCTCCAGATTGTGACCAACCCCCGGGTCACCCAGGCGGTCAAGTTGGTGCGTTTGGAACAGTTCTTATCCCTGCAACCCTCGTTAGATGCGGCGTTGGCAGCTATTTCTCCGTCCAACTAAAAATCAGAATGCAGGGTGCCTCTCTAGCCAGGTGACGGGGTTGGCGAACCAAGATTTCGGAGAATTAAAGTCGGGGGTAGTGACTCGGCGACCGCCGGTTTCTCAAAGCATAAAAAAAATCCCCCGGTGTGGGGGAAAAAAGAGAGAAGCGTCAAAATCAAATCGGTTTACGAACGCACCAACTGTTCCCAACCCAACTGGCTGAGGGCTTGGTTGCGCCGCAGGGGGCGGGTGACCAGCTCGAGAATATCCCTGGCTCCCCCAAATCCATGAATCTGGGCAAAGGTAAATTCCACCGACCATTTGGTGGTAATACCCCGCGCTTCCAAGGGATTGGCGTGCGCCATGCCGGTCATCACCAAATCCGGTTTCAGGTCATGAATGCGTTGGATTTGATGGTAATTATCCGGTTTTTCGATAATCCGAGGCAGGGGTGCATTCATTTCTTGACAGGTTTGTGCCAGTAAGGCCAATTCTGCCGCTTGGTAGCGTTGATCCATATAGGGAATGCCGATTTCTAACACCCTCATGCCGCAGCGCACCAGGAAGCGAGCCAGGGAAATTTCCAGAAGATTATCCCCCATGAAAAACACCGATTTCCCCCGAATTAACTCTAAATAGGGAGTGAGATTCTGCCAGATTTGGGCTTCCCGTTCGGCCAATCCTTGCACCGGTTTTCCTAAGACTTGACCGATTTTTTCCACCCACGCCCGCGTGCCGTCGGGGCCAATCGGAAAAGGGGCATTGATGAGTTTACATTTGCGCCGCCGCATCAGGGTACTGGCCGTGCGGGATAAAAAGGGATTTACCCCACAGACAAACGCCCCCTCCGGTATGGCCGGTAATTCCGTGTAACGCTTGGCGGGTAGCCACCCGGAGACTTCAATGCCCTGTTTTTGCAACTCTAAAGTCAACTGGGTTACCACCGGGTCGGGCAGCGAACCGAATAGGATCAACGGCGGGTGCTGAGCCGCGGGTAACGGCTCTTTTTTCTGAGGAAAACTCAGCAGGCGTTGCAGGGTGGATTCGGCTTTTTCGCGGGTCGGTAACGACTCCGGGCAGCGTTGCGCCATCGCCGCCAAAACCGTATCTTCTCCCTGGGTAAAGGCATAATCCAAACCGTTCGCCCGTGCCACCACAATAGGAATGCCAATCTCTGCTTCTAATTTGGGGGCTAAACCCTCTAAATCCATCTTGATAATTTCCGTTGTGCAGGTGCCGATCCAAACGATCACGCTGGGGTTGCGATCCCGTTTAATTTGCAGACACAGCCGTTTGAGTTCTTCGTAATCGTTTAATTGCGCCGAAATATCCCCCTCTTCCAGTTCGGCCATAGCATAGCGCGGTTCAGCAAAAATCATCACCCCCATGGCATTTTGCAGAAAATAACCGCAGGTTTTCGTGCCGATTACCAGAAAGAAACTATCCTCGATTTTTTGATACAACCAGGCCACACAACTAATCGGACAAAAGGTGTGGTAATTCCCGGTTTCACAATCAAAAGTGAGGGGACTGGTTTGAGCGGTGGTGGGCATGGGAGGTTCTCCTGAAAAAACAGACTGAAAACACTTAAGATAGCGGGGCATTGCTCAGCGGTTGCTCCCCGGCGGGGTTGTCCCTTCCGGTAATTGCGCCCTCGGTTTGGCCAACTCTTTGCAGGGGTGAAAATTCAAATCTAGGGCATCAATCATGGCATCGGGATTGCCCTGGCTGAGCTTGAAAAAGGTCGGCAGCATCTCCAGCAATTGGGGCGCCGCCATGGTCACCACGCCGAGGACTAACCCCGCATCGGGACGGCGGCCATGATCCGACGTTTTGCCCCCCCGCTGCTGCAGATAAACCTCCAACCCAGGCCGGTGGTTACGCACGTACTTCAGCCAAGTATTTTTTAATGCCGCCTTAAACTCTGCAAATGCCGCCATGACCGCTGTCCTTCTGAGCTTAAACCATCAACAGTTCCCCCGCCGATGGGGAAGGAGTGGGCGGATTCAGGTAGAAATCCGACAACAAATGAAACAATTCCCGATCCGGTGCCTCCTGGGGTACCACCCCTTCCGGGCGGGCTAAAATTTGGTCGGCAATGTTGAGATAATAATCACATATCGGCTGCAAAGAAGGGTCTTTTTCGGCCATTGCAAAAATGGTTTTCCCCTTCACCCGCGAGATGCGAATATCATCAATTAACGGTAGCACTTCTAACACGGGCATAGGCACCGCAGAGGTGTATTTGTCAATCAAATCCCGTTTGTGGGTGCGATTGCCGATTAAACCGGCTAACCGCAGGGGATGGGTACGGGCTTTTTCCCGCACAGAAGCGGCAATGCGATTGGCGGCAAACAGGGCATCAAACCCGTTGTCGGTGACGATTAAACAGTAATCGGCGTAATTCAAGGGAGCGGCAAAACCACCGCACACGACATCGCCCAAGACATCAAACAAAATCACATCGTATTCATCAAAAGCATTCAGTTCCTTGAGGAGTTTCACGGTTTCCCCGACCACATAACCGCCACAGCCCGCACCGGCAGGGGGGCCACCCGCTTCCACACAACTGACCCCGGCGTAGCCTGGGTAAATCACATCCTCCGGCCAGACATTTTCGTAGTGGTAATCCCGCTCTTTGAGGGTGTCAATGATGGTGGGAATGAGAAACCCCGTCAGGGTAAAGGTACTGTCGTGTTTGGGGTCGCACCCGATTTGGAGGACTTTTTTACCCCGTTTGGCGAGGGCGGCGGAGATATTGCAACTGGTGGTGGATTTGCCGATGCCACCTTTGCCATAGACTGCGATTTTCATGCCCAGCTCCTGGTGTTGGGTTCTGCCCTCATTATCCCCGGATTGCCCCCACACCCCAAATTTGTCAGTTGTTTTCTGGCAGAGATTGCCCGGCTGAAAAGATTTCTGAGATTTTCAACAACTTAGCCCGCTTGATTCCGACGGTTTCTTCCCTGCTCAAGCCGGAAAAACCAGATTGATATATTTAATTTTATTTAATAGTTAAGAAAGCAAAAAATAGAGATATTTTCAAGCTAAGAGTGCTTTTATTCCTTGTGCAGAGATAGTTTGACGAAAAAAATTAAAATGACAATAGACTGACAAACTTAATCTGATCGCTTCTTTACATTAAGAATTACAACGGTGGGGGTTCCCCCCAGCCTGGATGTAATCGGGGCTACTAAGTGATTTGGTTTTGCGCAGGGGTGTGGCTAGAATTGGGGCAAGGTGGGGGCAAGGGTATGAGTAAGCGGTTGGGTTTGGCGTTCAATTCCCAAGTGGTGGTGGTGCTGGCTGCCGCTTGGGTGCTGGGGTTGCTGGCGGCGCAGATTCCGGTGGGGATTGGCGGCCTCTCCTGGGGGGTACTGGCGGTGGCGGCGGGGGGGGTCCTGTTGGCAATAGCGGCTCTGCGCATCCCTGCCCTGCGGCGGTTGGGTTTGGGCTGGTGGGTCTGGCTGGTGGCAGCGGGGATCGCCCTGCTGGCGGGCTTTTATCTACAATGGCGCACGCCGCAGCCGGGGCCGCAGGACATTAGCCGCAAAGCCCCGGAGTTTGATGTAGTGGTGACGGGCAAGGCGTTGAATTTACCCCGGTTAAATTCCAGCGGCAAACGGCGGTTTTTCCTGGAGGCGCAGCAGCTCGAGCTGGGGGAAGCGCCTTACACCCGCACAGAACGGGTCACGGGTAATCTCTACGTGACGGTGCCCCCGGAGCAGGCAGAAGGGGTGACGCCGGGGCGGCAGGTGTCGGTGAAAGGGGCGTTGTATCTGCCGGTGACGGCGGCGTTTCGGGGGGGATTTGATTTTAAGAATTATCTGGCGCAAAACCATACTTTTGCGGGGATGCGGGGCGAGGAGGTGTATTTTGCCGACCCGACCGGGACGGGAACGTGGGGGTTCTGGCAACTGCGGCAGCGGATTGTCGAGGGGCATCGGCAGGCGCTGGGAGCCGAGCGCGGCCCGTTGGTGAGTGCGATGGTGGTGGGGGCGCGGGTGGTGGATTTGGATGCCAATTTACGCACGGCCTTTACCCGCGCGGGTTTGGCGCATACGATTGCGGCTTCCGGGTTTCATGTCTCGTTGCTGCTGGGGACGGTGTTGGCCTTGACCAATCGCTTCGGCCTGCGCACCCAGATGGTGGCCGGTTTGGCGGCGCTGGGGCTGTTTGTGATGCTGGCGGGTTTTGAAGCGGGGGTGGCGCGGGCGGCCTTGATGGGGGCGGTGGGGCTGTGGGGCTTGGTGCAAACTGGCGAAGGGGATGTCACCGGCAAGCGGCAGCCGTTGCATTTACTATTGCTGGTAGCGGCAGTACTGCTGCTGTACAATCCCACCTGGATCGGCAACCTGGGGTTCCAGTTTAGTTTTTTGGCGACGCTGGGGCTGATGCTGCTGGCGACGCCGATTGCCCAAAGTTTGACGTTTTTACCGCCGGCGTTGGCGGAGTTGATTGCGGTGCCGACGGCGGCCTACCTGTGGACGTTGCCGCTGCAGTTGTACAGCTTTGGCCTGATCAATACCTATACGATTTTGCTCAATGCGGTGGCTGCCCCTCTGATCATGGTCTTGACCTTGGGCGGCATGGTGACGGCGGGGATCGGGCTGATCCAGTTTCAGGCGGGGGTGTGGGCGGCCAAACTGCTGGCCTACCCGTTGGCTCTATTGCTGGGGCTGGTGCATTGGACGAATCAATTGCCGTTTAATTCCCTGGCCGCCGGGAAGATTACGGCGGGGCAGATGGTGCTGATTTACGTGCTGCTGGGGCTGGTCTGCTCCGGCTGGGATTGGTGGCGGCGGCGGTGGCCGTGGGTGGCGCTATTCGGAATCGCTACGGTTTTAGTGCCTTTGCTGTACGGCCATGCCACCCGGTTACAGTTAACGGCTTTGGATACGGGGCGCATCCCGGTGATGGTCTTGGAAAGTCGGGGTCAGGTAGGGGTGATCAACGCCGGGGATGAACGCACGGTGAAATTTACCCTGCTCCCTTTTCTGCAACTGCAAGGGGTGAACCGGATTGATGTCGGGGTGGCTTGGCCGGGGGTGCCCAACCAGGGTTGGAGTAACCTGAATGCGGTGATGCCGATCCAGCAGTTGTATGGTGATGTGCCGGACATGAAAAAAGTGACGCCACAACCGTTACATGGGTTACAAAGTGTGACTTTGGGAGCAATGACGTTAACGGTGACGGCAAACGAACCGCCCCTGCTGCGGATTACGGCGGGCAAGGAAACTTTGGTGTGGCTGCCGGAGACCAGCTTTGAGCAGCAGGATGCGCTGGTGCAGCAGGGGGTATCCCCGGCGCAGGTTCTGTGGTGGAGTGGCGGCCCCTTGGGGAATCGCTTCCTGCAAACCCTGCAACCCTACGGGGCGATTGCCTCGAATTTCCGGGTGAAAAAGGGAGATATGGGGCGGTTGGAACGCTTAAAAATTCCTACTTTTGTGACCGGGCAGGCGGGGGCGGTGCAGTGGCGGCCGGGGCGGGGCTTTAGCGGCGGCCGGCAGGAATCAGCCGGTTGAACGGTGGACGGCCGGGGGGGTTTGGGTGGACATAAAATCCACCAGCCAGCGGTACAGGTGATAGGTGGCGAAACAGTCGTCTTGGTTGTACTGCTGCAACGCCTGGAGGTAACTGCGATCCCCGGTGTGTAGCCATTGGTTGTACCACTGGGTACACTGCGCCCCGTCGGCGCGCGGATGCTGCCAGCCAAACCCCAACCAGCGGGCGATGGCCTTGAGGGTGTAATTTTCCACCGGCAGAACCACCGAGCGCACCAACCGGGCGTGCAAATCCACACAGCGTTGGCGAATGGCCTGAATCCGCTGCGGTTCTGTGTGATACCGTTGGCCGAGGCGTTGGATGGTCTGGGGTTCAAAGGGGCAAAAGTGGTAAATGGGGGCGTGGGGATGGCGTTCCAACAGGGTCAACAACTCCTGCCAAATGCGCCCCTCCTGATGCACCTGCTCGGCCACCAGGGAATAAAATTTTTGTTCCTGGGGCGTGACGAGTAATACGCCGTGTAAGTACACGCAGTCCAGGTAGGGGTCGGCTTCGATGTCAAAAAAATAGCCGATGTTCGCCTGGGGCAAGCGGGTAATCGGAGCCACTGACAGGGCTTGATGTTGGGCAATCGCCTGGGCTTGGCGGACGAGTTTATTACTGGTGTTGATCCCCAAACTGGTGGCGTTGTAAATCCGCAGCGGATCCGCCTGCGCTAAGTCGTCAATCCGGTTTAACCCCAGGGTTTGCAGTTCTTCATACCGCTTCATGGTTACGCCCGGCACCAGGCTGAGGTGATGTTTTTGCTTGGCAACCGTACTGCAATAGTCCAGCCAGGGACAGAGTTGGCAGCGACTGCGGCTGATAAAGACTTCCGGGGCATCTGGCTGTTTCAAGGTATCCAGGCAGGCCGCCAGCATTTGGTGCATGGGGGGCAGGGCTTGTTCCAGATTCACCCGCAAAAACCGCGGCCCCGGCAGAGCCAATTCCCCCCAGCGTGGCCAGACTGCTTGGATTTGTGCCAGCAGCCAACTGTGGAACGCCGCAACCGCCTGATATTCCGGTTTAGGGCGTTGGCCGAGGCGAATTTCCAGCGGTCGGTAGTGCCAATCCCCCCAGCGCGACGACCCCGGTTCCCGAATCAGCACATCCGGGCGACCCACCAAGACGGCAGCGGGGGTAACGACCTGCAAAACCCCCTGGTGAATGGCCGGTACCCCTTGCCGCATCAATTCTAGGGTGGCCTGAAACCCACTTTCCCAATCGGGCGGTTGATAAGCAGGCGCTACCCCCGGCCAACGACCGGTAACCTGTTCGCGGTGGCGGGAGCGTTCCGGTTGCGGCACCACCCCCTGCCGGTAATCGAGAAAACTCCGGCGGGAACAGCGATGATAGTAAAATAAATGTTCTGTAATAATAACGGGCTTGGCATTCATGCCTGTCCCCCTATGATGGAGAGGAGGGACACTTTTTGCTTCAATAGTAAAAGAGTGATAACCATCTTGGCATTCCCCACCCACATTTTATTTTGTTCACATTACCTCTGTACAAACTGTAGCATAAGGTCTTGCCAATTCGTTTACATTGTTTGACAGGAGTGTTGTTCATCTGTGGAAAGTTCCACCCCCGAAATTCTGGTTGCTCTGCGCCATTCGCCTCTATTTGAGGGTTGGTCGTCCGCGGCTTTGGAACGGATGGGTCACCGGCTCTTGCTGGCTCACCATGAACCGGACAAACTGTTAATCATGGAGGAGGACGGGGGCGGGGCGGTGTATTTCATCATCGAGGGCTGGGTGAAAATCCGTACCCACAACCGGGAAGGCCGGGAGATCACCTTAAATATCCTGGGGCCGGGGGAGATTTTTGGCGAGATGGCGGCGTTGGCGGCTACGGCGCGTTCCTGCGATGTACTGAGTGTGACACCGGTGACGTTGGGGAGTCTATCGGCGCGGGATTTTATGAATGTGGTGCAGACGGAGCCGTTGATGGGTTTACGGTTGTCGCAACTGATGGCGCGCCGTTTGCGGCAGTTGAACCGGCGGCTGCGGGTGCGGGAGTCGGACAGTGTGGCGCGGGTGGTGGATGTGCTGTTATTTCTCGCCGAGGGGCAGGGGCGCACCAGTGCCCAGGGGATTGAAATTCCCAATTTGCCGCACCGGGAGTTGGGGAGTTTGAGCGGCTTGACCCGGGAAACGGTGACGCGGGTTCTCCGCAAATTGGAGCAGGATGGCGTGATTGAGCGACTGACAGGCAAGAGTGCCAAACGGGATGACGACGGGGGCAATTATCGCGGGCTGATCCGGGTGCCGAATTTGGCGCAGTTGGAGGCATTGTTGGGTTAGGGAGTCCCAAAAAAAAGGCCGGTATTGGCTCTGCCACCCCGGCTTTGCGTCTGTCCTCAATCCTCTTGAAACTAGAGACTGACGCGGCGGGGGGAGGGTTCAATCAGGTGGCAATTTTTTTGCCGTTTTTTTCGCGGTTGAAAAGATGGGCATGGCCAGACCGCCGGAAACGACTCCGGGGCGGTGTCCCACGGGGGAAGTTTTGCCCTCACCCCGCCTCTCCATTGAATTGAAAAAAATCCTAATTCCATTCAGAACGGCGGTCGCAGGAGCGCAACCCCCGTCGCCGGTTCTCCTTAAACTCAGCTAACTGATTCTTAATAAATAGAGGTGCCGTCAAGTCATATTGCTATGATTCCGATGAATCAAGCCGCTAAGAGGATTCGGTCAGACCATCGCCGACCAATTCCGGTTTAAGTTTTTCCGCCATTTCCACAATGGCGCGGATCACCGGCTTGTTGAAGGGGTCATCGAGGGCATCAATATCTTCGTAGCGACAGCGTTTGGCACACAGGGAAACTTGGTGGGTGACTTCGTAGCGGTTGCGGGCATCGCGCAACAGTTCTTCCGTGCGAAATAAAATGTGATTGGGGTCAAGACGACTGCGACGTTGCATCATAGAACAATAAAACTAATCGTGTGCAATGGCTCAAATCGTTTCGCTTCTTTACTTATGATAGCATTCCGCCGGGGAGTTTACGGTTTTTTGGGCGGGGCATTCACCCTGGGATGACCCTGGGGCAGTCGGGAGCAGATATGGTTCGGTCGTGGCTCAAACGGGAATCCCTGTGGCTCATCGGACTGGGCGTGGTGGGGCTGGCGGTCATCATGCTGCTGTGGAGCGAGGGGGGCTTTAGCGATGCCGCCACCGCCTGGGAAATTTTGGCCAATGTGCTGGTCACGTTGGTGGGGGAATATCCCGATCAGCCCAAAACGATTTTGGGGCAGGTTTTTCAACTGATCTTACTACTGTTGGGTACATTTGTTTTTGGGGCAATTGTGGGGAAATTTTCCTCTTTTTTTGTTACACAAGCACTATTACAGGAGAGAAATATGCAAGTTTTTCGTGACCATATCATCGTGTGTAATTGGAATGAAAAAGCACCGGCGGTCATTCACCAACTCTTGCAGGGCAACCAAAAACACCCCCGCGATATTGTGGTGATTTCTGCTTCAGAAATTGCCCAAAAAGTTGATTTTGACGGCCACAAGTATGTCCATTTTGTCCAGGCTGACCCGACCCATCATGCTACCTTGGAGAAATTGTGTGCCCCCCAGGCGAAAGCGGTGATTCTCCTGGCGGATGAGGAGACCCAGGGGCCGGATGAAAAAAATGCCTTGATTGCCCTGGCGATTAAACATTTAGAACAGAATCCCGGCAATCAACGCAATATCCATGTCGTCGCCGAGCTGGTGCAACTCGACCGTTATCGGCATTTGAAAGAAGCGGGGGTGGATGAGATGGTTTCCGCCCGGGAATATAGCTCCGGGATTATTGCCCAGAGTGCCTTATTCAAAAATATGTCTGTGGTCTATCAACAGTTATTAACCTACACGAATGATACGAATGAATTTTATTTTATTGAACCGGGGAATTATCCGGTGGGTTGGCAGGGGCTATCTTTCGCGGAATTGGCTCAAGCCGTCACCCGTTGTGGTCAACCGGAACAGCCCCTGATTTTGGTGGGCATTCGCCGGGGGAATGGGGATATTTTACTCAATCCCAAAAGGAGCCAGTTTCAACGTTTAGCCCCGGATGATACGCTGATTCTGATGGCGTTTCAAAGTGTAGAACGGTTGGAGTAATTATGGTCATTGACCCGCAATTGGTGGCGCAAGCCCAAAAACATTTGGGGGGAGTAACGGTCTTTTTGGTGGGGATGATGGGCTGTGGTAAAAGCACGACCGGGAAGGGATTGGCTCAGCGTCTGGGGTACAGCTTTTGTGATACGGATCGGTTGATTGTCCAGGTCACCGAGCGTTCGATCCCCGAATTGTTTGCCGAGGAGGGGGAAGCGGGGTTTCGCCGGTTGGAATCCCAGGTGTTGGCGGAAGTTGCCAGTCATACCCGTTTGGTGGTGGCGACCGGCGGCGGGGTGGTGACGCAAGCCCTCAATTGGAGTTATTTGCATCATGGGCTGGTGGTGTGGTTGGATGTGCCGTTAGCCCTGTTGGTGGAGCGGCTGGGTCAGGGGCAAGACCGGCCTTTGCTGGCGGCGGCTAGCCATGACCCGCAACGGTTGCATCAACAGTTGCAGCGGTTGCTGGACGAACGACAGGAGCAGTATGCCCAGGCGGATGTGCGGGTGACGGTGGCGCCGGGCATGACCGTCGGGCGGGTGACCGAGGCGATTTTGCAGGGGATTGTGGGGAACACCCGCCCCCGCAGCGAGTCAATAACGATGCGCCACGATAAGATGAATTAGAGAACCATGAGTATGTATCGGCGGACTTGGGGAAGAGCAATGCAACCGAGAACCTGGTTTCAACTATTGACCCACGCTTTAGCACTGCTGTTCGGTGTGGTCGTAACGGTGGTGGGGTTCCACGCCCTGCCCTCCCAGGCGGATCCCTTGGATCAGGTGGTCGCCAGCAGTTCGCCGGTGGCTTTGACCAACAGCACCAGCAAACCCGCCGGTAATTTTGTGGTGGCCGCCGTGCAGAAAGTCGGACCGGCGGTGGTGCGGATTGATACGGAACGAACGGTGACCCTAGGCATTGACCCTTTTTTAGATGACCCGTTTTTCCGGCGTTTTTTCGGCGATAGCGGCTTTAGTCTGCCGCGGGAACGCACGGAACGGGGGCAGGGTTCGGGGTTTATCGTGGACAAAAACGGCACGATTATTACCAATGCCCATGTGGTAGAAGGGGCGCAACGGGTGACGGTGACGCTGACGGATGGGCGGCAGTTACCGGCGCGGGTGCGGGGCACAGATGAAGTGACGGATTTGGCGGTATTGAAACTGGAAAATCCGCCGGGGAATTTGCCGGTGGCCGTTTTAGGGGATTCGAGTAAGGTTCAGGTGGGGGATTGGGCGATTGCGATGGGGAATCCCCTGGGCTTGGATAATACGGTGACGTTGGGGATTATCAGCAATTTGCGCCGCAGCAGTTCGGAGGTGGGTATTCCCGACAAGCGCCTGAATTTTATCCAAACCGATGCGGCGATCAATCCGGGCAATTCCGGCGGCCCTTTGCTAAATGCCAACGGGGAGGTGATCGGGATTAACACGGCGATTCGCGCCGGTGCGGAAGGGATTGGCTTTGCCATTCCGGTGGATTTGGCCAAGATGATTACACCGATTTTGGCGGAAGGGAAAACGGTGCCCCATCCCTACATCGGTGTGGTGATGAGTACTCTGACCCCGGAATTGGCGAGACAAATCAACAGCGACCCGAACAGCACGGTGCAGGTGCCGGAAACCAGCGGGGTGATCATTCGCCAGGTGCTGCCGCGCAGTCCGGCGGCAGAGGCGGGTTTGCGCCGCGGTGATGTGATTGTCGAGGTGGAAGGTCAGAAGGTCACCAGCGCCGACCAACTGCAACGGATCGTGGAGAAAAGCCAGGTGGGGCAAAAACTGCAGATGCGGGTACGGCGCGGGGAGCAAACGGTGGCCTTGAATGTCCGCACCGGAGACCGCAAGCAGGTGCTGGGGCAAAGGTCTCAGAACTGAACCGGGATGGGCGCTGTGGGGCGGCGGCCAATGGTTTAATCCTGGTGGGGGCAGTGGCGGCAGTTCTGGTGACTCTCAGTCAACGGGATTGATAGACCTGCCACATTTCCTGTAACGCATTGCCAAACTGCCGGGCAAAACGGCGACCGTCCCACAAGGGCGAACTCCGGCGGCTGGCGAGCAACCGCTGGCGAATCTCCCGGCGCAATTCCGCATCCGTCCCCAGCCGCACTCCCCAGGCAATGTACTCTTCGGCACTGTGGGCAATCCCTTCGCTGATGCCGCATTGGGTCAAAAAAGCGTAACTGTTGCGGGCGGCAAATTGTTGTCCGACCCGCGTCACCAGGGGAATCCCCAACCACAAGGCTTCTAGGGTGGTCGTGGCACCGTTGTAGGGATAGGTATCGAGAATGACATCCGCCAGACATTGTAAATTCGCCCGGTGGACGTATTCGCTATTCACCGGCGGTAAAAAACGGAGACGTTGGGGGTCAACCCCCAAGGCTGCGGCTTGAGAGCGAAACTGTTCTTGCAGACCGGCATTCATCCGTAGGGACTTGATGCACAGGTAACTGTTGGGGGTGCGTTGGAGGATTTCGATTTGCCAGCGGACGTTGTCCGGGTGGCGTTTGTAGCCGCTTTGTGCCGAGAAAAAAATCACCTCATCAGGAGCAATTCCTAAGTCTTCCCGCCGCACGTCCGGCACCCCAATTTCAAAGCCATTGACCGCAATATAAGTTTCCGGCAGCCGCCAAATTTTTTCGTGGTAATAATCCTGGGCATTGGCCGGTAACACCAAGGGGTCGGCAATAAAGTAATCAACCGTATCCATGCCGCTGGCATCCCAGCCCAACCAAGTCACCTGAATCGGAGCCGGTTTGAAGGCCAAAACCGCACAGGTGGTATTCAGGGTGAGGCTATCTACATCAATCAGAATTTGGATGCCATCATCGGCAATTTTTCGCGCCACTTCGTTCGCATAATCCCCATAAAAATAATGCTCACATCGGCGCACAAACCAAGATTCGCCCAAAGCATCAGGAGGACTGGTAATGTAATATAAAAATAATTCGAGTTGGCTGCGGTCGTAGGATTCAAAAAACCAGCGTGCCAGCCACCCGACCGAATGGCGGGTGAGGGAACGGGAAACAAAGCCAACCCGCAGGCGCGATGAAGGTTCGCCAGCCCGCTCCGTGTAGTAGGCATCTGTGTGGTTACGGATCTGTCGAGCCGCTTGGGAAACGATTCGATTGAGAACCGGGCGGTCACGGGCAGGGTCATCCCGCAGATAAGGTAAAAAAAAGCCGACTGTAAACGGTGGGTCGCCGCGATTTTTAGACTGAGAAAGTTCTGCTTCAGATGCCTGCGCCAAGTCGGATAATACCTGATGATAAATCGGCGCTTTTTCTACGGCTTCTGCCCAACCTTGTCCCCCCATCGTCATCAAAACCCGCATCAAAATTGCCCAGGCGCGGGCTTGCTCGCCTAACCCTTTAGATGCGGCAATCTGCACATAGTACCGCGCCATCCCTAAAGCCTGCTCTAGGTCGTTCATTTCCTCGTAGAGATTGGCCAAACGCCCAAGCACTTCGGTGTTATTGGGGTCATATTCCAGAGCCATTTTTAAGAGGTATTCACTGGTGGCCGGATTTTGATATTTCCATTGAATTTTGCCGGCACTGACCGACAAGGCGCGGGCATAGACAGGAGGGGACAAATGCCGCTGACAACTACGGATAAACTGTTCAATTTGAGAGTTAAATTTCAGCTCGCCAACCACGGCCAACAGCGTTTTATAGACGGCTTTCTCGGGCAGTTGGTCGCTCCTACTCAACATTTCGGTGGCGGCGGCCAGTTCTTCGGGTAATAAGGCCGCTTGGATCGCCGCCCATTCGGTCAATTGCAGCCGCCGTTCGTGACTCGGAGCCAATTCCTGTGCCGCTCGATACAATTCCAGAGACACGGTGGGATGGGATTCCCGATAGGATTCCCCCTGTTGCCACAGCCAATCCCCCAGCGCCTGAATCCGGTTTTCATCTAACTCGGTTAATGCCTGCAACCACCAAGCCTGCGCCGATTCCGCATCTTCCTGGAGCAGATACGCCAGCCCCCCGTAGCCCCAGGCGGTGATTGCTTGCGGATCGGTGGCCAACACTTGTTCTACTTGGGTGATTAACCCGGCATAATCTTGAGCATTTAACCAGGTTTCTAGATGATGCATATTCAGGCACCTCTATAACAATGTGGCTTGCAATATGACTTGATTTGTGGACAGATATGCCGGAGAACCAAGGACGGGGGTGACCCCCGAGACCGCTAATTCTGAATTTAATTCTGAATTCATAGAGGTTTCCTTTCGCTGGAATACCGCGTTTATGCAGAACCAGAAACAGGGGCTGCCCCCCGGCGCCCGCCCATACCCGATTAATAGAGGTTCCCATAAATTATTCATAATTAAGACTGCCCATTTGGGGCGCATAGACCTGACCATCCGGCAGCGTTGTTCTCCAGAGATTGGCGGTTGCTAGATGATCCAGATGCAGACGCGCTTGGGTCAAATCCGCCCCGCTCAAATTCGCCCCCCACAACAGCGCCCCCTCTAAATGGCAGTCCCGTAAATTGGCACCGATTAACACCGCCTCGCTGAGATTAGCATGCTGTAAATTGGCACCGCTGAGATTGGCTCCCCCCAAATTGGCTCCCCCTAAATTGGCTCCCATCAAATCCGCCTCACTCAAATCGGTGCCGATTAAAATCGCACCGATCATTTGACTGTTCCGAAAATAGCCGCCGATGGCATCCGCACCGCTGAGATTGGCACCGAGCAGGCGACTCTCTTCCAGGACGGCTTCGCCTAAATTGGCCAGCATTAACTGCGCCCGACTCAAATCCGCTCGACTCAAATTTACCCCGGATAGATTGGCCTGAATCAAATCCAGCCCCTGAAAATCCCGTTCCCCGGCCATATACCGCTGCACCAACTGCTCCCGCCCCAACCCGCCGGTCGTCGGCGCATAGGTAGGATTGGCCGCCTCCTGCAACCATGCCTCCAAACTGCGCCCCTGCCCAGGGGGATGGTCGGTTTTGGGTAATTCGGTGGCCAACCGCTCAAACCGTTGGCTGATCGCCTGGTGGGTGGCCTGTAGTTGTTTGGCCTGCTGCGCCAGGGTATGCAGCCGTTCCTGCACCAAACGCCGAAAACTGCCACAGGGATTGATCCCCTGCCCCTGTAGATGCACCAAATGCTTAATATCGTCTAGGGTTAAACCGAATTGCTTGCTGTGTTGGATGAATAATAACTGGGTCAGCGATGTCGGCGGGTAGAGGCGATAGCCGCTTTTGTTGCGCTGGGGGGGAGCCAAAAGCCCTTCCCGTTCATAAAAACGAATCGTCTGCGGCGACACCCCCGCCTGGGTACTCAGTTCGCCAATCAGCCAGCCCCGTTCCATAGCAATTCCTGCGATACTGATTCATCTTTATTATCAATCCATTGTAAAGTCTCTGGTGACAGACAAACCGGAGATGAATCTTCTACAATACAGCCAATTACCCTCTATCAGGAACTAATAATATGTCAGACTACATCGGCATGACCCCTACCATCATCGTTGGTCTGGGTGGCACGGGCAAAGAAGTTATTATTAAAATCCGGCGCATGATCGTGGAAACCTATGGTAGTTTGGATGCCCTGCCCATCGTTTCTTTCCTGCATTTGGATACGGAACAAAATGCCAAAGTTTCCGAGCCGCAAACCGTCTTAAAACAGGATATTTCCCTGCGCCCCGTCGAACAAGTCTGGGCAAAAGTAGATAATGCCAAAGCCATCTTGAACCGAATTGCCGATTATGAGTATTTAACCGAATGGTTCCCGCCGGAATTGACCGGAACAGACTCGATTTTAGCGGGAGCAGGGCAGATTCGGGCGTTAGGGAAATTTGCTTTTACCGTCAATTATCAAACCATTAAACAAGCCTTTGCCAATGCCCGCTCCCGCATTGTCGGGCATGAAAAATTCATGCTGGATCGCTGGGGGGTGCAGCTCGATAAAGGGGTGAATGTATTTGTTGTTTGTTCCTTGAGCGGGGGCACCGGTTCGGGAATGGTTTTAGACCTGGCCTACAATGTGCGGGACTGGGTGCCACCTTCTGATCTACCGCAGACCTGTGCCTTTCTGGTTCTACCGGGGGCATTTTCCGGCCTGGGTGACCGGGTGATTGCCAATGCCTATGCCGCTCTTACCGAATTGAACCATTATTCCCGTCCCACCACCCGTTTTGAAACCCAATATAGCAATAACATTACCGACCGCATCAGCAGTCAAAGTGCCCAGGATACTCCCTTTGGATTCTGTTATCTGGTGGGGAATAGCAACGATAAAGTCACCCTGCCCAATTTAGAATCGGTCTTGGAAATGGTGGCGCAAAATATCTTTTTGGATTTCTCGTCCGGGTTCAGTCAATATAAAAAGTTGGTGCGGGATAATATCCGCAAGCATTGGGCCAGTCCCGATCCCTTGGGCTATCCCCAAAACTACATTACCTTCGGCTTGGCGAGTATTCAGTTTCCGGTGCAACGGGTGTTGAATGCCTGTGCTTCTCGTTTGGCGGTTGCCCTGGTGGATTGGTGGAACAATCCCACCCCCGCTCCCACGGCCATGCGCGATGTGATTAAAACTGAAATTTTACCGAATTTAGGGCTGGCGGAATCGGAAAACAACCATCAACTTTTGGATAATTTGAGTGTAGGGGATAATATGAAACCCTACAGCAAAGAAGTGGCGGATTGGGTCGCCGCTTTACGCAAACGCCGCAACGATTTGAATGTCCCTTTTGAGAATTTACTCAAGTTTATTTCGATTGAGGAAGAGAAGTATCGGGTGCATTTCAACGATGCGGATAGTGACCCGCGGCGCTGGAGTGATTATTTCCAAAAGATGTGGGACAATCTCAACCGCATGATTCCCCAAAAAACGCAAGAATTGCGGGCAACCGTGGCGCAAATGGTGGAAGACCGCTTCCGGGGGCCGAAATGGACGCGCCAATTTCTGGAAGTGCTGTTAGAAGTCTGGTTAGAATTCCGCACCACCTTTGACCAGTCTCGGCAAAAAGATTGGTTATCTCGCGAGCGTTCAGCCAGTCAAGCGATGCAAATCTTGCTCAAACAGATTGACAACCATGCCAAACAAATGATGTTGCTCAATCGCAAAAAAGTGATTGATGATGATTTTAACGGGATCATGCAAGCGCTGGAATCCATTTATGTATCCAAGGTAGAAGTCAAAGCCCGCGCCTTAGCGATTCCCCTTTTGGATGCCCTGAAAGAGGAAACCCAGCGGTTAATCAACGACCTGAATAATTTTGATAAAAATCTCGAAGCGCTCCGCCGTAGATTAGTTGAACGGGAACAGGTTTATACCCGAGAAACCACCACGCTGACCGTCAACGGTATCTTACTTTACGACCCCCAAGACATCGAAAACATCTATCAAAAAACCGTCCAGAATAAGGTGGAAACCATTTACCAAAGTATGACCCAGGATATCTGGAGTGGTATGGGTTGCCGCTTGTTTGATTTGCATACTTTTGAGCATCTGCGGCAACAGGATTTATACCAACGGATTCTCAACCGAGCGATTGATGAATTTAGCACCAGTGAGCAGCTCAAAGTTTCGGTTGCCGAGAAATTCATCACCCAATATCCCACCATCGAACAACAGGAATCCCAGCTGAAAACCACCTTTGAAAAGAGTGAAGCTTTCCTGCGTTTCAGTCAGGAACAATCCCGTTTGGGGTGGGATGACCGCCCGGAGAAACGGCAAACGCTGGTGGGGATTCAAGGGGGTAATAAACCCACCGATCCGGCGGTAGCTGCTTTACTACCTCTCCTGCGGAAAAGTACGACTTTAACCGATAAAGATATTCGGCCCTACAATGACCCCCACCACATTTATTTCGTGCGGGAAATCGGGGCATTTCCCCTGCGGTTGATTGAAGGCATGGAACGGATGCGCACCATCTATCGCACGGTTGCTCAGATGGATCGCAACCCCTTACATACCCATCAAGACAGTCGTCGGTTTGCCGATATCATGCCGGCTTCTGCGGAAGAAATTCAGGTGCGGGAAAATTTGGTTTTGGGACGGGTCTTTCAGTTATTAACCGAATCCGAAAATCAAATTACCGGTTACAACGAAATCAAATTAAGTTATCAAGATAGTGCTACCGGGCTTGGCCGCAGTATGAATCTAGGCAGTACCTGGAAAGAGGCAGAGGATTACCTGCTGGCCGACCAAAATCGGCGAGCGAGAGAATTGCTCAACGACGGGATTCAAAAAATCCTCAAGCAGGCAAATACCCGGGAGGCAAAACGGGCTTTATATGAGCAATTGATGAGCTATTTGCACCAATTTGAACAGACCGTACCGGGCGGGCAGGATAATCCTGAGTACCAATCGGTCGAAAATGCAATTAGCAATTGCGTGCGAAATCATCGTTTGTTTGAACCCGGGGTGACCGTGACACCCACGCCTGCGGCTACGGTCAAGCCGAAAATGGTGGCGGAAACCCCCAAGGCTTTAGACGGTGCGGTGGAGAAGTTTACCAAGCTCGTGGAAACCTGTTATCGCGGGGGGAAAACCCCTTCTGAAAAAGAATTAGAGATGTTGGATAAGTTGCGGGAGAAATATGGAGTGAGTCGGGAAACGGCTCAGGAAATTATTGCCCGTTTTCAGCCGCAAAAACATGACCCGGAATTAGCGGGTTATGAGTATGGTTTGATGTTCCGCGCCTGTTTAGAAAATGACGGAGAAATCGGCTTAGAGGAACGGGCGCAACTGTTGGAATTGCAGGAGGAATTGGGGTTAAGTGATGACCAGGTGGCTACTATCGAAGCCAACATTCGTGACGAATTGGGTCTCGGTTAATGTGATAGGCTACTGATTGCGGTATCTTCTGGTTCCATGCGTGTTTTGATTACGGGCGGGGCGGGTTTTATCGGCTCTGCGGTTCAGGATATTTATCTGCAAGCGGGTCACGAGGTGGCAATTTTAGATAATTTCACCGCGGGGAATCCGGCCTATGTCCATCCTCAGAGTCGGGTCTATCAAGCGGATTTGCGGGAGGCGGATCGCATCCGGCAGATTCTCCAGGACTGGCGACCGGCGGTGATCAGCCACCACGCCGCCCAGATTGATGTGCGGCAGTCTGTGGCGCAACCGGTAACCGATGCCCAGATCAATATCTTGGGTTCGTTAAACTTGCTGGCTGCCGCCGCCGAGGTGGGTGTTGAACAATTTATTTTTGCGTCCTCCGGGGGGGCTTGTTACGGGGAATTACAACAGATTCCGGCGCCGGAAACCCACCCCCTGCAACCCATTTCTCCCTACGGTATTGCCAAGGTCACGGTTGAACATTATTTGCATTTTTATTATCAGGTGCATGGGTTACGCTATGTGATTTTACGCTATGCCAATGTGTACGGCCCGCGCCAGGGAATCACCGGGGAAGCGGGGGTGATTACGGCTTTTATTACGGCTTTGTTAACCGGACAAACCCCGTTCATTTACGGCCAAGGGACCCAGACCCGGGATTATGTCTATGTGGAGGATGTGGCGCAGGTGAATTTGCAAATTTTGGGGTGGCCGGAACCCTTGACGCTGAATATCGGTACGGGGCAAGAAACTTCCGTATTGACCTTATATGAATTGCTGCAAAAACTGATGCCGACCAAGACCGAACCCCGCTTTCTGCCGGAGCGGTTGGGGGAAACCAGCCGCAGTGCTCTCGATGTCACCCGGATGCGGCAGGTGTTGGGTTGGCAGCCGCAGACGCCCTTGGTGCAGGGGCTACAGGCGACCTTGGACTGGTATCGGCAGGTGTTGAATTAGGCGACGAACCGGACTTACGCCCCTAAATAGCGACCGGCAGCCACGCTCAAGCCCACCACCGCCACTCCCCAGGCGTAGGGCAAGGTTTTGATTAACAGGACGTTCACATCGGTTTTGACTTCATTGGCCAGCCATACATTGTGGGTATTGGTCGGGTCACACACCCCCTGAATCACTCCCAGGGACATCAGCACCCCCATCACCGCCCCTCCCGGCAGCCCCGCGCTGAGCATCACCCCCCCCATGCCGTAGCCCAACCCCCATACATTCAACGGCCCCCGATAGAGGGCTAAGGGAGCCAGCAGGGCAAACCCCACCACATACCCCCAGGGGGAGGTGGGAATCCAGGGAGCCAACAGGGGTTGAATCGCCGCCAGCACCGGCCACACCGTATCGGGATGGGTCTTGTACCAAACCGCTCCGGCGCCCGTCTGAGTCGGGCCTAAGACCGCACTCAAGGTCATGCCGATCCCCATCATCAGCACCACCGCCGCCACCACACTCGCCGCGCCCTCCAACATCGCCCCCGTGAGCAGATTGATTGCCCCCCGGCGCAACGTCACCGCAAACCCATAGGCCAACCCCAACACAAACGCCGGAATAAACGGCAGCCCCAACCCCAGGATCAAAATCAACGGCACCAAGGGCGTGAGATAGGCATACCAAGCGATGCGGGGCACCTGCCCCCAGCGGCGCCACCCCTGCACCAGCCCCCACAGGGTCAGACCGGCCAACCCCCAGCCCAACCCCCAGCCCCACCCACTCACCCAGGGACTCACCAGCCAAGGCAGACCCGCCAAACTCAGCCAACCCACCGGCTGCCACCGCCAGCCCGACCAGACCAGCACCCGCGTCCGCGCCAACTCCACCCCGATAAACGCCACCGCCCCCAGCGCCATCACCCCAAACACCCACAGGGCATAGCCACTCACCTGCGCATCACTCAACCCCAACACCGTTTTATACACCGCCCAATTGCCCGGATTCAGCAACCCCCCCAAACTGATGCCAAACAACAGCACCCCCGCACTGATATACTCCCGCAGCCCCAGGGAATGCAAAATCGGCAACACCACCGTGCCCACCATAATCACCGCCCCCAAGCCCCCCACCGCCGAAAATAAAACCGCCACCACCGCCAACAACAAAACCGCCAACAGCCAAGGCCGGTCCCCCGCCAACTCCGCCCCCCCCCGTACCAGATTTTGGGCAATCCCCGTTTTTTGCAACCAACTGCTCAGCATCCCCCCCAACAGGGCAATCACCATCGGTTCCGCCAGCCGTAAACTGCCATCCGCCCAAACCCCTAAAAATAAATCATTCCAGGTCAACTGCCCCGCCAACACCGGCAATAACCCCATCCCCGTCGCCATCAACGGCAACGCCAACAACGCCGGCAACACCCGCGCCACCATCAGAGCCGCCGCCCCCAGAAAAATAACCGCCACCCCCCCACCGATCACCGGCGCAAACTCCCCACAATCACCCGCTCCAGGGTGAGTAAATCCTGATAAAGCCACTCCTTACACCACTGCCCCAGGGCATCCAAGGGACTAAACGCCCCTTTTTGCCCCCAATTGATTTCCCAACCCAAGGGCGTCAGATGATTCCCCGTCAGGTAATGCAAACGTAAATCATCCGGGAACTTCTGCTGCAACACCTGAGCCAATTGGGGCGTTTCATCCAAGGTATCATCACTAAAACGAATCAAAACATTGCGGGCGACCCGATACCGCCGCTGGATAAAATCCAAAGTTTCCCGCGGCGAAGGGCTAAACTCCAACGGCAACTGATCCAAGACCGGCACATGACGCAAACCCTGCAACCAGGGCAGTGCCGCCTGCAAACCGAAATTGTTGTAACTGATCAACACCTGAGCCGCCCGCACCACCGGGAACAACCCCCCGATCAACAAATGCAGCTTACAGCCCAGACTATGCCCCAACCCGTACACCGGCAAATCCCAAGGCAACTGCAACACCTGCATCACCTCGTTCAATTCCCCATAGGCCTTCGCCGCCAGCCCCCGATGATCCAAGTCGGGAATCACCGCTTGGGTAATTATAATGTACCCATGACCCGCCAACCGTTCCAACAACCAGCGATAGCTCCACTGGGGAACCGCTCCCACAAACGCCCCCCCCAAAAAATGAATAATCCCCTGCGGTTGCGGCGGGAGCAACACCTGTGATTCCCCCAAATCTTGCCACAGCCATTCCATACCCAATACCTCCAGCCCCTCTCCCAGTCTAATCCGAATTACAACAAACCCCGATAGCGGATAAAGACCAACAACATGGCCCACGAACCCAGCGTAACTTTGACGGCCACCAACGCATTCAACACCGGAATCAACCCGCCGCTGACCAAAGCCCCCAACTCCCCCCGGGGCAGCTGCCAGCCCCACAGCGTCGCCAGCGCCAAAATAATAAACCCCAAGACCGCCAACTTTTCCCAGGTGGAAACGTGCCAGCGTTGATAAATCCTTTGTAACAACTGCGGCGGCGAAGTCATGGCAATCAGACCAATCGCCGTACCCCCGGCCACCCCGGCGGCGAAGCCCCCCCCCGGACTCAGATGACCGCGCAGTGCTAATTCCACCCCCACCAAGGCAGCAATCGTCGCTCCCAACTGCGCCAGCACCACCGAAGGGGAATCGGTCAACTGCACCACCCGGCGCAACGGTTGTTCATTCGCCATCAGCACATTCACCCCCATAATGGCAATGGTAAAGACCACCACCTCCCAAACGGTATCGTAAAGCCGGTTGCGGAGAATAATGGCCGACACCGCATTGGGAATCCCGCTATCGTTGACCACCGCCGCCACAATCCCCAGCGGTGACTCCGGCACCGGATGCGGCAAAAACACCATCTTCACCCCAAACGCCACCGCCGCCAGGGTATAGAGCCATTTCCCCATCAGTGTCCCCCCCCCGCCGGCAGCGGCTGATATTCCAGTTGCAACGGCAGCGGCCATTCCCGTTGCAGGATTTCGTACAGCCGTTGAATCGGGGTAATCATCTGCACCCCCTCCGGTTCCAGGCACAGACAAATGCCATGCACTTCCTGATTCGCCAACGCCTGCTGCAAAGCCTCCAACTCCCCATAGGGCACCCATTCCACCTGCACATACTCTTGCCCCAACACCTGCCGCAACGCCGTCATCAGGTGCGCCAACCCCCCGCCCCCTTGCGCCAAATCCCCCTGTAACACCCCCAACCGCACCACCAACGACGAGCGCACCGCCACCGCGTAGAGCATCACCGCCAACAGCGTCCCCACCAGCGCCTCCGTCAGCGCCACATCGGCAGCCCCCAACAGCGCATAGAGCAAAGCCGCCACCGACCCCAACACCCCCCGCACCACCAACGCCCGGTAGGGATTGGTTTCCAGCACCAACAACCCCGCCGACAGCGGTAATAACACCATGATGACATTAACAACCGGATCCATGCCTTGACTCCGGGGGTTCAGGGGTCGAACAATAGGCCAGCACGTAACCCAGCACCGTATTCCACATCACCAGGGACAACACCGCCAACAGCAGCAACGGCCATTCCCGCGGGCGGCGGAGCAACAGCCCCACCATAAACGCCATCGAACCCAGGGTATCCGCCACCGACAGATAGTGCAATTTGAACAGAATCGAGCGGCGGGTGAACAAAACCGGCGTACCCCAGAACCAGAACAGCAACCCCGTCCCCAAACTGATGCCGCTGCCGATGTCAACCCAGAGATGAGTCACCACTTTGCCCCATCCGTCGCAGTAAATGCGCCAACAGCATAAACCCGGCGTTCCCCACACTTAGGGTAATCACCCCCACCAGCCCCATCATCCAGTCATCGCGGATCACCGACACCAACAGCAGGATCAGCGAGGATTTCGTGGCCACACTCGACAGCGCCAGCATCGTCTCCCAAATATCCCTCCGCCGCGCCGTATGGTACAGCGGGAGCAAAAACGCCCCCACCATCCCCCACAAAACCACCGTCAGCAGCATCATCGGGACCCCTCAGCCGCCGATTCCGGCTGGAGATAATGCACCACATACCCCTGCGGTTCCCGATAGTTTAAGACAATCGTTTTGGGAGTAAAGGTAATATAAAAAATATCCAAAAACACCAAGCCCGGCGGGCGATTCGGCGGCACAGGAGCGATTTTAATTTCTTCATGAGTATGGGGACGCATCATGATTTCCATCGCCTCGCCGTAGGCTTGGGGAATCGCCCGCATAATCCGCCCCACCCCCCGCGCCAGTTCCGGCCAATTTTGGCGTAAACGCCTCCCCCGCGGCAACAGCACCGCCACCACCAATCCCAATAAGAGATTCACCCCGCTGAAATTAGCCGTCAGCAGCAACCACACGGTCAACCGCAATACAATCGTCCCTACCATCCCCAAGCCAACCCAAACAACACCACCAAACCCACACTCATCATGCCCAGGAGATGCTCAAGCTGTTCCCCAAAAGCGGGTAAATGCTCCCTCAACCGGCGCACTATCCCCCAATATAATCCCCAGCCCACCCCTATTATGACCAACGGTTTGATCACATTGGCCACCGTGAACGCCTCGTAATAAACCCCATTCGCCACCCACAATCCCCCCAAGAGCAGCCCCAGCCCCCACCCCAGCCCCCGCGGCAGCCGCGTTTCCGCCTGAGTCCAAGGCAGGAAAAACACCCCCGCGTAAATCGTCGCCGTCCCCACCGCCGCCCCCGTCATGGCCCACTCCTGCCAGGGGCGCAGATTCTGCATCGTCAACACCTTCGCCCCAAACCCCGCCAGCAAAGGAAACCCAGAAATGGAGAAACTGGCCAACCCCAAGGGAATGCCCAGATAGCGCGGGATGCCCCGCTGTTGCAACTCCGTGAGGTCGCGGCTGGGCAACTGCCCCGCCCCCAAAAACAAAGCCGCCTTCACCAGCCCGTGCGTCAAAGCATAAAACCCGCCCACCTCCGGCGCCGCCAGAATAAACCCCATCTGGGAAGTCGTACTCCAAGCCAACATCCGTTTCACATCCCGCTCAAACAGGGCATACCCCACCCCCAACAGGGCCGTGCCCACCCCCAGCAAGCGGATGATGGGTTCCACCGCCGGCACCAGCAACGCCACCCGCACCAAGGGCAACACCGCCGCTTTGACCACCACCCCCGATAGCAGCGCCGACACCGGTGCCGCCGCCGAAGCATGGGTCATCGGCAGCCAAAAACCCAGCACAAAAATCCCCCCCTTAACCAACAATCCCAACAGCAGCAACGCCACCGCCTCCGGGGGAGCCACCCGTAACCCGACAAAATCAAACCCATGGTGGGATTCATACACCAGCACCGCCCCCACCAAATAGAACAACATCGCAATATTACTGACGAGCAAATAACGCAACCCCACCCAAATCACCCGCTCCGTACCGGGATAGGCAATCAACAAAAAGGCGGCAATCCCCACCACTTCCAACGCCACATACAAACTGATCCAATCCGTACTGGCCAAGGCCACATTGACACTGCCATGCAAAATCAAAAGCTGCGCGAAAAAAAACGGCGTTTGCTCACTTTCCCAAACCGTCAAAACCACCGCCATCGTCACCAGAGCATTGGTGACAATAAAAAAACTCGTGAGGCCATCCAAAAATAAACTCACCCCAAAATGATCCAACAGGCGTAAACTCACCGGTGTCGTGACCGTCCCCAGCGCCAAACCATAGCCCAGCGAGAAAAAAACGGCCAACAAAGTCAACGGTCGGGTCAAGCGGGGGAGCAAATAGATGATAAACCCCAGCAAAAACGGCAGAGCAATCCAGATTAACGTCAGTTGATTCATGGGGAATTTTTCAGTTCAATATCCCGGACGGCCAACGTGGGATAATACCGGGATAATTTCATCACCCCCACCAACATCAACGCCTGAATGGATAACCCGATCACAATCGCCGTCAAAATCACCGCCTGGGGCACCGGGTCGGCGTAGGCCACCGCGCGTCCCGGCAACCAAATCGGCGTGAATACCCCCCCCTTGGCCGCCACCACCACATAATAGGCAATCACCCCCGTACTCATCACATCCATGGCCATGATTTTCATAATCAGATTGCCTTTGAAGAGCGTGCCCAGGAACCCCACCAAGATCGTGGCAAACACCCCCGCTTCTAGAATCACCATCCCCCTCCCGCCATCCGTTGACTGCACCCCAATGAGCTACTGACCTGCGGTTACTGCCGCCGGCTGGGCAGAGATATTCAACTCCACCAGCGCCTTACTCAGAGCCAGCCGCCGCTCACTCACCAAATGATCCAAGGGTAACCGATCCAACACACCAAACTTCTGCAAACGATTGCGGGTACTGCCTGCTGCCCCCACAATATAGATCACCCGCCCCTTATCCAGGGCATCTAGAACCACATTTTCAATCGCCAAACAGGCCGTCACCCCCAACATCGGCACATCGGTTAAATCCAAAATAATCGCCCCGACATTACTCATCGCCGCATGTTCCCGAGCAATCGCCTTTGCCACCCCAAAAATCATCGGCCCACTTAGATAAAACAACAGCACCTGCCCCTGCCCCCGATTGAGCAACTCCCTTTCTTCCGCAGTTAATTCAATCGCATCATCCGCATCGGTAATCGTTCTCACATCCTTTGATTGGAGTTCTGACAACCGTTCAATCGTGAGAATATTGGCAATAAATACCCCCACAAACACCGCCACAATCAAATCCCAAAACACCGTTAACAACAACACCCCATACATAATCAAAGTGGCGCGTCGGGAAACCACATGTGCCCGTTTGAGGAAACTCCAATCCAAAATATCAATCCCCACCTTAATGGCAATTCCCGCCAACACCGACATGGGAATATTCTGCATCAACGGCGCCGCCCCTAACACAATGGTCAATAAAACTAAGGCGCGGGTGATACCGGCAAGCGCCGTTTTGGCTCCGGTTTGGATGTTGACCACCGTCCCCATGGTTGCCCCTGCACCGGGCAAGCCCCCCAACAACCCCGACATCAGATTGCCGATCCCCTGCCCGATCAATTCTTTGTTGGAATCATGTTCGGTGCGGGTTAAACTATCGGCGATCACCGCAGTTAATAGTGTATCAATACATCCCAAAATCGCCAGCATAAACGCTTCTGCCAGAATTTTGGTGACCTTGACGGCGGTAAACGTAGGCAGTTTCAAGGCCGGTAAACCCACCGGAATTTGCCCGATGACCCGAATCTGATCATCGGCAAAAAACAGGAACGCCACGACCGTTCCCACCACCAAAGCCAGTAATTGCGGCGGACAAAACCGCTTCCACCGCGATGGCATGAAAAAAATAATCCCCAGCGCCAAGGCCCCGAGGAATAACTCGTTGGGATTGATATTGCTTAATAATTCCGGTAGGGATTGCAGGGTTCCCAAAACCCCTCCCTTGGGAGCCGTTTGGCCTAAAAACGGCGCAATCTGCAAAATAATTAAAATTACCCCGATGCCCGACATAAACCCGGAAATCACACTGTAGGGCATGAGCGTAATATATTTTCCTAACTTAAAGACCCCGAAAATAATCTGAAAAATTCCCGCCAACATCACCACCGTAAAGGCCATGGCCAAACCGTTTTCCGGGTCGGCCGCCGTTAAACTCGCCACAATCGTCGTCATCACCACCGTCATCGGCCCGGTGGGTTCCGAGATTAAGGTGGGTGTCCCCCCGAACAAAGCGGCGAAAAACCCCACACAGACTGCCCCATACAACCCCGCCACCGGGTTGTTCACAGCGGCCACCCCAAAGGTCAACGCCAGGGGAAGCGAAACAATGGCCGTGGTCATCCCACCAAAAATATCGCCGCGTAAATTGTCAAAACCAATCCGGTTGGTCAAAGCCATACACCCAGCTGCCCGATAGATATCTGAGAATACTGTAAAGAGAAATTCATCTAAAATCCCATTGAATTTCCTAATGAGTGCTATCAGGATCAGTTTTGCCTTGAGTTGTGCCTTGAGATTGACCTCCCGGCGGGCGGGCAAATCCCCTCAAGCGCGACCCAATATGAAGTTTGACGTCAAACCTGAAAAAATCTCCCCCCAACGCCACCGCCCCGACCGGCAGACCGGCCACCGCAGGGGTCATTTGGCTTTGAGCAGCGTCACTCCCGGCGCCTGGGTGATGGGTTGCACTTCGGCGGAACCGGGTCGTACCGGCGTTTGGGTGACGGTGGGAGTCAAGGTTTGCACCGTCAAGACCTGGGGCGGGGTGGCATCCGGCGGGTACAGATAATCCACCTCCACCAACCGCTGCTCCTTCGGGGGTAAGTTCAACGTCACCAAGGGTTCCCCCTGTTGGCCGCGGTATTTCACCACATGCACGTAACGCACCTGGGGCGAGCCGTCCTCCCCCGGAAACCGCAGGCGCACCGTCCCCCGGAAAAACACCCGCGGTTCCGGCGGTTCCAGGAATTGCAAACCGCCGCGGTTGGCATCATCCTTAAGCGGCGATTGCAGAGAAATCGCCACCGTTTGCGGGAAATTGCCCGGATTGTACAGGGGCAGTTGCAGGTCATAGTGCACCCCGTAATTGCCATGGGCCAAATAAGCCGTATCCGGGTAGCGTACCAACAGCGGCGCACTTTGCACCTGCCCCGTGCCAAAGGTGCCCCGATTCAGGGTACTCAATCCATAGGAAAACGCCTGTCCCGGCGATGGAATGGTCAACATTTGCGGTTGACCGGAATTAATCCCGGCGGCTGCATCCGTCAAGCGCGCCGACCACTGGGAACCTTTGGCCACCCCGGCCACCCGGCCATAGAAAAACCGCACCGCATTGGTGGCATGGAGCGGCGTGGGGGGAATATCCCGCGGCCCCGCCAAACTGCCATTTTCCAGCAACCGCACCCAATCCTGCACCGTCGGCATTTGCTCCCGACCATCCCACGTCCGGTTGGCATACATGGCCAAACTGGCCGCGTACACCGGCCCATCGCTGCTCAACCGGGCAAACGTAGAACGACCGTTGGACGAAGGGTAAAGATTCGGTTCCGGCGGCAGTTCCATCTCGCCCTGCGCCAGAGTCGGGTTTCGCAAAGCCAGCACCATCCCCTGCGCCAGGGTTATTTCCGGGGGAATCGGTAAACGGGTGACGGTGCGCGGCAAACGGGGAGCCGGAATCGGTAAATTCGCCAACAAACGGTATTCTCCCGGTGCCAGCACCAGATGCGGCGGCCAATTCCGCTGCCGCCCCCCCCGCAGCGCCACATTCATCGCCCGACTGCCCGGCCCCGAAAAAATATAACCCCTGGGATTATCCAAATAAGAAGGTAAATTCACAAACGGAGCTTCCGGCGTACTCAAAAAACTGGCCGCTTGGTTGACATTGATCCGTACATACTGATTACTGGGATTGTATAGAATCAATCCCAAAAAAAGTGTCGGGGTATTCTCCGGGTCATTGGTGCGAAAGATATGATGGGCAAACAGGGTAAATTCCCCCTGAAGGGGTAAATTCAGATGCGCCTGGGGGAACCGCTTGCCCTCGGTGGGAAAAGTTGAGAGTAAAATGCCTTCCTGCTGAATCACTTCCGGGCTATTGCTGTTAAACATGAGGACATCATCCAACGCCCCCGGCAGTGGCCGCACGGGTTGCGGACTAAAAATGGTGCGCCGTACCGGGACGGGAGCCGGTGTCGGCGGGGCGGTTTGGGCAAGCGTAGGCAGCATGAAAACCATAGGAAATTGTCAGCGGTGTCATCTGGGAGCGAGTTATGCTGAGGATATAATAAGGCTATTGCCTATTGATTTCTATGATTGCTAGCTTAATCGACCCGATCAACACCCTGCACCTGCGCATCGGTGGACGCTTGTGACGACGATTTTATTCTCGATTTTCTTGGCTTTGGCACTGTTATTGACTGCTTTATTTTCTGTACAAAATGCTACGTTGGTGACCTTGCGTTGGTTGGTCTGGCAATCCATTCCCTTGCCCGTAGGGTGGGTACTGACCCTGGGGTTTGCCCTGGGGCTGGTCACGGGAGCCCTGGTTTGGGTGCAGCAACGCCAAGGGCCGCCCCCGGAGTGATACACTAAGAAACGTGTTTCCAAATGTAACGTACTTTTTCAGGATTACTGCCATGGCTTCCGTCTCTAGCAGTGCCGATGTGCCCGATATGGGTCGCCGTCAGTTTATGAATCTGTTGATGACCGGGGGGTTGAGTGCCACGGCCTTGGCCGCCCTTTATCCGTTTGTGAGTTTTTTCATCCCGGCGGGTTCCGGGGGGGCATCGGGGGGCGGGGTCATTGCCAAAGATGCCTTGGGCAACGACATCAAGGTTGACGAGTATCTGAAGACGCATCCGCCTGGGGATCGTTCCTTGGCGCAGGGGCCCAAGGGCGACCCCACCTATCTGATTGTGACCGAAGATGCCCAGATTGCCGAGTACGGTCTGAATGCGGTCTGTACGCATCTGGGCTGCGTCGTGCCCTGGAATGCCAGCGAGAATAAGTTTATTTGTCCCTGTCACGGTTCCCAGTACGACAAAACCGGTAAGGTGGTGCGGGGGCCGGCTCCCTTGTCTTTGGCCTTGGTGAAAGCGGAAGTGACGGAGGATAATAAGGTGCTGTTTACGACCTGGAGCGACACCGACTTCCGCACCGGTCAAAACCCCTGGTGGACTTAATTGTTTAGCATTGTTTAGCCGGATGTGAACGCCATGAAACGCATTGATTTTTTTAAGAAACTGGTGGGTGTGTGTCTGGGGGTGATGTTGTGGCTGGGGCTAACGCCGGCGCCGGCTCAGGCTTACCCCTTTTGGGCGCAACAAGCCTACGAAAACCCCCGCGAAGCCACCGGTCGGATTGTCTGTGCCAACTGTCACCTAGCCCAAAAGCCGGTGCGGTTGGAATTGCCCCAGGCGGTGTTGCCCAACCAGGTGTTTGAGGCCAAGGTGAGCATCCCCTACGACACCAGCGTTCAGCAGGTTTATGCCGATGGCAGTAAGGGGCCTTTGAATGTGGGGGCGGTGGTGATTTTGCCGGAAGGGTTTACCCTGGCGCCGGAGGATCGGATTCCCGAAGAGATGAAGGAAAAGACCGAGGGCATCTATTACCAACCCTACAGCGAAGACAAGGAGAATATCCTGCTGGTCGGGCCGCTCCCCGGCGACCAGTACCAGGAGATTGTCTTTCCAATTCTGGCTCCTGACCCGGCCACCAATAAAGACGTGCATTTCTTCAAATATCCCATTTATCTAGGCGGCAACCGGGGGCGGGGGCAAATCTATCCCACCGGTGACAAGAGCAATAATACGGTTTACACAGCACCGGTGACGGGTAAGGTCACGGCGGTTGTCCCGCAAGAGGAGGGTGGCTATCAAGTGACGATTCAGCCGGAAACGGGAGAGGCCGTGACGGAAACGATTCCGCCGGGGCCGACCTTGCTCGTGTCTGAGGGGGATACCGTTGCCGCCGATGCGCCTTTGACCAACAATCCCAATGTGGGGGGCTTTGGTCAGGCAGAGGGGGAAATCGTACTACAAAGTCCGACCCGCTTGAAGTGGTTGCTGGCCTTTTTAGCCACGGTCGCCTTTGCCCAGGTGATGCTGGTGTTGAAAAAACGCCAATGGGAGAAGGTGCAGGCGCAGATGGAATTTTAGCGATTCAAGCGAGTGCAATCAGGGGGGGTTATTCCCCCTTTTTTTGTCGGCAGATAAAAGCGGCTTGGCCGCGGATTATCATCAGGGTTTGTAGTCTCCGTGTAATCCTTGCGCCCCAAAAGCCATGAAAAGGGAACCCCTGAAAGTCGTTTACCACGATGGTGGACGCTTGGTATTGCAGATAAAATCAGGCAATTTATTGAGCCGATGGCCGATGGTTCTCATTGATTTGGGGTTCGTTTCTGTTCATTTGAGTTAACGTTGTAAACCAGTCTGGCAAAAGTTATACTGTCCATTGCACAAAGCCAGAACCGAGCCATGCCAATTGCCAAATTATTCAAAGTTTCTTTTGGGGTCTCTTCAGAGATGTCAGCGTAGTCAACAACGTTGTTAAAGCGATTGTGAAAAAAAAAGATACGTAATAATCGGGATGGACTCCCCTATTCTGTTTACAAAGTGTTTTTGGTAACCCGCACCAATCAAGAAGCTGACCTAACGGATTGGGAAACTAGCCATTTTAATACCCGTCATCTCCAAAATTCTTTGGAAGCCTTTTTACCATCTGACCTGTAGAAGGATGATTTCAGCTCAAATCGCTGGCAAAGTTATTGGTTGAGCTTATTAGTAATTTTACCCATGTCTATCTACAGGGCACCTCTATTTATTTGAACCAGCGGAAAATCATCTCGCCGGAATGCCGAGTTAATGGAAAACCAAAGTCGGGGGCGGTGCCCCTGCGACCGCTTATCCGTAATTTATAGAGGTTCCTTACAGTCTTTTTCTCCTTGCCTCACCATACCGAGTAAGGGTTATTTGGGATCGAACCGGGAATAGCGCCCTTTTAATTGCCAATTTTTCCCCTTCGGTACGG
>CALHCP010000091.1 GCA_937936705.1 uncultured cyanobacterium | reverse complement strand
ACCTGGTTTGAGCATAGAAATTCCGGAGAACTAAGAACGGCATCTACACCCCGGCGACCCCGTTGCAAATTCAATTAGGACTGCTACAGTACGATTGACCCAATAGATTGTAGATTGACAAATTAGGTGTTCATTCGGTTTACTAAAACTAAGTTCATATACTTTCACTATGTCCTGGCAAAGATGGTGGTGTGGGGTTTGCCTTCCGGGATTGGCTGTTGCTTTGTGGCCTGGTATGGCACAGGCGGTGCCTCAGCGTGCTAAGGGTGGTATTGTCCCTGAACCCAGTCCGGTTGTTCCCAAAGACATGGTTGTCGAGGAGGATACTCCCTTCTTGCGGAAGGGTAGGGGGAAATCGCGGGTGAAATTCCCCCCAAGTGCAGAGGCTGCGGTCGTGGCGGCGCCGTCTTCGGCTCCGTTTAGCGGTGGTAACCCCACCGGTACGCCCTTTGCCCAAATTGACCCCGACCCCAACCAGCAACGGTTGATTCAACCGCAGCAATTGACACCCGTTCCTCCGGCTCCCCAACGGCAGGAGACCCCCCTTGTGCCGGGGACGGTGCCGGGGAATCCCGACCAGTTGGTGATGGTGGAATCCCTGGAGGTGGTGGGCAGTACGATTCTTTCGCCCCAAGAAATTGCCAAACTGATTGAGCCGGTGCTGTATCGCCAGGTGACTCTGCGGCAGGTGCAGGAGGTGGCGGATGCGATCACCAAAATCTATGTGGATGGGGGGTATATCACCTCGCGGGCGGCGATTGCCGCCGAGACGATTCCTTCGGGGAATTTGCGGATTGATGTGACGGAGGGTCGGTTGGTTGATATTCAAATCACCGGCAACCAACGGTTATTCACCAGTTACATTCGGGATCGGTTGAAACTGGGGGCGAAAACCCCGTTGAACAGCAACGCCCTGGAAGACCAACTGCGGTTGCTCAAGGCGGTGCCCTACCTGGAAAATGTGGAAGCCAGTCTGCGGCCGGGGGAAAAACCGGGGGAAAGTATCTTGGTGGTGCGGGTGCAGGAAGACAAACAGCCTTTTGTCATGTCCTTTGGCATTGATAATTATGTACCGCCGAGTATCGCCACCCAACGGGGTTATGTTTCGCTGGGCTATCAAAATCTCAGCGGCATTGGGGATGAAATTTTCGGTTCCTATACGGTGGGGTTGAATTTCACCAATTGGCCGCGGGCCGCCTTGAATGAATACAATTTCACCTACCGGGCACCGATTAACCCGATGGATGGGACGGTGCAGGTACGGGTGTTGGTGACCAATAACCGGATTACCGATGAGAACTTTGAGGTGCTCAACATCAGCGGCGAATCCCAGTTGTATGAGTTTAGTTTCCGGCAGCCGATTATCCGCAGCGTGCGCCAGGAGTTGGCTCTCTCCACCGGATTTACCTGGCAACAGTCACAAACCTTTACCTTCGCCGGACCGACGCCGTTTGGGCTGGGGCCGGATGAAAAAGGTTTCAGTAGGACAAGTGTGCTGAAATTCGGCACGGATTATATTTATCGGGATGGGTCGGGGGCGTGGTTGGCCTTGGGGCAGTTTAACCTGGGGTTGCCGATCTTCGGGGCGACCGACAACCCTGATGGCTCGATTCCCGGCAAAATTACTCCTGATGGTCGCTTTTTCAGCTTCCAGGGGCAGGGGCAACGGGTACAAAATTTAGGCAATGATTTTCTTTTGATTGTGCGGGGGGATGTGCAACTGGCCGCCACGCCTTTACTGGCGCAACAACAGTTTGTGATTGGGGGTGCCCAGTCGGTGCGGGGGTACCGCCAGAACGCCCGGTCGGGGGACAACGGCTTTCGGATTTCCCTAGAATCCCGCGTCCCCTTGGCACGGGACAAAAACGGGCAGGTATTTTTCCAGTTGGCACCCTTTATCGAATTTGGCCGGGTCTGGAATAATAAGGCCAATCCTAATAGAATTGACTCACTCAACACCTTGGCAGGTATCGGTACGGCCTTCATCTGGAATCCGATTCAGGGCATGGATGTGCGCCTCGATCTGGGGGCACCCTTGATTTACAACAAAGACCGGGGCACCGATGCCCAGGATTACGGCATCTACTTCAACGTCAATTACCGGGCGTTTTAGTTGGAGAGGCTCACCGCCGCCGCCACCACACCACTGCCGCTGCCAGCAACGCTCCCCCCGGCAAGCCGACTAAGGCCAACAGGGTTACGGATGTCGCTAAAGGTGTGGTGATACTCAGCCGCCGGTTGGTGGGGTCTTTAGAACGGATGGACAGGGGTTGATTTTCACTCTTGGCCAACCAGTTCACACTGTTCAAAAACACATCCCCATTCCGCTGCAGATTAAATAACCCATCGGCGGCAAATTCCGAATCGCCGATCACCACCAGCCGTCCCTTACCCTTCTCCACCGCCACCCCGATGGATAGGGGGCCTTCTCGGTCCTGCTGCGGGTCGAAAAAGGGTTCCGCCTGGGTATTGCTTTCCGCCCAGATGCCCCGCCCGGTGAGGAATAAAGGCGTGCCCTGTTTCTCCCCCTCCCCCACCAAATCTACCGCCTGCGCCAGGGGAAATAGAGCCAAACCCTGGCCAAACTCCTTGCTAATGGGATGGTCGGCATAGCGGGTGGTCACCGCCACCCCCCGACCCGCCCCCTGGATAATTTCCGTATTGGAGACAATAAACCGGCCGTCCAGTTTCACCCCTGCCCATTTCAACAAATCCTGCAAACCCCGGTCATTCTTCCCCGGTTCCAAAGGATCGAGCAACAGCAGCAGCCCACCGCCCCCTTTGACAAATTGCTCCAACGCCCGCACTTCGGGAGCCAAAAGCGGCTGTTGCGGCCCCGCCACAATCACCACATTCGTATCCTTGGGAATTTGGGGAGTTTCCAGTAAATTCAAAGGCTGGGTATTGAAATTGCGGGCTTGCAATGCCTGTTGCGCCTGGGAAAAACTGCCCCGCTGCCCCGGCTCCAACGGGCGTTCCCCGTGCCCCTGCAAAAAGGCAACATTGCCCTGCTGCGTCTGGGTGAGGCGAACGATGGCATTACTCAAACTGGATTCATTCAGTGGCTCCCGCAAGCGTTCCCGCCGCTTGCCGCTTTCTAAATGCACCTCGCCGAAACCCTGCACCTGAAATTCCTGCGCCTTGACCGGATTACTGCGCGGGTCGATCACCTCAAAGCTAAATTGTTGATCTCCCGCCGCCTGGCGATAATTTTCCAGCAACTGCCGGGTCGGGGGCGTGATCTGCTGGTCAAAAATAATCACCCGCACCGGCTCTTTCAGGTTCTGAACTAACTTTTGCGATTCGGGCGCGAGCGTAAAACGTTGATTGGCACTCAGGTCAAACTTGTAGGGGTATTGGACGGCCAGAAAATTCACCAGCCCCAAAATCACCAAGACCGCCAGCGTCCGCAGCACCACATTGCCGCCGACTTCCAAAGCCCGCCGCTCCCACAGGGGCAACCGAAACAGGGCATACCCCAGCAACGCCACCCCTGCCCCCAACAGCATCCCGCCCCAGGGTTGATTTTTCGGCCCCACCCAGACCAACACCATCCCCGCCGACACCAGGGCAATCCCCACCCAAGTCGGCCAATGATTACGAACGACCTTGACCACCCCATTCATCCCTTACGACCTCTGGAAGCGCAATCCATCCACCCACTGTACCGTCAAAAACACCCCCAAAATCACATAACTGGCAAACAAAACCAGATTCGTAGTGCTGACCGCACCCTGAATCAGACTGGTGTAATTTTGCAGTAGGGATAGATGCCGGAAAACCGCGGCGGGGAAACCACTCAAGCGATCCGCCACCGCCTGCAAAATCCACAGCAGCAAAATCAACGCAAACGTCCCCACCGCCGCCAACAGAGTACTTTCGGTTGTGGCAGAAATAAATAAACCCAAGGATAAGATCGCCGCCGCCAACAATACTAATGCCCCATGCCCGAGCAGGATTAACCCAAACGAAAAGGGCGGTTCCGCCTGCAAGAGGGTCAAACTTTCGTAAAACAGCACCGGTAACAACAAAGTTATAAAAAAAGTCAATACCCCCAGCAATTTCCCCACCGCCACCATCGTGGTCGTAATCGGGGACGTAGCCAGGAGTTCCAAAGTGCCCTGTTGCCGTTCTTGGGCAAATAAATTCATAGACAACAGGGGCAAAATAAATAACGAAAGCGACCCCAGCACGCCCAGATAATTTTCCAAAATCACCGCAGGCACATCCACCGGCGGCGCCCCCAAACCCGCCTGCCCCTGCAAATCCTGAGCCGCTACATTCGCCTGCACCGTATTGAACAAAATGATGTAAAACAAGCCCGCCACAAACCAGTACACGGCGGCAATGACGTAATTTAACGAAGTGGCAAAATAACCCTGCAATTCCTTGCGGTAAATCGCCACCAGATTAGCCCACAGTAAACGCATCGCCACCCCCAGCAGGTCAGGGTTAATCCTACCACAGGTTACACCGGTTCTTGGTTGTCGGTGACCGCAGATTCCTCTGCCAAGTCCGTTTCCGTGGTGGTCAACTGCAAAAACACATCCTCCAACGTTGCCCGGCGGCGGTTCATTTCGTAAAGCTTCAACCCCGTCTGCACCACCAGAGCAGTTAATTCTGGCCCCACATCCGTTGCCCCGGCGGTGGTCAGCGTCACCACATGATTTTCCCCCTCGCTTTGCACCTGCACCCCCTCCACCCCCGGAAACTGCGCCAAGGCTTGCCGGAGCGGTTCCAGATGCCCCGCCAGTTTCAGTTCGTACTGGGTGCGGTCGTCCGACTGGCTCACCAAGCGGTCAATCGTATCCGTGGCCACCACCTGCCCCTTTTGGATGATCACCACCCGGTTGCAGGTCATACTCACCTCCGGCAGGATATGGGTCGAAAGAATAATCGTATGATCCCCGGCCAAACTTTTAATCAGGTTCCGCACCTCGATAATCTGTTTGGGGTCCAGTCCCACCGTCGGTTCATCGAGAATAATCACCGGCGGGTCATGGACAATCGCCTGGGCAATCCCCACCCGTTGGCGAAACCCCTTCGAGAGTTTCCGAATCAGTTGGTGGCGGCGTTCGCCGAGGCCGCAGCGTTTGACCGCCCAATCCACCCGCCCGGAGCGCTCCCCCGCACTCACCCCTTTAATACTGGCGACAAAATGTAAATACCCCTCCACCGTCATTTCTCGATACAGGGGCGGCGTTTCCGGCAGATAGCCGATCCGTTGCCGTACCGCCAAGGACTCCGCCAAAACATCATACCCGGCAACTTTTGCCGTGCCGCTCGTCGGAGGCATATAGCCGGTGAGCATTCGCATCGTGGTGGTTTTGCCCGCCCCGTTCGGTCCGAGAAACCCCAGGATTTCCCCCGCTTCCACCGTGAAATTCAGGTCATTGACCGCCAGGGTGGAACCGTAACGTTTCGTCAGATGCTCAACGGTGATCATAAGGAAAGCAGCGCCAAAACAGCGAAACGATGGGATTGGCTCCATTATTCCACAGGGAACCGCTCCCCCGATAGGTTCAGCCTGAGAATACCTACCCAGATGACTCCAGCCGGGTAGCCTGACCCAGCCCTCCCCCGAACCAGCTACTGGAAC
>CALHCP010000090.1 GCA_937936705.1 uncultured cyanobacterium | reverse complement strand
GATTTATTCCTGGTGGGCACCGTATTTTATATTGTTGCTTTGGGGTTATACGAACTTTTTGTGGATAGCCGCCTGCGCATTCCTCCCTGGTTAGAAATTCGCAGTGTGGATGAACTGAAAACCCGTTTGGCGGGGGTGGTGGTCGTGGTGCTGGGGGTCTCGTTTTTAGGGGAAACGGTGAAAGGGGGTACCAGTCTGGATTTATTATTTAACGGTGGAGCCAGTGCCTTGGTGATCGTCGCCTTGACCTACTTTTTGGGCAACCATGAGCACGATGACCGTACCACCCATGACGGGGATATTGTGGGCGGCGCTCCCGGTTCGGATGGGGAACATCAAAGTTATGATATATAAGCTGGCATCATGACTCATCCCATCGTGCCGCAAGTGCTGGCATTGGCGCAATCCATCGGGGCATCCTTGGGGCTGGAGGTGGTCGGTGCCACGTTCCAGACCGACCAGGTGCCCCCGGTACTGCGGGTTGATATTCGTCACCCCCATCAGGATACGGGTCTGGTGGATTGTGAACGGATGACCCAAGCCTTGGCTCCTGCCTTGGACGAGGTGGACTGGATTCCGAGTAGCTATGTTCTGGAAGTCTCCAGCCCCGGGCTGGGGGAAGAACTGGTGACCGACCGGGACTTCACCACGTTTCAGGGGTTTGCGGTGCGGGTGCAGTTGCACACGCCCTACCGGGGACGGCGGGAATGGCAAGGCCGCTTACTGCGCCGGGATGAGCAGGCGGTGGTGCTCAACCTGCGGGGGCGCACGGTGCGGTTACAGCGCGCGTGGGTGGAGCGGGTGCTCCTGACCACCGACGACCAAGACGATTGATCCAAACTCTGAACTTTACCAACCAACTGAATACCTATGTCGATTATCAATTTGCCCAATCTCAAAGAACTGATTGACGAAATCAGCCGGACGCACAATTTACCCAAAGCGGATTTACAGGAAGCGCTCCGGGAAGCCTTGCTCAAAGGGTACGAAAAACACCGGCGGGCGCGAGAATTCAATAACCCCGCCTTTACCGAGGATTATTTCCAGAATTTTGACGTGGAGCTGGACTTGGAGGAGGGGGGATTCCGGGTGCTGGCGGAAAAAACCATCGTTGACCAGGTGCAAGACCCGGATCACGAGGTGGCCTTGCAGGCGGTGCAACCGTTTATTCCAGAAGCCCAGTTGGGCGGCACGGTAGTACTGGATGTTTCCCCGGAAGACCGCAAGGAATTGGGGCGCATGGCCGCCATGCAGACCAAGCAGGTCTTCAACCAACTCCTGCGGGAATTGAAACGGCGCTTGATCCAGGAGGAATTTCAAGACCTAGAAGGCACGGTGTTGCAGGGGCGGATCTTGCGCTTTGAACGGGGTTCCTGGATTGTCGCAGTGAGCAGCGGCTACAACCAAACCGAGGTCGAGGCGGAATTACCCCGCAAGGAACAACTGCCCAACGATAATTACCGGCCTAACAGTACCTACAAATTCTTTCTCAAACAGGTGTATGACGGCCCCCACAAAGGCCCCCAGTTGGTGGTATCCCGTGCCGATGCCGGGTTGGTGGTCTATCTGTTTGCCAACGAAGTCCCGGAAATGGAAGACGAAATTGTGCGGATTGTCGCCGTGGCGCGGGAAGCCAATCCCCCCACCCCCAAAGTCGGCCCCCGCACCAAAATCGCCGTGGATACCCTGGACCGAGATGTGGACCCGGTGGGAGCTTGTATTGGGGCGCGCGGTTCCCGGATTCAGGCGGTGGTGAACGAACTGCGGGGCGAAAAAATTGATGTGATCCGCTGGTCGCCCGACCCAGCCACCTACATTGCCAACGCCCTCAGCCCCGCCCAAATCGAGGCCGTGCGGCTGATGGACCCCGACGGTCGCCAAGCCCATGTCCTGGTCAATGAAAACCAGCTCAGCCTGGCCATCGGCAAAGAGGGGCAAAACGTGCGGTTGGCCGCCCGCCTCACCGGCTGGAAAATTGACATCAAAGACCGCAGTAAGTACGACCCAGCCGCCGAAGATGCCCGGATGCAGGAACTGATCGCCGAGCGGGAACGACAACAACGGGACAATCCCCCGCCCGCTAGCGACGATGACCGGGAGGACTAAATGCCGCCCGGCATCCGCCGTTGTCTGAGTTGCCGCACCCTTGCCCCCCGTGAACAGTTGTGGCGGGTGGTGCGGCTCTTTCCCTCGCACCGAGTGGTTTTAGACCAGGGCATGGGTCGCTCTGCCTACCTCTGCCCCCGGCGGGAATGTTTACAGCACGCCCAGCAAAAAAATCGCCTCGGCAAAGCCCTGAAAGCCCCCGTCCCCCCGGAGATTTACGCGACCCTCTGGGCGCGCCTTACAACACCTGATCCTGCACCAAATAGCCATCTTCCAGATGCACAATCCGGTCGGCAATATCCAGAATCCGATGGTCGTGCGTCACCAGCAGAATAGCCGCACCCTGTTCTTTCGCCAGCCTTTGCATCAAATCCACCACTTCTCGCCCGGTTTTCCCATCCAAGGCCGCCGTCGGTTCGTCCGCCAAAATTAAGCGGGGATGACTGGCCAACGCCCGGGCGATGGCCACCCGTTGTTTTTGCCCCCCGGACAGATCGTGGGGAAAACTGTTGCATTTTTCCCCCAATCCCACCGCCGTCAGCATCGCTTCCGCCATCTTTTTCACTTCCTTGGGGCTGAGATGGGGATGGAGTTCCAAGGCCATTTGCACATTTTGGCGGGCGGTGAGAAATTCCAAGAGATTGTGCGCCTGGAAAATATAACCAATGTGCCGCCGCAGGCGAATTTGGGTGGCTTGACTCGCCCCGTTTAACTCCTGCCCTAATACCTGCAAACTCCCCTTTTGCACCGACCGCAGACAGCCAATCAGGGTCAATAGGGTGGTTTTTCCCGACCCAGACGGACCGGTGAGAATGACAATTTCCCCTTCCCGAATCGTGAGATTAATGTCGAATAAAATCTGTTTGCGTAAATCCCCCTCCCCAAAGGCATGTTCCAAATGTTCAATCTGCACAACCGGCGCAGAGACGGGTAGGGAGGGCGGCGACAGGGTAACGACTGTTGCGGTATTCATCGGAACTTCACAAATCTTTAATCATTTTAACCGGAGCGGCCGACCGATGGTTGGGTACGTCATCCCGCTAAGGGAACCCTGCCCTTTGCGGAACCCACATTGTGCAGAACCAAATTGCCCCTGCGAGTTACCATAGGAAAGCAATCCAAGGGGTAAAGTTGCGTGCGGAGTCATTTGTGTGGCCGGTTGACCACCGCCGAAGTCGGGCAAGCCGTCGAATTGTGCGGCTGGGTGGAGTATTACCGGGATCATGGCGGGGTGATTTTTCTGGACCTGCGGGACTACACGGGGCGGGTGCAAATCGTCAGCGACCCGGAACGGACGCCCGCTTCCTACCCGGTGGCCCAGCAACTCCGGCTCGAATCGGTGGTGCAGGTGCGGGGCACCGTCAGTCAACGGCCGGCGGGTTCGGAAAATCCCCGTCTCAGCACCGGCGCTGTAGAAATCTATGCAACCGAATTGGTCATTCTCAACCCGGTGACGCGCCCCTTACCGTTTTTGCTTTCGGGCGGCGATCCCGTGCGGGAAGAACTGCGTTTGAAATATCGTTATCTCACCATCCGGGGCGAGCAGTTACAGCAAAATTTGCGCCTGCGCCATCGGGTCGTGCAATGCCTGCGCCGTTATCTGGAAGACCAGCTTGGTTTTTTAGAAGTGGAAACCCCGATGCTCACCCGTTCCACCCCGGAAGGGGCGCGGGATTACCTGGTTCCGTCGCGCATCTATCCGGGGCAATGGTACGCCCTACCCCAATCGCCCCAGTTATTCAAGCAATTACTGATGGTAGGGGGATGTGACCGTTACTACCAAATTGCCCGTTGTTTTCGCGATGAAGATTTACGCGCCGACCGGCAACCCGAATTTACCCAGTTGGACATGGAATTGAGTTTTATTTCCCTCGAAGAAATGTTGCAACTGAATGAAGAATTAGTGAGTCATGTGTTTTACAAAATTAAAGGCATCCAACTCCCCCGCCCCTTGCCCCGCTTGAGTTATCAGCAGGCGCTGGAATGGTACGGCACAGACCGCCCGGATACCCGTTTTGACCTGAAATTAGTAAATGTTTCCGACATCTTAGCCGATTCCGGTTTTCGCGTCTTTCGGGAAGCCATTCAAAGCGGGGGTTTAGTGAAAATTTTACCCGTCCCCGGCGGCAATGAAAAAATCTCCAATGTGCGCATTAAACCGGGGGGTGATTTGTTCAAATTAGTCACCGAAGCCGGGGGCAAAGGGTTAGCCTATATCCGGGTGCGGGACGGTTTTGAGCTGGACACCATCGGTGCGATTAAAGACCATTTGACCGAAGCACAAAAACAGACGATCCTGGAGCGAACCCAGGCGCAACCGGGGGATTTGCTTTTATTCGGCGCCGGGCCGGCCGGATTGGTCAATAAATCCTTAGACCATTTACGGCAACACCTGGGGCGAGAACTCGCTCTCATTGATCCCCAAGCCGTTGCGCTGGTGTGGATACTGGATTTTCCTTTGGTGGAATGGAACCCCGATGAACAACGCTATGAAGCCCTACATCACCCCTTTACTGCCCCTCATCCCGAGGATTGGGACTGTCTAGAAAGGGCGCGCGCCTTAGCCTATGACTTGGTCTGGAATGGCACGGAAATTGGCGGCGGCAGTTTACGCAACTATCAGCGTTCTACCCAGGAAAAAATTTTTAATTTAATCGGTTTAAGCCCCTCAGAGTATGAAGAAAAATTCGGCTTTTTACTGGAAGCCTTGGAATACGGCGCCCCTCCCCACGGCGGCATTGCCTATGGCTTAGACCGCTGGGTGATGTTGTTAGCCGGGGAAGATTCCATCCGGGATGTGATGGCCTTTCCCAAGACACAACAGGCGCGGGATTTACTCACCGATGCACCGGCGGCAGTCACGCCCGAACAACTCAAAGAACTGCATGTGCGTCCTGAATTACCCAAATCTTGATGACGGATTATCCCGCTGAATTTGCCCAGGCGATTGCCCAATTCAATCAAGGGGAATACTACGCCTGCCACGACACCCTCGAAGCCCTGTGGATGGAAGCCATGGAGCCAGAACGCACCCTGTATCAAGGGCTGTTGCAAATCGCGGTGGCC
>CALHCP010000089.1 GCA_937936705.1 uncultured cyanobacterium | reverse complement strand
AGCAGAATCTGGCGCAAGCCCAAGCGATGGCGGCACAACTGAAGCAGGAGGGCTTTGCCAAGGCGGAACAGGTGCGGGCGGCGTTGCTGATGCAGGCGGCGCAGGAGGTGGAGCGGATCGGTTTGCAGGCGCAACAGAGTATTGAATTGGAGCAGGAACGGACGGTGGAGGCGATTCGCAAACGGATTGCGGAATTGACCCTGGTGCAGGTGACCGAGAAGCTCCGGGAGCGGCTCACCCCGGAGGTTCACAGCCGCTTGATCGACCGGGGGATTGAACGGTTGGGAGGTGGGGTATGACGGCGGCGATTGCCCGGTTGACGACCCCTTACGCGGAGGCGCTGCTGGATTTGGCGCAGGCGCAGAACCAACTGGCGACGATTGAGCAGGAATTGGGGGAAATTCGCCAACTGCTGCAAACGGTTCCCGAGTTGGCGCAGGTGTTGCAGAAACCGACCATTACCCCGGAGCGCAAGAAGAATGTCCTGCGGCAGGTGCTGACAGGGCAGGTGCAACCGGTGGTGTTGAATTTTCTGCTGTTGCTGGTGGATCGGGGGCGCATTGTTCTGCTGGAACGGATCATCAGCAATTTTCAGGACATGGCGCGCCGATTGCGGGGAACTCAGTTGGCGCGGGTGCGGGCGGCGGTGCCGTTGACCTCGGAGCAATGCCAACGGTTGACCGAGCGGTTGACGCACCTGAGCGGTGCCCGGCAGGTGGAACTGGAAATCACGGTGGATCCGTCGCTGTTGGGGGGATTTACCGTGCAGTTGGGTTCGCAGTTTTTGGATACGAGTTTACGGAGTCAGTTGCAACGGCTGACGTTACGATTGAGTCAAAGTGTCGTTTAGTCCCTAAAGACCACGAGGAAGGAAGGTTATGATCAGCATCCGCCCCGATGAAATCAGTCAAATTATCCGCCAGCAGATCGAGCAGTACGACCAAACGGTGCAGGTGGCCAATGTGGGCACGGTTCTGCAGGTGGGGGACGGCATTGCCCGGATTTACGGCCTGGATAAGGTAATGGCCTCGGAATTGCTGGAGTTTGAGGACGGTACGGTGGGGATTGCCCTCAACCTGGAGCAGGACAATGTGGGAGCCGTGTTGATGGGGGATGGCCGGGATATTTCCGAGGGGAGTACGGTGAAGGCGACCGGCAAAATTGCCCAGGTGCCGGTGGGGGAGGCGCTGATCGGCCGGGTGGTGGATCCCCTGGGACGACCGATTGACGGCAAGGGGGCGGTGGCGACCACGGAAAGCCGCTTGTTGGAATCCCCGGCGCCGGGGATTGTTGCCCGCCGCTCGGTGTATGAACCGATGCAGACCGGGATTACGGCGATTGACTCGATGATTCCCATTGGACGGGGGCAACGGGAGTTGATCATCGGCGACCGGCAGACGGGGAAAACGGCAATTGCCCTGGATACGATTCTGAACCAAGCCGACCAGGACGTGATTTGTGTGTACGTGGCGATCGGGCAGAAGGCTTCTTCTGTGGCTCAGGTGGTGGGGGTGTTGGCAGAACGGGGGGCGATGAAGTACACCATCGTGGTGGCGGCCAATGCGGATGAACCGGCCACGTTGCAGTATTTGGCTCCCTACACCGGGGCGGCGATTGCGGAATACTTTATGTATAAGGGCAAGGCGACCCTGGTGATTTACGATGACCTGTCCAAGCAAGCCCAAGCCTACCGGCAGATGTCGCTGTTGCTGCGGCGGCCACCGGGGCGGGAAGCCTATCCGGGGGATGTGTTTTACCTCCACTCCCGCTTATTGGAGCGGGCGGCAAAGCTGAACGATGCCCTGGGCGGCGGCAGTATGACGGCGTTGCCGATTATCGAAACCCAGGCGGGGGACGTGTCGGCGTACATTCCCACCAATGTGATTTCCATTACCGATGGGCAGATTTTCCTGTCGGCGGACTTGTTTAATGCGGGGGTGCGGCCGGCGATTAACGTGGGGATTTCCGTGTCCCGGGTGGGGTCGGCGGCGCAGATCAAAGCGATGAAACAGGTGGCGGGCAAATTAAAGCTGGAGTTGGCGCAGTTTGCCGAATTGGAAGCCTTCTCGCAATTTGCTTCGGATTTGGATAAGGCGACGCGGGAGCAGTTGGCGCGGGGGCAGCGGATTCGGGAGATGCTCAAACAGCCGCAATTCTCGCCGATTCCGGTGGAAGAGCAGGTCGCCATTATCTATGCCTGTACCAACGGCTATGTGGATGATTTGGCGCTGGCCCAGGTGCAGCCCTTCTTGCTGGGGATGCGGGAATACCTGCGGACGAACAAACCCAAATATGCCGAATCCGTACGGGGTGAAAAGAAACTCACTCCCGAGGCGGAGACGCTGCTGAAAGAGGCCATTACTGAGTACAAAGCCAGTTTTACTGCCTAGGGGGAGGTTATGCCCAGCTTAAAAGCGATCCGGGATCGGATTAAGTCGGTGAAAAATACCCGCAAAATCACCGAAGCCATGCGGTTGGTGGCGGCGGCCAAGGTGCGGCGGGCGCAGGAACAGGTGTTGGCGACGCGTCCCTTTGCCGACCGGCTCGCCCAGGTGTTGTACGGGTTACAATCCCGTCTCCAGTTGGAAAATCTGGATGTACCCTTGTTGCAACAACGCCCGGTGCAGCGGGTGGCATTGCTCATCCTGTCCGGCGACCGGGGTTTGTGCGGGGCGTACAATGCCAACGTCATCCGCCGGGCGGACCAGCGGATTACGGAACTGCAAGAGCTGGGGTTGGAGTATGTCCTGATTCCGGTGGGGCGCAAGGCCACCCAGTATTTCAGCCGCCGCCAGCACCCGATTGAGCGTTCCTTTACCGGGTTGGAGCAGATTCCCACCGCCGCGGAAGCCCGCCGCATCAGCCAGGAGATGTTGAGTTTGTTTCTCTCGGAGGTGGTGGATCGGGTGGAGTTGATTTACACCCGGTTTGTCTCGCTGATCAGTTCGCAGCCGGTGGTGCAGACGGTTTTACCCATGTCTTTGCAGGGGTTGGAGCCGCAAGACGACGAAATTTTCCGGCTCACCACCCGGGAAGGCCGGTTGGAGGTGGAACGTCGCCCCCAAGCCCAACCCCCCGGCGAGGTTTTCCCCCAGGAGATGGTTTTCGAACAAGACCCGGTGCAAATTTTTAGTGCGCTGCTGCCTTTGTATCTGAATAACCAAATGCTGCGCGCCTTACAGGAGGCGGCCTCCAGTGAGTTAGCCTCGCGGATGACGGCCATGAATAACGCCAGTGACAACGCCAAAGCCCTGATTAAAACCCTGACGTTGTCTTACAATAAAGCCCGCCAAGCCGCCATTACCCAACAGATTTTGGAGGTGGTGTCCGGGGCGAATGCGCTGAAGGATTAATTCTTCAGACCGCTGGTGGCGATGCCTTGAATCAGGGCTTTTTGTCCCCAGAGGAATAAGCCGATAATCGGTAAAGTGGCCAACACAATTGCCGCCATCAAGACGGCCCAATCGCTGGTAAATTGTTCCTGTAAACCGGCGAGAGCCAATTGGACGGTGCGTAGCTCTGGCCGTGTGGTAAAGACCAGGGGTTTGAACAAATCATTCCACTCCCCGATAAAGGCCAACAATCCGACGGTGACCAAGGCGGGGCGGGACAGGGGGAGAATGATTTGCCAGAGAATCTGCCCGGGTTTGGCTCCGTCTAACAGGGCTTGCGCTTCGAGTTCGCTGGGGATGGTCAAGAAATACTGGCGCATCCAAAAAATGCTAAAACCACTGGCGCTACTGGGTAAAATTAAGGCTCCCAGCGTATTGAGTAAATGCCCTGCCTTTAACACCAAAAATACCGGGATGACCAACACCGGCAACGGCACCACGATACTGGCAATGATCAAGGCTAAAATTAGCTTTTTGCCGGTAAATTCCCCGCGGGCGAGGGCATAACCCGCCAACACCGCCGTTGCCCCTTGGGTCAAGACGACCCCTACGGCCACAACCAATGACACGAGCAAGGCGGGCAAGAGTTGCGCCTGTTGCCAAGCCAGCACGTAATTTTGCCAATGCCAAGCGGGTGCGAGGGAGGTCTGCACCACAATCACCCCAGGCCAGAGCAGCAGCGCGGCACCCATGCCTAGAGTCAGGGGGAATAACCAGGAGCGCAGGTGTCGGTTCATGGCATAGGCATCCAATCCGGTTATCTCAATATAGCAGTATGACCTGATTTGAGAACGAGGATTCTGGAGAACCAGAGAAGGGGGCGGCGCCCCGGCGACTGCCATTCTCAATTCATTTAGGATCGCTCTAGCAATCTAACCGGAGCGGCGCACCAACCCTTTTCAGAATTCAGGCCGGGGGCTGCGTTTGTCCCCAATATCCGCTTCCAGACTGGCTTTTCACCTTTTGCTTAACCTTTGGCTGCCAATATCGTCAGTTCATGCAGATATTTGGCTACCCTTTGTTGGTCGAGCCGAGCGGCTGTTTTGTCCATCCCTTCGGCAATATCACTGACCACTCCCAACCGCCACAGATAAAAACCGGCATTCCACAGCAAGGCCGGCCGCAGCGGCACCTCTGCCCCCTGAAGAACTGCGGTCATTTGCGCTAAACCTTCTTCTAACCTAATGTTTGATCCTGCTACTCCATAGGCTTGGGGTTTGAGTAACAAGCGCTCGTTCGCCCCCAGACCAATAATGGCGGTGCGATCCAAGGGCAGGTCACAACTGCCTTCTAAGCCCTTCACGGTGGTAAATTCCTCAGTTCCCCGCAGGGTCAATGCCTCCCGCATGGTCTGCTCGGTGGGGGGATGGACAAAACCCGCTACGAGATGATGCCGCCCGCTGTAGGGTACCCACAGCATTTCCAGAGTGGCAATGGGAGGACGTTTGCCGATCTCGCGCCGGTAGGGCACCAGCGCCTCCGCTTGGGGAAAATGTCGCGGTAAATAGAGAAACCCTAACCCGGTCTCGGCAAAAATCTTTTGTATTTGTCCTAAAGAATACTGCCGCCAATTGATCCCCAGGGCTTCCCATACTGCCACCAGGGGCAATCCTTCCTTGGTGGGCATCCGTTCCCCGCCGTGTTGGAGTACCGGCAACCCGGCGCTGGCTAACACCAAAGCCGTCAGGGGACTCAAGGGCAAGGTGCGGTCGCGCCCGTCGTAGGGTTGGGCCAGCACGACAACGGGTTTAGGATGGTCAATGGCATCCAGGCGGGGTCCGAGGGCTTCATAGGCATCTAACATCCCCGCCAATTCTGCGCCGGTGGGTCGTTTGATGCGGTGGGCGATGAAAAACGCCCCGATTTGCGCCGGGGTCGCCTGTTGGGTGAGCATCAAACTCATAGCTCGGTGCATTTCTGCACGGGTTAAATCCTGGTGCGTGTGCGCCCCACTGCCGATTTTGCGGACAAATTCACGAAATTCCTGGCTCATGAAGGCACCGGTAAGGGACAGGTCTCTAAAAGGTCGTAGAAATAGGCAATCGGGGGCAAATCCAAGCGGTCTTTACTGGTCACCACCACCACCTTACGCCGCCACTGTTCCCCGTCCACCAGCGGGCGAGTCAGCAGTTGCCGATCGCGGATCGCTTCCTGCACCAACATTTCCGGCAATACAGCCACCATCCGGCTCCGGCGAATCACCCCTACAAACGCTTCCGGGGTATTTAATTCTAAAGCGACCGGCACCGTCAAGCCATAGCGGGCAAACCCCTTTTCCACCAAGCGGCGCATCCCATAGCCATCTTTGAACACCACCTGAGGGTACTGTGCCAACGCCTCCCAGGGCACGACCTCATATTCCCGCAACGGGTGGTCATCAGCCATGAGCACGGCAACCCCTTCTTCATAAATCGGTTGGGACACCAGCTCTGACCGCCCCAGCAGGTCGGGGTTATCCATCACCACGGCCACATCCACCAAGCCATCCTTGAGGACTTTTAACGCCCGGTCGCTGCCCAAAGCCGTCACCCGTAGCTGCATATAGGGAAACCTTTGGCAAAACCGGGGCAAAAAATTCGGCAGAACGTAGGCGACCACGGAATGAATCGCCGCCACACACAATTCCTCCTGCTTGCCCTGGTGCAAATTCTGCAACGCCAAACTGGCTGCCTGCCACTCTTGCCACATCTTGCGGGCGTGGGGCAAAAAGGTTTCACCCGCCACGGTCAATTTCGCCTGTCCCCCCCGGTGAAACAAAGACATGCCCAAATCCGCCTCCAGGGCTTGCACCTGACGGCTTACGGTCGGCTGACTGACCCCACAGGTCTGTGCTGCTTTTTGGAAACTACCTGTTTCTGCCACCACTAAAAACGCCCGTAATTCTTCTATGCGCATGGACTGCGCTCATTCTCCACCTCTCTTCATGAGTACTTTAAGCAGGAGACTGGGATCAGCGATGTCACTTTCGCTACGGTTAGATACGGTTGCCGATGCCAAACTCCGCCAGCGCCTGGGGTAAATTGCGGTGTTCATGCCCCGAACGACTGAGTTTGATGAGCGCAAATCGCTGGAGAGGGCTTAACCGCTGCCAGTCTGCCAGAGTGATTTGCTCCAGCAAATCGGGGGGGACTTCCATCGCATTCAGCCAGACGGGATCGACCCCGATCGTGCCTGCGGGTTGCCCCGTTTTTTCTACCACCCAGGTTTGCAGTTGGTGGGCGTAGTGCTCTTGCTCTGTCACCGTATCGCAGGGAGTATCCACCAACCACTGCCGCTGGGCTAAATCCAGCGCCTGCCAATGGGTGAGCTTGAGTTTAATCCCGCAGGTATCCAACCGGTAGCGCACCACCAT
>CALHCP010000088.1 GCA_937936705.1 uncultured cyanobacterium | reverse complement strand
TCCATGCATCCTCTCTGGTTGATCAGTCCATTTTTCTTTTGGGGTACGGCCATGATCGTGATGAAGGCGGTCTTGCCCCAGACGGCTCCCCTATTTTTGGGGGCATTTCGCCTGATCCCGGCGGGGGTATTGGTGTTACTGGCGGCAGTGGTCATGGGGCGGTCACAACCCCGTTCCTGGCGAGCATGGGGGGCAATTCTGCTGTTTGCGCTGGTGGATGGCACCCTGTTTCAAGGTTTTTTGGTGACGGGTTTGGCGCGGACGCAGGCAGGCTTGGGGTCGGTGATGATTGATTCGCAGCCGTTGGTGGTGGCTCTGCTGGCCTGGTGGTTGTATGGGGAAACGATTGGTCTGTGGGGCTGGCTGGGGTTGGGCTTGGGTTTGGGGGGGATTGCCATGATTGCCCTGCCGCCCCAGGAGTGGTTGCATGGGCTGGACTGGGCACGGATTTTTGGTCACGGTGAATGGTGGATGTTGCTGGCGGCGGTGGCGATGGCGGTGGGGACGGTGATGATGCGTTGGCTGAGCCGTTGGGTTGACCCGCTGGTGGCTACGGGCTGGCACATGGTGTTGGGGGGGATGCCCTTGGTGCTGCTCTCCGGGTTGACGGAGGGTACGGCTTGGGTCAACTTGGACGGCTGGGGCTGGTTGGGCCTGGCTTACAGCACGGTGTTGGGCAGTGCCGCTTCCTATGGATTGTTTTTCTATTTAGCCGCGCAGGGCAATCTCACCAGCTTGAGTGCGTTGACGTTTTTAACGCCGGTGTTTGCGCTGACGTTTGGGGCGTTGTTTTTGGGGGAAAACTTGACCCTCTGGCAGTTGACCGGGGTGATTTTAACCTTGATCAGTATCACGGTGATTAACCAACGGCAGCGGTTCCAAGCTGCCACCCCGGTGACGGTTCCCGTATCGCTGGAACCGGGGGCTTGAGATAATGGGGATAATTCCGATTATTCCCTGTGTACATCCCCCTCCACCATAAATATCGCCCCCAAACCTTTGCCCAGTTGGTGGGTCAAGAGGTGATCCGCACCACCCTCAGCAATGGGGTGCGCCTGGGTCGCATTGCTCCTGCCTATCTGTTCACCGGGCCGCGGGGGACGGGCAAAACTTCCTCGGCGCGCATTCTCGCCAAAGCTCTCAATTGCCAAAGTACCGATGCCCCCACGCCGTCACCCTGTGGGGTCTGCAGCCTTTGTCAGGCGATTAGCCGAGGCACGGCTCTGGACATTATCGAGATTGATGCGGCCAGCCATACCGGGGTGGATAACGTGCGGGAGATGATCGAACGGGCGCAGTTTGCGCCGGTGCAAGCTCGGTACAAAGTATTTATCATTGATGAATGCCATATGCTCTCCGGGGCGGCGTTCAATGCCTTATTAAAAACCTTAGAAGAACCCCCGGAGCGGGTGGTTTTTGTCCTGGCGACGACCGACCCGCAACGGGTGCCCGCCACCATCATTTCCCGGTGCCAGCGGTTTGATTTTCGCCGCATTCCCCAAGCGGAGATGGAAGCTCATCTGCGCCGGATTGCCCAACAAGAGGGGATTGAGATTACGCCGGCGGCGTTGACCTTGGTGACCCAGTTGGCCGGCGGGGGGATGCGGGATGCGGAAAGTTTGCTGGATCAACTGAGTCTGCTCCCCCCGCCCATCCAGCCGGAACAGGTGTGGCAGTTGGCCGGGCGGGTGCCGGAACGGGATTTACTGGATTTGGTGCGGAGCATTTATACCGAATCCTTGGTAACGGTGCTGGAACGGGCACGGGCATTGCTGGAGCGCGGCTGGGAACCCCTGCAACTGTACCAACAACTGGTGGGGTTTGTCCGGGATGGCTTGATTGCCCTGACCGCCCCGCAGCAAAGGCACTTAACCACCCTGATGCCGGATACTTGGCAGGAATTACAAACCCTGGGGCAACAGATGACGACCGCGGATTTGTGGCAAGCCCAGGATTATCTCCGCCAGAGCGAACCGCAAATTCGCCATACCACCCAACCCCATCTGTGGCTGGAAGTGACGTTGCTGGGTTGGTGGCAGCTTAGCCACGAGCAAAACAGCACCGGCCATGCCCAAACTCCGGTGGTGATGACAGCACCTCAGCCCAGTCCTCCGCCTGCCCACCCCACCCATCCAGATCAGCATCAGAATAAAAGTAAAAGTAAGAGTAATAGCGTCAACAATCAGGGGGTTTTTGCCCGGGCGACCCCGCCTATTCCCCCTGCAGCCCCTCCCAAAACCTCGGTTTCCGGCCCAACGACTGCTCCGGCAGCGCCCCCGGCGCCTCCTAACCAGGAGCTAGATCGCAGCAACCTAGCGCAGCTTTGGGCAGAAGTGGTGGCACACATCAAAAAAGTGCCCAGCCGTTCCCTCTTTCAGGATGCAACCCTCGTCACTTTAGATGACCAACACGCGGAAATCGCCCTCAAGTCCTCGGCCTTGTTGCAAGCTGCTCAGGGCAAAATTAAAGATGTCCAGTTGGCTTTCAAACAGGTTCTCAAGAAAACGATTCAGATTACTTTAATTGCCGCCAAGGGCGCCCCCCCTGCATCCACACCGGTAGTTGCCACTTCCCCCCCTGCCCCCGCCCCCGTTTCTGTGCAGCCCGCTCCGGCTCCGGTTGAGACACCACCTGCGACCCGCCCCCCGGCACCGGAGCTGTTCGGCTACGAGGCAGCGATCCGTGCCGCCCAACGATTGGCCGATTTTTTCCAGGGAGAGATCATTATATCGGCGGATGAAGCCGATGACTTTTGTAGCACACCGCCTCCGACCTAGGTTCTCGGTCAACCATAGGTAAGCAGAACCAATTCGTATGAGGATGCCCCAGCACCGCCCCGTTTGGGTTTTGACTCCCCTCTCCCATTCTGGGAGAGGGGCAGGGGTGAGGGCAAAATGGTTCTAACTGCTACCCGTAGTGCTGTATCGCTAATGTGACCTGATGTGAAGACAAAGATTGTGGAGAACCAAAGACGGGGGCGGCGCCCCGGCGAGCGCCTATCCCGAATTTATAGAAGTTCCCAAACATAAAAACGGGCTGGCTCAGGGGAACCAACCCGACACCATTGGGAACGCAAATCGTCGTTACTTTTGCACCACGAGTTTCACGTTGGCGTTTTGCAGACCCGGCCGCTTCACTTCCGCCAAGGTTTTGTTGATGGCGTACTTCTGGTTGATGGAGTTGATCAACTCAGTTTGGTTGTACTTTTTGGCCACCCCCCACAAATCGGCGATCAGGTCGAAGCTCCCGTCGGCATTACGAGACCAACCCAAGTCGTATTCACCTTCCAAAACGGCCACGATGTCGGCGCGCAGCCGTTGCCCGTTGTAGCCCCGCACATCGGCGTTGGTTTTGACTTGCAAGCCCAAGTCGCGCAGAGACTGCTTGAGAACTTCGGCTTCGGTGATTTTGGTCCGCAGGGTGCTGAAGTGAGACATGAGATTATCCTCCTGAGAGTGTCTTGGTTTACGATGAACTGCTCGTTGTCAAACGAGCCTTTTGACCCGGTAGAGCCAAAAGCCTGTTAAAACTCCAGCCGCTGATACTCAGCTACTGAAGCCGCTGCCGGTCGCGCCCGCTGTTTCGCCCAATCCCGCAGAGCCGTCACCTGCTCCGTCATCGTCCGGGATAAGGGCAGGGTCGCCTTCACGGCAGCAATAATATCCAACTGGGTAAACTCTCGGTCTTGGGCAAAGGCATCGTACATGGCCGCAATCACTGCCTGCTCAATCTCTGCCCCGGAAAACCCATCGGAAACTTTAGCCAACTGGTCGAGGTCAAACCGGTCAATTTCGGGACGGCGTTGCTTCAAATGAATCCGGAAAATCTCCCGCCGTTCCTCTAAATTGGGCAAATCCACAAAGAAAATCTCGTCAAACCGTCCCTTGCGCAGGAATTCCCCCGGTAGCTTATCCACCCGGTTGGCCGTCGCCATCACAAACACCGGCGAGGTTTTGTCCTGCATCCAGGTCAGGAAACTGCCGAAAATCCGCGACGACGTGCCCCCATCACTGTCCGCCGACCCCGCCGACCCGGCAAAGGCTTTGTCCAGTTCATCAATAAATAAAATCACCGGCGCAATGGATTCCGCCGTTTTCAGGGCACTGCGCAAATTCGCCTCCGAACGCCCCACCGTCGAACCGTCATAAATCCGCCCCATATCCAACCGCAACAGGGGCAATTCCCACAACCGGGACGTGGTTTTGGCAATCAAAGACTTGCCACACCCCGGCACCCCCAAGATCAACATCCCCTTCGGCTGGGGCAAACCGTACTGCCGCGCCCGCTCCGTAAACGCCTGCGAACGCTGCCGCAACCAACGCTTTAATTCCTCTAAGCCCCCCACCTGCTCCAGAGTGGCTTCCTCTTCGATATACTCCAAAATGCCGTTGCGCCGGATCAGTTGCTTCTTCTCCGCCGCCACCACCGCCACTTCCGCCTCCGTCAACCGCCCGGAGCGCACCTGCGCCTTGCGGAACACCTTTTCCGCCTCGTCCAAAGTCAACCCCTGGGCAGCGGCAACCAACTTTTCTTTGGTTGCCTTGTCCATCCGGGTTTGTTTCACCTGCGCCAACTGCTGCGCCAATACTTCCCCCAACTGCGCCGCCGTCGGTAGCGGGAAATCCAAAACCACCACCTCTTTCTCTAACTCCACCGGCACCTGCAACACCGGTGACAGCAGAATAATCGCCTTACGAGTGCCCCGGAAACTCGCCACCGCATCCCGCAACCAGCGATTCACCGCCGGAGAATCGGTAAACGGATGCAAATCTTTGAAGATAAAGACCCCGGCTTCCTTGTGCCGGATCACCCAATCCAAAGCCGTTTCCGGCGAAACCGTGTTGTGATGCTGACTGTTGCTCCGAGGATGGCCGTACTCCAATAACCCGTGGGTCACCGTCCAAGTGAAGACTCGCTGAATCAGCCGCGTCTCTTGGGTCGCCTGCACAATCCATTGCTCTGCCCGCTCCTCCTCCGGGGTGACCACATAAATTAGAGGGTATTGAGCTTTGAGCAACGTGACCAATTCATCGGACATGACACCAGCCTCGCAGGAACGAACTTAACAGGGAACCAACACTTCTCGGGGAGCAAAGTTGGGCACCGGGTCGGCTAAGACCGCATCGGTCGCATCCCGTAATGCCACCAAAGCGCCGTCCCGTACCACCACCGCCGTTGCACACTCAGGACAATGATGCACCACATGGGTCTGACCACATTGCCCCGCTACCACCTGGGGATGGGACAGATAGAACGCCACCGCCTGCTCAACCATCGCCGACATGGGTTCCGACTCCATCGCCGACCGAATCTTTAGCTGGCGATGCAATTCTGGGGAGAGATAAACCGTAACTTTGTGTTTGTCTGACATAGTGAACTCATACCCGGGTGTCCCTAATTTAACCGGCGTCTCCCGCCCCGTCAAGCTGGTATGCTGGCTTGACGTTATTTTTGTTATAAAACTTTACTTTCTGGCTCTGGGGCAAATAGGGGCAAGGGCGGGGCAGAGGCGAGTTTGTGTGCGAAGCGGGTGGTTTCGGGCAGGCGGTAGCGGCGGGTGCAGTTCAGAACATAGCGGATACTCGTCGCTAAGCCAATCCGGTGGCCGGGGGAGATATAGAGCAAGTGGGTACCGGGTCGTGTCCGCAGGGCGGCGCCGATGGTTTCCCCTCGGTCGATCAGGGGTTGCCAGTCCCCCCGTTGTTCTCCCACCGGGGCGTGGTATCCCACCAAGCGGGATTTGGCCACCCCAATGGCCGGTAGGTCGGTCAGTAGTCCCAAATGGCAGGCAATCCCACACCGGCGGGGATGGGCGTAGCCCTGACCGTCGCACAGCAGTAAATCCGGGAGCCGTTGCAGTTGATTCAAGGCGGCTAAAATCACCGGAATTTCCCGGAATGAAAGTAATCCGGGGATATAGGGGAAGGTGACCGGCAAGTAGGCCACACTCGGTTCTTGTAGGCGCAAGTCCGGGTAGCTCAGCACGGCAATGGCGGCGCGGGCGATTTGGTTCTGTGCGACGAATCCCACATCCACCCCGGCGACGGTATGGATCACGGGCAGGTCATCGTCGGTGCGTACCTGTTGGGCCAGTTGCCTTTGCCACGCCCGGGCGGCAGTGGGGGTGGTCGGCCAGTTTTCGGGCAGGGAAAAACGGGGCATCGCGTATCTACAATCGAAGCAGCAGGGGCAGGCGGTATGGTCACGATGACGGGCGAGTTGACTCAAACCCTCACCCACTGGGTTGCATCCAGCGGCTTCTGGGCGCCGGGGCTGTACATCGGTGTCTATATGCTAACCACTCTGGCTTTGCTGCCCACGACGCCGTTGAATGTGGTCGCCGGGGTGATGTTTGGGCCGGGGTGGGGACTGCTGTGGACGGTGGTGGGGGCATTGCTGGCTGCCCTGGTGGGATTTGCCCTGGCGCGGGGGGTCGGTCACGCCTGGGTCAAGCGGCGGCTGGCCAAACACTGGCCGGGTTGGCAGCAACAGCTCAACCGGCGGGGGGGCATGGTGTTGTTTTGGGTGCGCTTGTTGCCCATTTTCCCCTACGGCCTGGTGAATTATGGGGCGGGGCTGGTGGGGATTTCCTGGCGGGTTTATCTGGTTACGCTGGTGCCGGGGACGGTCGTCGGCGTCGCACCGGTGGTCTGGCTGGGCAGTGGCTTGGCCGGGGGAGGCTCAATCTGGTTGGGGGCGGGTTTGGGCGTGGCGGCACTGCTTTGGTGGGGGGGACGGGCGTGGTCACGCCGTTAAATCTCCCTGGGGGGCTTTACATAATCCCCACAGCTCGTGTAATAATGAAGCTAATCTCATTCGTTCCTGCATCAGGCTGGTTCAAGTTAATGGTTGGTGTGTGTATCGCACCCCACAGATGCCTTAGGTTCCTACCCTCACACGGTGTGGATGTTAGATTATTAACGATACCTACGGCTGAGGGTTATGACAGGATTTTTTCAGGGTGGTGCCCAGGGTGTGGGAATTGAACTGACCCCCATGGTGTTGCAGGTTGCCCAGATTAGGAGGCAAAAGCAGGCTCTCAAGCTAGTCGCTTTGGCTTCGGTGGAAATGCCGGAGGGTTTTGTCGAGGACGGTCAGATTGTTGACCGGGACGGGGTCGCCGAACTGATTAAGAATTTAATGCAGGAGAATAAAATTAAGGCCAAACGGGCAGCTTTGGCGATTCCGTCGCACCGGGCGGTGACCCGGTTGGTGAAGTTACCGGCGGAGTTGGATGACATGGAATTGCGGGAGAATGTGGAGAATGAGCAGGCGGCTTTATTCTTGCCCTACCCGCGGGAGGAAGCGGATTTAGATTTTCAGAAATTGGGGCTTTCCCGGGTGGGAGACGACCAGGAGCAGATGGATGTGCTGTTGGCCGCCACCCGCAAGGAGACCACCGATAGTTATGTCGAAACCGCTCAGAAAGCTGGGTTGACCCCCCGCAGTGTGGAGATCAGCAGTTTTGCCCTGTTACGCACGTTGCGGGAGCAGATGCGCCAGACCTTCACGGATCGGGAAGCGGCGGCGGTGGTGGACATTGGTCATGACAATACGGAAATCAGCATTGTCGTGGATGGCATTCCCTATTTCGCCCGGGATGTGCCCATCGGGGTACTGGAGATGCAAAATGCGGTGAGTCGGGCGGCCAGTATGCCGGTGAGCCGCAACCCCAACTGGGCCAGCACCATTACGGTACCGGAGGAGGGGGATGCCACCATGCCCACCAACCGACCGGGGATTGCCCTGATCCGGGTTCTGCAGGAACTGGGGGATGA
>CALHCP010000087.1 GCA_937936705.1 uncultured cyanobacterium | reverse complement strand
TAACTAAACCGTTGCTTCAAACGAGTGGCCTTACCCACCCGCTGCCGCAGATAGTACAGTTTTGCCCGCCGCACCACCGAACGCCGCAAAATCTGAATACTGGCAATCCGGGGCGAATGCAGCAAAAACACCCGCTCGACTCCCACCCCTTGAAAGGTTTTACGTACCGTAATACTCAGATTCACCCCCGTGCCCCGGCGGGCGATTACCACCCCTTCGTAGGGCTGCACCCGCTCCTTGCCCCCTTCCTGGATCACCACCCCCACTTTGACAATATCACCGATTTCCACCTGGGGCAGGTCGGCCTTGAGATACTCGGCCTCCAGTGACCGAATGATGGCTTGCGCGTTCATGGTTGCGACTCAATTTGTGACGATCTCTGATTTTAATTCAGGGCTGCGATTTTGTCCAGGTCTGGCGTTGCGCCTCGTACAAACACACCGCCGCCGCCACCGCCACATTGAGAGATTCCACACCGGTTTGCTGGGGAATCCGCACCACCTGATCCGCCCGTTCTAACCAGGTTCCGGGCAATCCCTGTCCCTCATTGCCCAACAATAGTAGGCTGGGGCGCGTCCAGTCCACCTGCCAATAAAGGCATTCCCCTTGGGCATCGGCAGCAATGATTTGCACCTGATTTTGTCGGTATTGTTGCATCACAGTTAACGGGTCAGCACAGACATAGGGCGCACAGCGAAACCACTGCCCTGCCGCCGCCCGCAACAGTTTGGGGTGGTAGGGATCCACACTGTCCTCGGTGAGCAGTAAACGCTTCACCCCCACCGCCGCCCCCGTCCGTATCAACGTACCCACATTGCCGGGGTCTTGCAGCCGATGTCCCAACAGATTCAACCGCCCCGGTGCCGGCAGGGTGCCCCCCGGCGGGATCAGGGCCACCCCCACCACCCCGTCGGGATGAACCGTCGTTGCCAATACCTCCATCACTGCAGGACTGACCGGCTGGGCAACGGCGGCTGGAAATTGGGGAACCCAATCGGGATAACGTTCCGCCCAATCTAACGTATAGCAAATATACTGAAACTCAACCCCTTGCTCCAGGGCAGCGCTGAGCAGATGGGTTCCTTCCAAGAGAAACTGCCCCGTTTCCCGCCGTCCCTTGGGGGTATGGAGCTGCCGGATGTGGCGCACCAGCGGATGCCGACGGCTGCTAATCACCCTACAGCCAAGCCCGCCAGTACTGCCGCCGCAACCGGGCAATCACCGTCAGGGGAATGGACTGGGGACAGACCGCCGCACATTCGCCGTGATTGGAACAATGTCCTAACCCCTCCGCATCCATTTGCGCCACCATTGCCTGCACCCGCTTGGCCGCCTCCGGTTGCCCCTGGGGCAGCAAACTGAGATGGGTAATTTTGGCTCCCACGAACAGGGCGGCCGCGCCATTGGGACAGGCCGCCACACAGGCGCCACAGCCGATGCAGGTAGCGGCATTAAACGCCTGCACCGCCGTATCGGGGGGAATCGGCATCGTATTTGCTTCCGGCGCACTGCCCACATTGACGCTGATATAGCCCCCCTGCGCCATGATCCGGTCAAAGGCACTGCGATCCACCACCAAATCCCGCACCACCGGGAAGCCGGGAAACGGCTCCAGAGTCAGGGTTTGTCCCGATTGAAAGTGCCGCATATAGACCTGACAGGTGGTCACCCCCGCCTGCCCATGGGGAATCCCGTTCACCAACAGACCACAACTGCCGCAAATCCCCTCCCGGCAGTCGCTGGCGAATGCCACCGGCACCTCCCCCGCCCGTAGCAAATGTTCGTTGAGCTGATCCAACACCTCCAGCAACGACCATGCCGGCGAAACGTCTCGCATGGGATAGACAACGAACTGCCCCGCTGGTTCGGGATGACTCTGCCGCCAAATCTGAAGGGTTAAATCCATCCCATCTCCTACCCAGAACTGGATGCCATGATCCCATTTTAGAGGCTGCCCATGCCTGAACTAAACCAGCGGCTGCGTATCCTGATACCGCTGCCACATTTGCCATAACATTTGGTCAAAATCCCGGGCGAATTGCCGACCGTTCCACAGGGGAGAAGTGCGGCGGGATAGGAACAATTTTTGGCGAATTTTTTGACGTAATAGGGCATCTGTTCCCAAGCGAATCCCCCATTCCACGTATTCTGCGCCACTCCAAGCAATGCCTTCCTCAATCCCACAATTCACCAAAAAACTATAACTATTCCGGGCGGCATATTGTTGCCCCACCCAAGTCACCAGAGGCACCCCCGCCCACAGGGCTTCTAAAGTTGTCGTTGCGCCGTTGTAGGGATAGGTATCCAAAATCACATCGGCAATCCCCATATTGGCTCGATGGATATACTCATTCACATCCCGTTCTAAAAACTTCAAACGGTCGGGGTTTAATCCTACTGTTTGTGCCAAATCGGTAAATAAATCCTGAATACCCTGCTGGTCGCCAATCCCCTTAATCAGAAGATAACTATTGGGGACATTTTTGATAATTTCCAACTGGAAACGCACCGTTTCATAATGGCGTTTATAACTGGTCTGGGCGCTGTAAAAAACCGTAGCATCGCCGGCAATACCCAAATCTTCCCGCCGCAAAGTCGGCACCCCGATTTCAAAGCCATCAACGGCAATGTAGGCATGGGGTAAACGCCAGAGAGTTTCCGGGTAATGCTCCTGGGCATTATCCGGGAGAACATAGGGGTCAACAATAAAGTAATCCACCGCCGGTGAACCCATGGCATCCCAACCCAGCCAACTGGCCATCACCGGAGCCGGTTTGTGCGCCAACACCACCCCCACCACATTCAAGGTCACACTGTCCAACTCAATTAAAATATCAATCTCATCTTTATAAATCTGTTCTGCCATCGCCCTGGGGTCACGGTAATAAACACAAGCCTTACATTCGGGCAGTAAATACTCATGGGCAAAGGCATCCGGTTGATTCACCAAAGCATACATATAAAAGTCTAATTTTTGCCGATTCGTATGCCGCAAATACCAACGCATCAACCAGCCTACCGAGTGTTTTTTGAAGGTATGGGATAGGAACCCAACTCGTAATTTCTCCCGCCGCCGGGGTGAGTGGGTAAAGACTCTATTTTTAGCTTGAACCGCCCTAGTAATGCGGCGGACAAATTCCCGTTTCAAGCGTTGATTATTGACGAGATCATCCCGGAGATAGGGCAGCAAAAACGGGACATTAAAGGGTGCCCTCACCGTGTGTTCTAACATTTCGCTAATGGCTTGGTCATCCAGTTGAATTACCTGCTCTAAAGTGTCAATATATTGCTGGCCAACCTTTTGATATTCCTGTTGTTCTTTACCACGGATGTAGGATAGACCTTGCAGGATTTTATCAATCGCATCCAGTTGATGGAGAAAAGTTCCATGCGTTTTCGCTAATTCATATAACTCTCGCGCCCGTTTTAAGCCGGTGCGGTAATCTTTAATATGATAGGTGACACCGACGAAAAAATAGTGAAAATCACAGTTGTTCGGCTCTTGTTGAAGGCACCATTCCAAGAGGGAACGACAGAGTTCAGTATTGCCTTTTTCATGGTGTTGCACCATCGCACTCAGAAAAACGGTGTTTGGGAATTCTTCCAGGGATTTCAGACCCAAATCTAATAATTCTAAATGCCAGTTTTCTAGGACTTTACCTTCAATTTCTTTGAAAATAATATATAGAGTATTTTTGAGGGTTTTTAGATTGAAACTAGCGGGTGCCAATTGATGGAGCGATTGGGCGAGTTCCAGTTCTTGCAACCGCTGGAAATTGTGATTCCTTGCCAGGAGTTCGGCAAACAGTAATAAATTCTCTCCATTCTCAGGGGCAATTTCCCAAATCCATTGGCGCAACCAGCAGGCCAAGTTTGGGTTTTCTTCGTGATATTCTGTAGCCGTTTGTTCTAGGATATTGAGGATTACTTGGTGCTGTGCTTCGGGCAAATGCAGTAAACATTCTAACCAAGTTGCCTGGGCCGCATCCACATCTTCTTGGGCAAGTTGGGCAATGATTAAATAGGCGTAGGCCGGGGCAGAATCGGTCTGTTTACCTAAAATTTCTTGGCTGAAATCAACCAATTGTTCATACTCTTTTTGTTTCAGATAGGTTTGCGCTTGCGTTAGCCATTCGCTTGACATTACCACCGCCCCTACTCATGGACTGTTCCTATCATAATGGTTTATTTCTGTCCCCACTCATGGTTATGATAGATAAAGTTGACGGTCGGATACTGCTATGATTCACCCTTTTGAGATGCCGGTAATGAGTTCCACGATGACCGAGGGCAAAGTGGTGGCCTGGTTAAAGCAAGTGGGCGATTATGTCAAGGCAAATGAAAACATTGTGGTGGTGGAATCCGACAAATCCGATATGGAGGCCGAGTGCTTTCAGGAGGGCTATCTGGCGGCGATTTTGGTACCCGCCGGTGGACAGGCTCCCACCGGGCAACCGATTGCCTTGATCGCCGAAACCATCGAAGAAATGCAGGCGGTGCAGAAAAACCCGGAACAGTACCTGAATCAGGCTCAGTCAGCGGCAGAACCGGTTACGGCCACGGCCTCCCCCACTCCGGCATTGGTCACCGCTGCGCCGGGGCCCAATGGGCGGGTGATGGCCTCGCCGCGGGCGAAAAAATTGGCACAGGAATATCATCTGGATTTATCACAGGTGCGTGGTAGCGGCCCCTATGGGCGGATCGTGGCCGAAGATGTACTCAAGTTAGCTGCCCCCAAAGCCCCTCCGACCCCCGTTGCCCCGGTTGTGGTGACTTCTCAGCCCGTACCTCAGCCGGTCGTCGTTACACCACCGGCGCCGCAACCGGTCAGCCCCGCCGCCAATGGCACGATTACCCCTCTGAATACGTTGCAGCAGGCGGTAGTCCGCAATATGGTAGCCAGTCTGTCCGTGCCGGTCTTTCGGGTGACCTATGCCATCACCACCAACGCCTTGGATACCTTGTACCAACAAATTAAGGCTAAAGGCGTGACGATGACCGCATTACTGGCGAAGGCGATTGCCCTAACATTGACCCAACATCCCCTGATGAATAGTTGCTACACGGAGCAGGGGATTCACCGGCCAGAAGCGATTAACATTGCGGTGGCAGTAGCAATGGACGATGGCGGTCTGCTCACGCCGGTACTGGCCAATGCCCACCAACAGGATATTTACACTCTTTCGCGCACCTGGCAGGATTTGGTCAAACGCGCCAGAATGAAACAACTCCAACCCCATGAGTACAACAGTGGTACATTTACCCTGTCCAATTTGGGGATGTTTGGGGTGGAGCAATTCGATGCGATTTTACCGCCGCACCAGGGGGCGATTTTGGCGGTGGGGGCGGCGCAACCGGAGGTGGTGGCTTTGCCGGATGGTTGTATTGCGGTGCGGCGGCGGCTGCGGGTGACGCTCACCTGCGACCACCGGGTGATTTACGGTTCCCATGCGGCGGCCTTTTTGCAGGATTTGGCCAAGTTGATTGAGGCTGAACCTCAGTCTTTGGTGTTATAGGGTGCTGTAAATCTGCGCTTGTTGTTCGATCAATTTCTGTACTGAGCCGATGACGGGATTCACTTCCAAACCCCGGCGTTCTGGGTTTTGTAGATACGCCTGTTGTTCTTGTTCCATCATGAATACATCTTCTCGGATTAAACCTTGAAGAAAGTCTTTCGCCGCGTTAAAACAGCGATTTTTGACCCAGCGGCGAAACCAAATGGGCAGGCGGTGTAAATCCCGAAAGGCGCCCAGGGAAGCGGTATGAATTAAATAGGCACGGGTTTGGGTGGCGCTCACCGGGGCAATCAGGCAATACAAGCGAAAATCCTTCCCCAGCCAGGAATGCCAATGGGGGTATTCATAACGGACAATCAAGGAGGTGGGAAAGCCCCGCCGCAATTGGGGAATAAAAAGCTGAATTGCCGACCAGGGGCGGTCAATACGGAAGTAACATAGGGCGTGATATTCCGCTTCCACCCAGTCGGAACCGGTACTTTTTTTGTGTAAAACGGCATTGCCCCAGGGTTGAAAATTGCGGTGTAAATGACCGTGATACATATCCATTAAATTTTCAATTAAAAAGGAAAAATGCGCCTGAAAATTCATGGGTGCCACACTCACCACATAATTCAAATGCTCCCATTCGGGTAAATCCACCGGCTGATGGTTTTGGGCTTGGGTGGGATCACCGGGAAACAGCCAAATGAATCCCTGCCGTTCCTGAACCGGGTAACTACGAAGGCGGCAAGTCGGCAATTTCTGCTGGGCATTTAGATAGGGAATGTCGGTACAATGTCCAGCACCGTTAAAGCGCCAACCATGATAGATGCAAACAATGTCATCCCCCTGAACATAACCGCTACTGAGTTTTACGAAGCGATGGGGGCAGCGATTGGCCAGCGCCTGCACCTGACCGTGGCGATTGCGAAATAGGACAATATCCTGGTGCCACAGTTGAATGGCCAAAGGTTTTTGCCCCAATTCTGTACTCAGTGCTACCGCATACCAATAATTCAAATTCACTCCTGCTGACCGCAAACATTTTGGCCGTGGGACACCCGCCGACTGTTTCATAGGGTCGGTACCATCACTCCTCAACAAATGCAACGATAGCATTTTGCCGGGATCAATGGGTGCACCCACCTCTCTCGTTTCTATAGCAATCCGATTTGAGTTTAGAATGGCGGTCGCCGGGGCATCAGAAAATCTTGCCTAATTCCCTAAAGGGAACCTCTATTAATTTTAGAGAACGGCGGTGGCAGGGGCGCAGCCCCCGTCTCTGGTTCTCCGTAAACTCAGCATTCCAGCGAGATGATTTTCTGCTGGCTTTAATAAATAGAGATTCCCTAAATATAAAAATAAAAAATAAATAGAGGTGCCCGTTAGTCGCTATTTTGGAAATGATTTCTAGTCTGGCGGACGATTACTGTGGCGACCCAACTCGTACACCCCCGCTCCTACCGCCGCCAGCAAACCCAAACTCACCCCCCAACTTTTGCCTAAAGACCAATCGCATAGGTATTCACAGCCTAAACCCAACCCCACCCAAGGGAGTATCCCCACCAGGGAAGCCACCCCGCTCGGCCAACGGTGGGCGAGGTAGTCGTAAATTTGCTCCGCTTGGGGGGAAAAGAACCAATAGAAGGCAATTGCCCATAGGCATACCCCAGCCGTGATGCCGGAGTGCGAGAGTAACGGGGGCAGAGGCATAACAATTTTACAGCCAACCCTTTTTGTTCAGAACATAGGTATTCACAAATTGCTCATCACTCATGGTGAGGTAGATGATACCTTCAATGATGCCGATGATACTCATCACAATCCCCCCTAAGCCGCACGTCAAGAACGTGACGAGTAACATAATGAGTCCTTCAGTTGTGTAGCCCAGAATGAATTTATGCACCCCAAAAGATCCTAAAAAAATACCGCAAAGCCCAGCGGCTATTTTCTTACTTGCATCCGGTGAATTCGTGGTCATGGGTGAAACTCCTCACAAAATAATAAAATAATAGTTTAAGCATACAATGAACAACACACCCTTACAAGTCAGCTTGGGGATGACACAAGCCAGCCCGACCCAGAACGGGATCGTGCCCTGTTTTGCGGCTAAGATTGCATCCCCAAACGATCCGAGGCTCGCTGTCCCCCTGCTAATTTAGAAATCTCATCGTCGTAGTGATCCGCCATTTCCATAATGGATTTGGCCGAAGTTTCTAATTCTTTCGGGTCACAAGTAGAACCCACAATGGCATGTTCTAAACGAATATCGCCATCCTCATCAATCCCAAAGGCACCAAAGGGAATTTCGGTATTTTGCCGCAGCAGATATTGCAACAGTTCCAGCTTTAATTCTGCCCCTTTGACCACATAAGACCAAGTGCAGATAATGGCATCGTCCGCTGTCCACGGCAACACCTCTACGGCGGCATAGGCCGATCCCCGCGGAATGATAAAAATAGGCAAGTCATTGCGGATTTCCACTTGGTCACCGAACAATTCCTGCATCCAAGGACGGATTTTTTCGTAGCAGGCACGTTGGGGCTCACTGTCGAAAAGCATGGGGATTCCTCTCGCACAACTGACCCTAGTGTACCGGCAACCTTGACCCACAAAGGTTAAATTCTGGTAATGGACTATGAGAAACCTTAAATTTACCTGCACCCTCTCGGGTGGCTGGGGGACTTGGTTTAGGATACAATTAGTGACTCCTACGGCGTTAGATGGACTCTGCCGTTTCTGCTCAAGTACTCACGAGCATGACAATCCTAATCGTGGATGATTCTCCCGCGCAACGGTTGTCGCTGGTGGCGATTTTGAAAGCGGCGGGGTTTCAGCAGATTCAGGGGTGTGATGATGCGATGGCTGCTTTTGACCTCCTCAACCGGCAATCGGTGGATTTGATTCTGATGGATGTGAGTATGCCGCATATTAACGGCATCGAAGCCTGTCGTCGCATCAAAAACCAACCTGAATTGCACGATATTCCCATTATTATGGTTACGGCCAGTGTGGAAGTTTCCGATTTAGAAGCGGCCTTTGAGGCGGGAGCTACGGATTATATCGTCAAACCTCCCCACCAGATTGAATTGTTGGCGCGGGTGCGGGCGAGTTTACGACTGAAGTATGAAATGGATCAACGCAAGGCCAAGGAAGCCGAGTTGCGGCAATTAACCATTGATTTATCGCACGCGCTCAAATCCTTGGATGAGAAACATAAACAGTTACGGTTAGAGCAAGAAAAATCCGAGCGGCTCCTTCTGAACATCCTGCCCAAACCGGTGGCGGAACGTTTGAAACACGGGCAACAAGTGATTGCCGATCATTTTCCGGCGGTGACGGTGTTGTTTGCCGATATTGTGGATTTTACTTCTTTGGCGGCTCGGATGCCGGCTCAGGATGTGGTGGCTTTGTTGAATGCGGTTTTTTCCCGATTTGATTGGCTGGCGGAGCAGCATGGCTTAGAAAAAATTAAAACTATTGGGGATGCCTACATGGTGGGGGGGGGAATCCCGACCCCGCGACCGGATCACGCGCAGGCGGTGGCGGCTTTTGCCCTGGATATTTTGCGGGTGTTGCAGGGGAATGAACACACCAGTCATCTGCTGCGGGTGCGGATCGGCATGCACACCGGACCGGTGGTGGCGGGGGTGATCGGCACGAAGAAATTTATTTACGATTTGTGGGGCGATACGGTGAATACGGCCAGCCGGATGCAGATGATCGGCAATCCCAATACCATTCAGGTTTCGGAAGCCACCTATCAGCACCTCAAAGATACGTTTAAGCTCGAAGAACGGGGGTTAATTCCGGTCAAAGGTAAAGGGAATATGCGGGTGTATTACCTCTTGGGGCGGCGGTAGTTGAGCCAAGTTATTCAGTGCAGCCACGATTCCCCATTCTCAGATTCTGGTATGATTAAAGACCCAAAGCTATTTTTGCTCCAGAGGTGACGCATGGCTCGGATGTACTATGACACAGATGCGGATTTAGGCCTTTTGCAATCCAAACCCATCGCCATTATCGGCTACGGTTCCCAGGGGCATGCCCATGCGTTGAATCTGCGGGACAGTGGGTTGTCGGTGACGGTAGGGTTGTACCCTGGCAGTCGGTCGGCGGCCAAGGCGCAGGCGGAAGGGCTGACGGTGTTACCCGTGGCGGCGGCGGCGGCGCAGGCGGAATTGATCATGATTCTGCTCCCGGATGAGGTGCAAAAAACCGTTTATCTCCAGGAAATCCAACCCCATCTCCAACCGGGCAAGATTCTGGCGTTTGCCCATGGCTTTAACATTCACTTTGCCCAAATTGTGCCGCCCCCGGAGGTGGATGTGATCATGGTGGCTCCCAAAGGGCCGGGGCATCTGGTGCGGCGGACGTATGTACAAGGGCAGGGGGTGCCCTGTTTGTTTGCGGTTTACCAAAACGCTTCCGGCCAGGCGCGGGAACGAGCCATGGCCTATGCCAAGGGGATTGGCGGCACCCGAGCCGGGATTTTGGAAACCAGTTTTCGGGAAGAAACGGAAACGGATTTGTTTGGGGAACAGGCGGTGCTGTGCGGCGGCTTGACGGCGTTGATTAAAGCCGGTTTTGAAACCCTGGTGCAGGCGGGCTATCAACCGGAGTTGGCCTATTTTGAATGCCTGCATGAGGTGAAATTGATTGTGGATTTGATCGTGGAAGGCGGCTTAGCGCGGATGCGGGATAGTATTTCCAACACGGCGGAATACGGGGATTATACGCGCGGGCCGCGGGTGATTAATGAGGCGGTGCGGGCGGAAATGCGGCAGATTCTCACGGAAATTCAAACCGGCCAATTTGCGCGGGAGTTTGTTCTGGAAAATCAAGCGGGCAAACCGGGCTTTACGGCCATGCGGCGGCGGGAAGCGGAGCATCCGATTGAAGAGGTAGGACGGGATTTGCGAGCCATGTTCAGTTGGCTAAAATCGGAGTAGCCTATTGTTATCGGTTTGGAAAAGCCCATGACCTTTGCGACGCCATCGGCTACTCCCACTCCTCCGGAGCTTGCCCAAGGCAGTACGGTCTATCTGAAGGACGACAACTGGGCCGAAGAAGGGCCTTGGGTCATTCTGGATACGGAAGAAACCTCCCGTCACATGGTTCTGTGTCTGCGGCAGAAATACTACCCCCGGGATTTGTACCGCTCGGTGTGGTTGCGGCGGGAATTGTTATCCGCCCAACCTTGGCCGGTGGAGCCACCCCGCCCCCGTCCCACGGTACCGATGAAAAAACCCCAACGACCCAACCCATGAAATCTCTGTGCTTGGGCATGATTCGGGTTTACCAACGGTGGATTTCCCCGTTGAAACCACCGAGTTGCCGTTTTTATCCCACCTGTTCCTGCTACGCCTACACCGCGATTGAACGGTTTGGCCTCTGGCAGGGGGGGCAGTTGGCGTTGGTGCGTTTGGCTCGTTGTCATCCCTTCTCTGCCGGTGGCTATGACCCGGTTCCCGATACCCTTCCCTCATCTCACGGGCAACCATGACCCCGACGGCACCCCCGCATTTGGACTGTCAAACCTGCGCCACGGCAGTCTGTTTGCAAAACGTTTATAAAGTCTATAACCGCAAACCGGCGGTGCAAAATCTCACCCTGGCGATTGGGCGGGGCGAAGTCTTTGGCTTGTTGGGGCCAAACGGAGCGGGCAAATCCACCACCATCCGCATGGTGACCACGCTCACCCGTCCGAGCGAGGGGGATATTTGGGTGGCGGGCTGTAATGTGGTCAAACAACCGCTGGAGGTGCGCCGCCGGATCGGCGTGGTGTTGCAGCAGGTGAGTGTGGATGGAGATTTGACCGTATGGGAAAATATGGAATTTCACGGTCGTCTGCATCACATTCCCACCAAAGAGCGGCGGCAACGCATTAACCACTGGCTGGAGTATGTCGAATTGACCGACCGGCGGGATGATCCGGCGAAAATTCTCTCCGGCGGCATGAAACGGCGGTTGCAAATTGCCCGTGCCCTGTTGCATCAGCCGCAAATTTTATTTCTGGATGAACCCACCGTCGGCCTCGACCCGCAAACCCGCCGGCGGTTGTGGGCCATTATCCGCCAACTCAACCAAAATGGCATGACCATTGTGTTGACCAGCCACTACATGGAAGAGGTGGAATATCTATGTGAACGGGTGGGTATTATTGACGGGGGCAAACTCATCGCCCAAGGCACTGTCGCCGAGTTGCGGCAAAAGAAGGGGGAAGGCTTGGTGGTGAAACAAACGGGCGACCGTTGGGAACACAAGTTTTTCCCCACCCTTGCTGAGGCCAAGGCCTACCTGGACGGTTTCGAGGATAAAACCGGTTTACTGGTGCGGCCATCCAATTTAGAAGATATATTTGTGGAACTCACTGGCCATCAGCTGGATTAGCATTCAACACCGGTCAGCAGGTAACAATTACAGGAACTGTGGTTGAGGGCAGGGATTGCGGATGAACGAGCCATTTTGTACCAGCACGGGGTTGCCCATTCCCACCTTGACCCCCGCGCAGGCAGCCGTGTGGTGGCAACGGGTGGCCGAGTGCGGCTTATCCCCGGAGATGTGGGTGGAAACCGCCGGACGCAGTGGCGCTATGCTCACCCTAGGCTGGTTGGGGCAGGACTGGCAACTGGGGCGGGTGGTGGTGCTGGTGGGCAACGGCCTGACCGGAGCCGTCGCCTTGAGTGCCGCCCGCCA
>CALHCP010000086.1 GCA_937936705.1 uncultured cyanobacterium | reverse complement strand
ATGGTTTCGCCCACCGCCCGCGATACCGCCAAAATAAACGCCGAAACAATCCCCGACAACGCCGACGGCAACACCACACTCATGGTCGTTTCAAACTTAGTCGCTCCCACCGCATAGGAACCCTCCCGCAACAGATTGGGCACCGCATAAATCGCATCCTCACTCAGGGAAGCCACCAGGGGAATAATCATAATGCCCATGACAAAACCGGCACTCAGGGCATTCAAACCGGCCACTACCTCGTCGCCCCCCGGAACAATTTGCTGCAAAATCGGCGTAATCACCAACAGGGCAAAAAAGCCATACACCACCGTCGGCACCCCCGCCAGAATTTCCAACGTCGGCTTCAGCACCGCCCGCAACGCCGGTGGAGCATACTCACTCAGGAAAATCGCACTCAACAACCCCACCGGTAACGCCACAATCATGGCAATAATCGTTGTCATCAACGTCCCCATCACCACGACGATAACCCCAAACTTAGGTGGGGCAAACAGGGGCGTCCATTCCGTTTCCGTAAAAATCTGTGTCCAGGATACGCCTTCCGCAGCTAAAGCCCTGAAAAAAGAAAAGCACTCATAGACAAAAATCAGCGTTATTCCCACCGTGATGATGATTGAGAAGTAGGCAAACACCCCTGTGACAGAACGCATCAATCGCTCCATCCACCGGCTGCGGAAGCGTTGGCTTTCGTAAGCAAATAGGTTAGAACCGTCACTCGCTGTCATTGTTTGTCAACTCCTCAAATCAATTCAGTCAACAAAAATCGGGGGAAGCTCAAGAGCCTCCCCCGTATCATAACCCTAGTTGACCCGCTCCATCTTCATCAGTTCGTCAATGGTCAAGCCAACCTTATTTTCCCCACCGAACACGGTGCCGGTTTTAGCGCGGCGGATGTTCTCCAAGTTAGCGTTATAGGCACGGCTCGGCAAGGGCACATATCCCGTCGGCGGCACCAGTTTGCTGGCTTGGCGTTGGTAGAATTCCGCAAACTCCCGCACTTCCGGCTTCTTCAACGACTCAGCATTGACGTAGATGAAGATCGGCCGAGAGAGCGGGTTGTAGGAACCGTCTTCCACCGACTTCCGAGAAGGCATGACGGCTTTGCCCTGGGAGTTCACGATGGGCACCGCCCGCAAACGCTTGGTATTTTCTTCGTAGTAGGCAAACCCGAAAAAGCCCAGCGCGTTTTGGTCGGTAGCCACCCCTTGCACCAGCACGTTGTCATCTTCACTGGCCGTGTAGTCCCCGCGGCTGGACTTGGCCTTACCCACAATCGCTTCGGTAAAGTAGTCAAAGGTTCCCGAATCGGTACCTGCACCAAACAGCTTCAAAGGACGATTGGGCCAGGAGGGATTTACCTGATTCCAGTTTTTAATTTTGCCCTGCGCTGCCGGTTCCCAAATCATTTTCAGTTCAGGAACCGTCATCTGCTTGACCCAGTTATTGCGGGGGTTGACCACCACCGTCAGCGCATCAAATGCAACCGGCAGTTCCACGTAGGAAATGTTCTTGCTCCGGCAGGCTTCCATTTCCTTTTTCAAAATGGGACGGGAAGCATTGGAAATATCCGTTTCCCCATTGCAGAACTTCTTGAAACCACCGCCAGTACCGGACACCCCTACGGTCACCTGAATCTGACCTTTCTTGCTCTTTTGGAACTCTTCCGCTACTGCTTCCGTAACCGGAAACACGGTACTGGAACCATCCACTTTCACCACCGGGCGCGTCTGGGCAACCACTTGCCCCACACCGGCAATACCAGCCGTCAGGGCAGCGGCGGCACTGAAAGCCCACAATTTTTGCGTTGTGCGCATAACTTCAATCCTCCTCCATCAGGAGCAACAACATTTTATGATGGGCATTTATCCCATTCTATTTTTACAAAAAAATCCATTCTGTCAACCTTAAACCCAGCCCCCAAGCATTTTTTAATCTATTTTTAACCATCTCTTAACTAGACGATAACCAGACCGTAGCACGCTATTAAACCCATCGGATGAGTGCCTTACCGCAGAAGTTTTTCTAGTGCTATTATCCAATGTTATTGGTATTTTGCACACTCATTGGCATGACAAAGTGTTTCCATATTTTTCTTTATTTTTATATAGCAATGTGACCTGACTTCAGAACAAGGGTTATGGAGAGCCAGTGACGGGGGCTACGCCCCTGCGACTGCTCTTCTCTAAATTATTAATAATTAGGTATTTAGGATTGCTATATCACGAATCGGCATCGGCACGATGCTTCAATCATGGAGCGGGACTATGACCCTATGTGTTCCTATTTAGGACAGTTTTGCCTTGACCCCAACTCCTCTCCCAGCACGGGAGAAGCGAGTCAAACCCCAAACAGGGCGGTGATTGGGTGTTCTCATAGGAACGGGTACTGCTACATAGCAATCTGGCCGGATTGGCGAACCAAGATTAATGCCGGTTTATGAGGATGTGCGGGCAGTTGGGTCGTTTTGATGGATTGACCAACGGTACTCAATCGTCAACCCCGAGCGGCGGCATTCGGCTTCTAGGTATTCCTGCTGGAGGGTGGCTTTACGCAGGGTGGCGAGCAGATCGTGGAGTTGTTGGCGCTGAGCGGGGTATTGGTCAAGGGCGCTTTGGGTATGCCGTTCCAAAATCTGCATGAGGAGTTCGTAGTGGATCGGTGCAGGTAAAACAATCGATTTCATGGTGTCTCTAGGAAGTCGCGTTCTCCATTTTAATCACTTTTGTATGAGTAAGGGTACAGGTAACGGCTTACGGTTACTTGATGTTAAATAAAGGGCACCTCTATTTACTCTATTTATTGGAACCAGCGTAAAATTATTTTGCTAAGATACAGAGTTTATGGAGAACCAGAAACGGGGTCGGCGCCCCGGCGACCGCTTATCAATTTATAGAGGTTCCCTCAAGTAAATGTCTGTGTAAAGATCAAGGCGTAACCGTAGCGGTCGCATCGTGCCAACCCCAAAGTTACCATAGCTGCGGCTAAGATGATTACAGTTTATTTAAGGTATGCTGAATTCCATGAGCCGTTGGCCGACTCCCGATACCCCCTTGTATAACCATTCCCTGGCCACGATTGAGGATTGGTTAAGGGCTTTAGGTGCCCGACAGGATGAGCAGGAACTGCATCGTTGGTCTTTGCAACGGGCGGCATGGCAGGCGGAATTGTCCCTGGAAATTGAGGAATTGCAGGTGCGCTATTTGGGGGTGGCCGGTGGCCGGGATGTGGTTCGCAATCTGAAGTACGCTTTGAGCCGTCAGGAAATCGAAACGGCAATTTTGCTCGGGCCTTAGCGCTTGGGGTAATGACCTGGTTGCCAAATTCCATGTAATTTATAAGAGGAACTGCCCTGAGGTTGGTTATGGATGTGTTGGCGTTAGCGGCGTTGAATACGGGGACGATTGTGCCAGAACTGTTGGTCATCGGCACGTTGACGCTGGTGCTGTTGGCGGATTTGTTGGCGGGGCGGCCGGCCAGTCGGTGGACCCCCTATGTGGCCTTGGCAGGGTTGCTGGCAGCGGTGGGAGCCTTGGCGTGGCAGTGGGAAATACCGGTAAAAGAGGGATTTTTGGGCAGTTTTCAGGCGGATCACCTGGGGATTTTATTCCGAGGGTTGGTGGCGCTGGCGGGGGCGATCAGTATTTTGATCGCGATTCGCTATGTGAATGAGGCGGGCAGTGCTTTGGGAGAGTACATGACCATCCTCCTGGTGGCAACGGTGGGGGGGATGTTCCTGGCGGGGGCGGACGAGATGGTGATGGTGTTTGTCGCCTTGGAAACTCTGGGGTTGGCTTCCTATCTGCTGGCGGGTTACATGAAGCGGGATGTGCGCTCGAATGAGGCGGCTTTGAAGTATTTGTTGATTGGGGCGACCAGCTCGGCGATGTTTTTGTACGGGTTGTCGCTGCTGTATGGTTTGTCGGGCGGGGAAACCCGGTTGAGTGTGATCGGTCAGCAGTTGGTGCAGCAGGATTTGAGCCAGTCTTTGGGGGTGTTGATTGCTCTGGTCTTTGTGATCGCCGGGATTGCCTTTAAGCTATCGGCCGTCCCCTTTCACCAATGGACTCCCGATGTGTACGAGGGTTCGCCGACACCGGTAGTGGCTTTTTTGTCGGTGGGTTCTAAGGCGGCGGGGTTTGCCCTGGCGATTCGGCTGTTGGTCACGGTATTTCCGGGCGCGACGGAGCAGTGGCAATTTGTCTTTGAGTCCCTGGCGATTTTGAGTATGGTGTTGGGGAATGTGGTGGCGTTAACCCAAACCAGTTTGAAGCGGTTGTTGGCCTATTCTTCGATTGGACAGGCGGGTTTTTTAATGATCGGTTTGGTGATTGGTACGCCGGAAGGTTATGCCAGTATTCTGTTTTATGCGCTGATTTATTTATTTACCAATTTGGGTGCCTTTACCTGTGTGATTTTGTTTAGCCTGCGGGCGGGGACGGATGAAATTAATGAGTATGCGGGTTTGTATCAAAAAGACCCGCTATTAACGCTGGGTTTAAGTTTGTGTTTACTTTCCCTGGGGGGAATACCGCCGCTCTCCGGCTTTTTCGGTAAGTTATACATTTTCTGGGCGGGTTGGCAAGCCGGTGCTTACACGCTGGTCTTGGTGGGTTTGGTGACCAGCGTCATTTCCATCTATTACTATATTCGGGTGGTGCGGATGATTGTGGTCAAAGAACCGCAGGAGATGTCCTTGGCAGTGCAAAATTATCCCCCGATTACTTGGGATTTACCGGGTCTGCCGGAGTTGCGGGCGACGTTGATTACCTGTGTGGCGGTGACGGCGGTGGCGGGGTTGTTGGCCAATCCGCTGCTCACCTTGGCGAATCAGGCGGTGACGGATACCGATTTTTTACGGCCGCTGGTTGCTCAAGTGGCTCAGAAATAGCAGCCATCTTCATTGCAGGGGCGCAGCCTCCGCCTTTGGTTTTCCAATCAGGTCCCATTGCTATAGCAGAGGCATGAGCGTCGGCACGGCGATCCTGAGATCATTCATTGTTAAAGCCGAAAAACACTTCCCGGCGCCGGGGATATTGCTGCAAATAGCGGCGAAATTTTGCCCAATCAAAACTGCGGGGGTCGGAACGAGAACCGGAGGTATCCACCGCTTTATGGGTGGTAATCCGTTCCCAGGGGACACAGGTTTTGGCAATCAGCCACGCCAGGGATTGATACTGGGCATCGGTGTAGCCGCTGTGTACCAAGGGATTCACCGGAGAGGGGAGGGGTGTAGCCTGAGCCGAACTCGGCTGAGGCGAGGGAGTGGGTTGCGGTGCTTCGGGAGGTCGGTAATATCCATCCACCGGCGATTCCAAGGAAATGTGGTAGGCAAAATTATTCACCGAAAAAACGCCTTTGGGATTGGTTTTGACCGCCTGTCCTCGAAATGCCGAAGGTGCTGCCCCAAAAGCTCGAAACTCCGGCGGCACGATGTAAACGACGGTGCCATTCCGGCGAATCAGGACGTGGTAACTCACCTGTAAATCATCCCGCCCGGTGTGGTCTTGCCGGAACATGCCCAGGGCAGCATCTGCCGACCCGGCGGTTTCGTGCAGGACAATCAGGGGGGGGTACTCGGTGGCTTGCCCCCACACATCCAAACGGTGCCGCAAACCATAATTGCTGCCATGGGCGGGCGCCGATTCTTCCGGGGGCTGATACTTCGGCCAGGATTGGGCCGGGGATAGCTGGGCAGGACACAACCCGGGGCCGGCCGGCTCATCGGCGAGTTGATGTAACAAGACTCCCTCCGGCGGTTTTTGCCACCATCCCACCGCCTGGGTTGCGACCACACAAAGTAAGGCCAGCATGACCAGCGGCAGCCAGCGCCAGATTCGGGTCATGGAGACACCTCACACCCCTAAGGTTTTTATAACATTTTGTAGCGTTTGCCCCGGCTATAACCCGCTTCTCCTAAAATGACTGATGTTCATCTGAGGGAATAGATATGTCCGCACTGCTGGATAACTGGGAACTTATCGTGCAGTTGGTCTTGATCGCCTTGGTGGTGTTGGCGGGGCCGGCGGTGATTTTTTTACTGGTGGCTCGCAACGGGAACCTGTGAAAACCAGACCTCCGGTGGCGATTCGGGTTGTTCCGGGCGGGTGATGATTTCCACAATTTTTTGCCGGGCTGCCGGTTGGTACAGCGCTTCCACACACACCCGAGCGACCTGCTGCCGGGGGATGCGCCCCTCGAACAGGGTGTCGGCTCCCTGAATGACTAAACCACCGGGGATCGGGTCATTCAGTAACCCCCCCGGTCGCACGATAGTATAGTTCAAACCACTATTTTGTAAATACAATTCCGCTTGCTTTTTCCAGTACAAAATAAACCAAAATAAGTTCAGGGGATGAAACAACTGGGAAACACACAGGGAGGAGACCAACACAAAATGGTCAATTCCAGCGACTTTGGCCACATCCACTAAATTTTGCGTCCCGCAACAGTCCACTGCCCAAGGTTCGGTGACGTTCCAAGACGGGCGGGCACCGGTGGCACACAGCAACACGGTACAGTCGGCTACCGCTGCCCGTAAACTCCTCGGTTCGGTCACATCTATGGCTACCAGTTCTACGGACGGCGGCAGCATTTGCCGCCCCTTGGCCAAATCCCGCACGCCTGCCCGCACCGGCATCTCCCGCCGTAGCAATTCTGCCACAATCCGCCGCCCGGTGGCTCCGGTGGCTCCCGCTACCAACGCTCGCATCGTTTCCTTTGGGTGTAACAAAACTTTACTTAATTTAGCACTTTCCGACTGTGGTGGGGATGATCCCCATTCAAAAGTCACGACTGAGGCCATCCCGCATCACCTGAGCTGCCGCCGGGGTGGGGGCGGCCACCACGATAAAGACCAGGGTGGAGAACCGGAGACGGGGGCGGCGCCCCGGCGACGACCGGGCACCGGGAGCGTCGGCTTGCCGTCTGAGTCAGCGGTAGCGGGGAAAATTGAATCCTGTTATACTTTGGACGGTTCAATTGCGGAATGTCTTCATGTTATTGCTCTGGCTACGGACAATGAGTGCCGTTATGGTCGCGGGGCTAACCCTGGCGGGGACAGCCGCAGCGGCAACGGAACTACGGGTGGGCATTCAGCAAGGTGCCCAAACGGTACGGGTGGGGGTAGCCGGTGCTGCCGTGGTGACCGATGGTGCCGGGCGTACCTTGGGGACATTGCCGCCCATGTTGGGGTTTACCGCCCAGGCGCAAGGCGGGCAGGTGAGTTTACACACCTTCCGGGGGCGGGACTTGTGGGTGCGGCCAACGGACCATAGTTTTGTCTATATCAGCGATGATTGGTACCGGGGGCGGCTGCGGTTGGTGGCGCGTGCCGACGGCCTCTTGGCGGTGAATCATGTCCCCCTTGAGGAATATCTCTACAGCGTCGTCGGTTCGGAAATGTATCCCTACTGGCCGTTGGAAGCCCTGAAAGCCCAAGCCGTAGCCGCCCGTTCCTTTGTCCTGTTTCGGCTGCGTCGTCCGGCCGACCCGGATTTTGATGTGGGGCGCACGGTGACGTGGCAGGCCTACAAGGGCTACAGCCGGGAATCCGACAGCACCCGGGAAGCGGTTAATGCCACCCGAGGCGAAGTGGTGACCCATCGGGGGCAAATCATCGAAGCGGTCTATCACGCCGCCTCCGGGGGACACACGGAGAATGTCGAGGATATTTGGTCGGCACCCCGCCCCTACCTGCGCGGCGTACCGGATTTTGACCAGGAAGCGCCGGTTTACAGTTGGCAAAAAACCTTTACCCAAGCGCAGCTCAGCCGTATATTTCCCGGCCTTGGCCAGGTGACGAGTTTTACCCCGGTGCGGACTACGCCCCACGGGCGGGTCATGCAAATGCAGGTGACCGGCACGGCGGGCAGCAAAACCTACACGGGAGCCGAACTGCGCCGCCTGCTCGACCTGCGCAGCACCCTGTTTCAAGTCACCCCCACCCAGAGCGACATTGCCAGTACCCAGGTGGTCAACCAACCCAACGGCAGTTTTGCATTTCAGGGGCGCGGCTTTGGGCACGGGTTGGGCATGAGCCAGTGGGGAGCCTTCGGTCTGGCACAACGGGGATACAATTATCGGCAAATTTTGCAGTACTACTATCAGGGCACCGAAGTTACTCGGCTGCGTTAGGAGCAAATAGGGGTAACTCCCCTTGGCTGGGATAGCCGCGCGCATTTTGCAACCCCAAAGTAATTTGGGAATGTTGCTCAATGCGGTGCATAATTTCCCGTGCCCGGTTAATGACCAGCGGCGGCAAACCCGCCAAGCGTCCCGCTTCAATCCCGTAAGAACGATCCGCCCCACCCGGTTGTACCTGATGCAAAAACACGATTTGGTCGGCCAATTCTTGCACCACCACTTGATAATTCGCCACATTTTTGAGCGTATTGGCTAACTCATTCAATTCGTGGTAATGGGTGGCAAAAATACCCCGGCATTGCAAATAAAACGCTAGATATTCCGCCACCGACCAAGCAATCGCCAACCCGTCAAACGTCGCCGTACCCCGCCCGATTTCATCCAGGAGCACCAGGGAACGGTCGGTCGCATGGTGTAGGATATTCGCCGTTTCACACATCTCCACCATAAAAGTGGACTGCCCGGTTGCCAGGTCATCCACCGCCCCCACCCGGGTGAAAATCCGGTCACAAATGCCGATTTTCGCTTGCGTCGCCGGGACAAAACTGCCGATTTGAGCTAACAGTTGGATCAAGCCCACCTGCCGCAGATAACAACTTTTACCGCTGGCGTTCGGGCCGGTTAAAATCATCAAATCCGTTCCCGTGCCCAAATGGGTATCATTGGGGACAAAACACCCCGCCGGTAATAACTGTTCCACCACCGGATGCCGCCCTTGGCTGATGGTTAATTCCCGGCCTGCTACCAACTCCGGTCGCTGGTAATTCTGCATCACCGCCACTTCCGCTAACCCCGCCAACACATCCACCGCCGCTACCTTTTGCGCCAGGGGACGGATCAGATTTTGGTGCAACGCAACCGCCTGCCGCAGTTGTAAAAACAATTCATATTCCCGTTGCTGGATTTCCGTTTGCAGAGTGAGAATGCGGATTTCCCGTTCTTTCAATTCCGGGGTAATATAACGTTCCTCATTGGCTAAAGTTTGCTTACGAATGTAATCCGCAGGCGCCTGTTCACTCTTCGCCCGGGTGATACTGATATAGTAGCCAAAGGTTTTATTAAAACCCACTTTCAGAGTGGGAATACCGGTGCGAATTTTCTCGGTCACTTCCAATTGGGCAATCCAATTTTGGTCCTCGGTGAGGGTTTGTTTCAGATGATCTAATTCCGGATCAACCCCCGCACGGATCAAGCCGCCTTCGGTCAACGTCACCGGCGGCGTTTCCACGATGAATTGGCGCACCCGTTCCCCCAAGGCTTCTAATTCCGGCGGCACCCTTTGTAAATCTTTGAGATAGGGAGAATCCGCCTCAGCTAATACTTGGGCTAAGCGTCCGACTGCTAATAAGGAATCCGCCAAAGCCAATAAATCACGGGCATTGGCCGTTCCGGCTTGCACCCGTCCGAGTAAACGCTCCAGGTCGTAAATTTGCTTGATATGCTCCCGCACCCGCTGTCGGAGTCCCCCCCGATTGACCAACTCGGCGACCGTATCCAAACGCCCATTGATAGCGGCTACCTCTAATAGAGGTTGCAGTAACCAACGCCGGAGCAACCGTGCCCCCATGCCGGTTAAGGTGCGGTCAATCGCCCAGAGCAGCGAACCGTGAAATGCCCCCTCCCGCACCGTTTGCGTGAGTTCCAAATTACGGCGGGTTTGCTGATCCAACCGCATATATTCACTGACAAAATAGGTGTGCGGCAATTGCAATCCCGTTTGATAATGCCCCTGATTGCTGGCCAAATATCCTAATAATCCACCCGCTGCCTGTACCGCCAGCGGCAACCCCTCACATCCCAATCCTTCTAAGGATTTCAAACCATAGGTTTCCAGGAGCAGTTGGCGAGCATGACTGATTTGAAAAATTCGATAGGGCTGCAACGTATAGGTAAATTGGGTCGGTAATCCCGCCGGAATTTTGCCTTCACTTTCCCCCGGTCGTAATAAACCGATTAAATCAGGAGTCTCTACCGGTAGTACAATCTCTGCCGGTTGAATGCGGAGCAATTCCTGATTTAATAATTCCATGCCTTGGGCTTGCGTCAAACGAAATTCCCCCGTCGAAATATCCCCATGCGCCAGTCCCCAGTGGTCATGATTCAGAATTAAAGCACATAAAAAATTATTCTCTTTAGCCGGTAACAGAGCCTCTTCCAATAAGGTACCCGGCGTAAATACACGGGTCACTTCCCGCCGCACCATCCGCCGTTCTTTCTCGGCAACCGCCGCATCTTCCGTCTGGTCACAAATGGCCACCGCATAGCCTTTTTTCAACAGTTGATTGGCATAGCGTTCCAAAGCATGGTGAGGCACACCGGCCATCGGCACTTTGCCGATTTCTTTGCCGCCGTGTTTACTCGTTAGATAGAGTTCCAGTTCTCTGGCAACGGTAATTGCATCTTGGAAAAAAGTTTCATAAAAATCACCAACTCGGTACAGTAAAAGGGCGTGGTTATATTCATCTTTAACTTGACAATAGTGGCGTAACATATCCACCAATTGTTCCCGATCCACCTGGCGATAATCAGTGTTTTCTAACATATAGCAATCCTAATTGAATGGTGAAGGGCGGTCGCAGGGGCGCAGCCGCCGACTTGGGTTCTCGGAAATCTTTGTTCGCAAATCAAGTCACATTGCTATAGCCATAGCTCGAGCATTGCCATTCATTGCCATTCAATTATAGCGGCTGACATCCGCCAACTATTTACCGATACAAAATTTGCTGAAGATGCGATCCAGGACACTTTCGGTCACTTCTTCCCCGGTAATACTCCCCAAGGCTTGAATGGCCGTCCGTAAATCAATCGTCCAAAAATCCACCGGCAACTCCTGAGCCATGGTGGTTTGCATATTTTGCAGAGCTTGTTGGGCTTGCAGCAGGGCAGTTTGCTGGCGGCGATTAATCGTATAAGTTAAATTAGTCTGTTGAATGTTACCCGCCTTCATCTTTTGCATCAGTGCCGATTCTAACTGGTCAATGCCTTTTGACTGCACGGCTGAGGTGTACACCATCGGGCATTTCACCGGAGGAATAGGAGGCAATTCGCTCATCAAATCGGTTTTATTGATCACCATAATCACTTTGCCCAGGTCTAAATCTTGAGATAAGATTTGGTCTTCCTGAGTCCAACCGGTCAAGGCATCAATCACCAACAAAACGATATCGGCTTTTTGCATCGCTTGGCGAGAGCGATCAATCCCCAGTTGTTCCACCGGATCAACGGTATGACGAATCCCCGCCGTATCCAAAATTTCTACAGGGATTCCCTGCACGACTAAATAAGCATCCACCACATCCCGCGTCGTTCCCGGTAAATCGGTGACAATGGCTCGGTCGGTTTGGCTCCAAGCATTCAATAAACTGGATTTGCCGACATTGGGACGACCGACAATCGCCACTTTAATGCCACGGCGCAATAATTCGCCCCGCTCGGCGGTCGCCAGGAGTTGGTCGATCTCTTGCAAAATAACTCTGATTTGTGTATCAATTTCCTCAACATTCAACTGTGGTAAATCCTCATCAAAATCAATGCGTGCTTCTAATTCGGCCAACACATCCAAACACTGATGACGCAGATATTGAATCCGTTGTCCTAATTTTCCCTGCAATCCCGCCAGCGCCATTTCTGCCGAGGCCGCTGACTTGGCCGCTACCAAATCGGCAATGGCTTCCGCCTGGGTTAAATCCAATCGCCCATGCAACACTGCCCGCAGGGTAAATTCCCCCGGGCGAGCCAAACGCGCGCCGTTTTGCAGACATAAATCCAACACTTTTTGCACGGTGATCATCCCCCCATGACAGTGAAATTCCACCACATCTTCACGGGTGTAGGAACGGGGAGCTAACATCAGTAAAAGCAAGGCTTCATCAATGATTTGACCCGCAGGCGTTTGGATATACCCGTATAGAATGCGATGGGTTTCCCAAATTTGTTGACCCGGCGCACGGAAAATGCGGCGGGCAATCTCCAGACTTTGCGCCCCCGATAAACGCACAATGGCAATGCTGCCCTGTTCCGGCGCAACTGCCGTAGCAATAGCGGCAATCGTATCACCCCAATCCAACATAAAACACCTCAATTTCAGCCAGACTAGGGTACATTTCCGCCAGAAATAAGCTTAACAAAACTCAATTAGTAACTGCGCAAAATTAACCGCTCTCGGTGGATGTGGATTAAATGAATTTCGGGAGAACCCACCTGCTGAAACAAAAATAGAATATGCTCAGGATGCAAAGATTGCCCATCGTTGCTCCATGCCCCTTGATAGAAAATTTCGGCTTGATTGTCTTGAGAATGGATGAGTCGTAAATCCTGAAGTTTTTCCCGGAGGTTGATCCGTTTGGGCTTACCGCTTTTGGTTTGCCCTTCCCACCAAAGTTCGGGAGTGTTATCAATCTGTTTGACCCAACAATCCCAAGCCGGTTCAACTTCAGAAGGATCCAACCCCAACGTTAATCGGTATTGGGTCGCCGTCAGTAACTGAGTATTCGCTGGGGTATTGACGGGGATTTCCTGAATTTCATACAGAGGGATACCTGTGGGTAATTGGGCTTGCAATTGCTCCCGAAAATCCTGCGGGTTACAGGCTCGATGCAGTTCAAAATCAATCACTTCGCCGCTACTGGTCGCTCCCAAGGGTAAGGCCGTCGCCGGCATCAGGCGTGGCCCCGGATGGAATCCCTCGCTGTAGGCAATGGGTAAATTCGCCCGCCGAATCGCTCGGTCAAACAAACGCACTAAGTCCAAATGACTTAACAGTGCCATATCCCCCTGCTTGCCGAATTTCACCCGCAATCGTTGCACCCGTTGGGTCGGAATTTGCGGCGTAATTTTCCCCGCCGGTAGCGGTGGCGGTGGGATCACGATGTTATGTCCTAAATCAGTGCCGCATACCCCACAATGAGAGCATCCCTCAAAGGAACAATCGGGCACGGTGGCCGCCGCTAAAGCCCGTTCCAAATCATCTACCAACCACTTTTTGTCAATTCCCGTATCAATATGATCCCAGGGCAGATTTTGTTTGAGTAAATGCTCCCGATCCACCGAGGCAAACCATTCCCCCTGCTCAATCGTGCGATATTTCCAGGTTAAATTCGCTTCCTGAATCGCTTGTTCCCAAGCCGCATAAGCCCGCTGCAAAGATTCCCACCAGGCATCCATCCCGGCGCCCAATTCCCAAGCCCGCCGAATCACTTTGCCGAGCGAGCGATCCCCGCGCCCTAAAAAATCCTCCATTGCCGAAATCCGCACATCCGTAAAATTGGCTTTCAGGTGGCGAATCAGCTTAAATTCTTGCTTGAGTAATTCCTGTTTACGGATCAACTCCGACGTGGCCACCGAATGCCATTGAAAGGGAGTGTGAGGCTTGGGCGTAAAATTAGAAATAGTCACATGAAAACCCAACGGTTTGCGCCCGGCGCCCCGACATTCCCGTTGCAACCACTTCAAGGTTTCCGCAATCCCGACGACATCCGCATCGGTTTCCCCCGGCAAACCGATCATAAAATACAATTTCACCCGATCCCAACCCTGCTCCCACGCCGTTTTGACCCCCCGTAATAATTCCTCATTGGTTAACCCTTTGTTGATAATATCCCGCAGGCGCTGGGTACCCGCTTCCGGTGCAAACGTTAACCCCCCTTTGCGCGTCCCACCGACGATTTCGGCAATATGTTCATCAAAGCGATCCACCCGTTGACTGGGCAGGGATAAACTCACCGGTTGGTCACGCAATCGCTGTTTAATTTCTAACCCAACCGCCGGTAAAGAGAGATAATCCGAACAGCTTAAAGATAATAAAGAAAATTCATTAAATCCGGTGGCCCGCATCCCCTGTTCAAGGGTTTGTATCACCGTTTCGGGAGCCACATCTCGTGCCGGTCGCGTCAACATGCCCGGCTGACAAAACCGACAACCCCGGGTGCAGCCCCGGCGGATTTCAACCGTTAACCGGTCATGGACGGTTTCCACGTAGGGCACTAAGCCAATGCCGTAGGCCGGAATCGGCGTCGCCACCCGGCGCAGAATGCGTTGGGGCACATCAGCCCGCCGGGGCACGACGGCACCATCCGCTTGCGGCGCATAAAACTCCGGCACATAAACTCCGGGAATTTGCGCTAAATCAACCAATAATTCCTGCCGAGATAAACCGGCGGCTTTTCCTTCTTGCAGAACCAAACCGATTTCCGGGAGCAATTCTTCCCCATCCCCGATGGCAAAAAAATCAAAAAAATCCGCATAGGGTTCGGGGTTGCCCGTCGCCGTTGGCCCCCCGGCAAAAATGAGCGGATAATGCCCCTGTTGCCGTTCTTGCGCGGTTAACGGGATCTGGGCTAAATCCAACATTTCTAGGATATTCGTTGCCCCCAATTCATAACTTAAACTGAGGCCGATGATGTCAAATGCTCGTAAACTTTGGCGGGATTCAACGGCAAATAAGGGGGTGTGGGTGGCTCGTAATTTGGCGGCTAAGTCGGGGGCGGGTAAATAGGCGCGGTCACAGAGTTGACCCGGCTGGGCGTTGATGATGTTATACAAAATAATATGCCCTAAATTGGCAGCACCGACTTCGTACAATTCAGGATAACTGAGCACCCACCGCACCTGCGCCTGCTCCCAAGGTTTATGCACCGCTCCCAGTTCCTGACCAAGATAACGCGCCGGTTTGCTAATGTCTGAATTGAGCAAGGATGCAACGGAAATGGTCATCGGTTTGGGTCGTATCAGTGATGGAAAAATTTTACAAAATGATCGCTTTTTGTCTCCGCGCCTGCGTAAAATAGAATGTATTTAGAACTTAGCATAATCTGAGAGACTCTGGAAATATGGCTAGAGCCGAGGACTTAAACCAGCGATTGGCACAACTGGCGTTGAGTCGCCAACAATCCTGGGAAGCGGTGCGAGAGGCGCAAACTTTGGTACGGACGGGGATTGCCAACTTTGAGAACCGTTGCCCCCGCTGGGTCAAACCCACGCCATCCCCACCGTCGGTCAGACCTGCTCCCAGCTTTACCCCTCGGTATGAGCGGATTCTGACCCGCCTCTGGCAGAGTTTACCCATGCTCATCGGTGCCGTTCTGGGGTTAGTCCTGGCGGATTGGCTGGGGGCGTGGTAGGTGGAAGCCCTGCAGGTGCCGGAGGATTGGCCGGAGTATCGGGGCGAAGCCTTGCGACTGGGCATTTTGGCTTCCGGGAAGGGCAGTAATTTTACAGCAATTGTCCAGGCAATTTCAGCACAAAAATTGCCGGCAGTGATTACCGGGGTGGTGTATAACAATCCGGGAGCGGCAGTGTCCCAGCGCGCCCAAGCCGCCGGGGTGAAAACGCAACTCATTAACCATCGGGATTATCCCGACCGGGAAGCCTTTGATGCGGCTATTGTTCATACCCTCCGGCAGTGGGGGACGGAGTGGGTAATTATGGCGGGCTGGATGCGGCAGGCGACGGCGGTACTCCTAGAACCGTTTGGCACCCGGATTCTGAATATCCATCCCAGTCTCTTACCGGCGTTTCCGGGGTTGCAGGCGGTGGAGCGAGCCTTGCAGGCGGGGGTGAAAATCACCGGCTGTACGGTGCATCGGGTGGTGTTGGCGGTGGACAGCGGCCCGATTGTTGCCCAGGCGGCGGTGCCGGTGTTGCCTGCCGATACGGTGGCCACCCTGCATGCGCGGATTCAGGTGCAGGAGCATCGGTTGTACCCCCAGGCGATTCTGTGGGCGGCGGTGGGAAATTGCTGAAGGGACGTTTATACTGGGGTGTGGTAGCCCTGCCCGTGAGGTCAATCCTATGACGATGATCGAAACCCGCACCGAACCGATGGTGATCAATTTCGGCCCGCATCACCCTTCCATGCACGGGGTGTTGCGCCTGATGGTCACTTTGGACGGCGAGAATGTGATTGACTGCGAACCGGTCTTGGGCTATTTGCACCGCTCTATGGAAAAAATTGCCGAGAACCGGACGGTGGTGCAGTATTTGCCCTACGTGACCCGGTGGGATTACCTGGCCACCATGTTCACGGAAGCGATTACGGTGAATGCGCCGGAGAAATTGGCGGATGTGCCGGTGCCGAAACGGGCGAGTTATATCCGGGTGATCATGCTGGAGTTGAGCCGGATTGCTTCCCATCTGCTGTGGCTGGGTCCCTTTTTGGCGGACGTGGGGGCACAAACGCCCTTTTTCTATATTTTCCGGGAACGGGAGATGGTCTATGACCTGTTTGAGGCCGCGACCGGGATGCGGATGATGCACAACTATTTCCGGGTGGGGGGGGTGGCCGCCGACCTGCCCTACGGTTGGGTGGACAAATGTGAGGATTTTTGCCGTTATTTCCTGCCCAAGGTGGATGAATACGAACGCTTGATTACGGATAATCCGATTTTCCGCAAACGGGTGCAGGGGGTGGGCACTCTGTCCCGGGAAGATGCGATTAATTGGGGCATGTCGGGGCCGATGCTGCGGGCTTCCGGGGTGAAATGGGATTTACGCAAGGTTGACCATTACGAGTGTTACGACGATTTTGATTGGGAAGTGCAGTGGGCGACCGATGGGGATTGTTTTGCCCGCTATGTGGTGCGCTTGGGTGAGATGCGGCAGTCGGCCAAAATTATCCTCCAAGCCCTGAAGGGATTGCCGGGGGGCCCCTACGAGAACTTGGAAGCGAAACGGATTGCCAGTGGCCCCAAATCAGAATGGGGCGGGTTTGATTATCAGTTTATTAGCAAAAAATCGTCGCCCACGTTTAAGATTCCCAAGGGAGAACATTACGTGCGGGTGGAGGCTCCCAAGGGGGAATTGGGGGTGTACCTTTTGGGGGACGATAGTGTGTTTCCCTGGCGCTGGAAAATCCGTCCGCCTGGGTTTATCAATTTGCAGGTGTTGCCGCAGTTGGTGCGGGGGATGAAGGTGGCGGATATTATGGCGATTTTAGGCAGCATTGACATCATTATGGGGGAGGTGGATCGCTGATGGAAACGGGGATTGATCTGCAGCGGTCGTTTGTCCAGCTTTTGCAGGGGGTGGGGCTGACGCCGGGGTTGGCGCACGCGCTCTGGTTGCCCCTGCCGATGGTGTCGGTGTTGACGTTCGCGACGATTTGGGCGTTGGTGGCAACGTGGTTGGAGCGGAAGGTATCGGCGGCGGTGCAGCAACGGATTGGGCCGGAGTATGCGGGGCCGTTGGGGATGCTGATCCCGATTGCGGATGTGGTGAAGTTGTTGGTCAAGGAGAACGTGCGCCCGGCGAAGGCGGATCGGTGGTTGTTTGCTTTGGGGCCGGTGGTGGTGGTGATGGCGGTGCTGTTGGCTTACATCATCGTGCCCTTTGGTCATAACCTGGTGATTACCGATTTAGGGGTCGGTATTTTCCTGTGGATCGCCATCTCCAGCATTGCGCCGATCGGCTTGCTGATGGCGGGCTATGGTTCGAATAATAAGTATTCGCTGCTGGGCGGGTTGCGGGCGGCGGCGCAGTCTATTAGCTACGAAGTGCCCTTGGCGTTGGCGGTTTTGGCGGTGGCGATGATGTCCAATAGTCTGAGTACGATTGACATTGTTGAGCAGCAAACCGGCTATGGGATTTTGGGCTGGAATGTATGGCGGCAACCGGTGGGGTTTTTGATTTTTTGGATTGCGGCTTTGGCGGAATGTGAGCGGCTGCCGTTTGATCTGCCGGAGGCGGAAGAGGAGTTGGTGGCGGGCTATCAGACGGAATATACGGCGGTGAATTTTATGCTGTTTTACGCCGGTTCCTATCTCAATTTGGTGCTGTCTTGTTTGTTGGTGGCGGTGCTGTATTTGGGGGGCTGGGAATCGCCGGTCTCGGTGGCGGCTTTGGCGGGTTGGTTGGGGCTGAGTCTGGAGAATCCCCTGGTGCAGGTGACCGCCGGGATGTTGGGGATCACCATGACGTTGCTGAAAGCCTATTTCATGCTGTTTTTGGCGATTCTCCTGCGCTGGACGGTGCCGCGGGTGCGGATTGACCAATTGTTAGACCTGGGCTGGAAGTTTTTGCTGCCGGTGGCGTTGGCAAACTTACTGCTTACGGCGGCCTTGAAACTGACTTTCCCCGGCGTGTTCGGGGGCTGATCAAATGGGGTTTAAGCCCCTAGACGCTCTTGCATCCAGGTGCGGAGGGATTGTAATTCGCCGCGCAGTTGGGCAACTTGGGCTTCCAGGGCTTGCACCCGCGCTTCCACGTTGGTACTGACGGGGGTGGGGGTGGTGGCAACCTGTTGGCGCTTGAGGCGTTCCCCGGCAAAGCGGGTCGCCAGGCGGATGGCTTCAAAGAGTTCCGCCTTTTCAAAGGGTTTGGGGACAAAGGCAAAGTAGTCAAAGGGTTCGGGGATTTTTTCCACAACTTCTTCTTTGCGCCCCGACATGATCACCAGGGCGATGGTTTGCAGTTGGGGGTCCTGATGAATCTGTTGAAAAATTTCCCAGCCCCCCAGCCGGGGCAGGATAAAATCCAACAAAATCAGGTTGGGATGGTGTTGCCGGATCATTTTCATGCCTTCCATGCCGTCCCGGGCTTCCAGGAGTTCTAGACCTTCTTGGGGCATCATGTCCTTGACCCGCATCCGAATTACCCGGCTGTCATCAATTACCAATACTTTTCTGGTCATAACGCCCTACGGTTTGGCATTCACTTCCGATTTAACCACATTATTTGCGGGGCTGTAACCCTAAGCGGGATTTTGCCAGCCGGCCGGGGTCAGGTTGGTCAATTCCGCCTGTAAACCGGCCTGCCGCAGACACGCCGGGTCGGTAATGTCCTCAACGTAGGGAAACTGCGCCAGCACGGGTACGCCGGTGAGCTGTTGCATCAGCCCGACAGGTGCCCAATCCCGGCGTTGCTCCGGGGTCAGGGGTTCCCGTTCGTTCAAAACCAACCCCCGCAGCGGCACGCCCACCTGCCGGGCGAGGGCGACGTGAGCCACCGCCTGACCAATCGCCCCCAACCGCACCGGAATCACCAGCACCGTGGGCAGTTGCCATTGCGCCGCCAGGTCGGCCACCGTCCATTCCCAGGTGACCGGCGCCCCCAAGCCCCCCGCTCCTTCCACCAGCACCTGGGCATACCGTTGCCGCAGTTGGGTTAAATGCTGCCAGGCGCAGGCCAGGTCAATCCGCCGCCCTTCCCGTTGCGCCGCCAAGGGGGGAGCCAAGGGAGCGGCAAAAGCCAGGGGGTTGAGTTCCGCCGGGGTTTGCTGGAGCGATAAAACCTGTTGGTAATACTCCCGGTCGCCGGTGCCCGCCTGGATCAGTTTCATCACCCCCACTTGGCTGAGCAGTAAGGCCAACGCCGCCGTAATCACCGTTTTACCGGCATCCGTATCGCTGGCGCTGATCAGCAGGCACCGACCTAAGGGGGAAGGCGTCATTTATGATAAGCAGTAGTGTTGCCGTAACTATTATGAAAGGATTTGCTGTTGGGGTGTTGGGGAGCCTGGGTTTTGCCCTGGCGGGTCTGTTGCCTTTGCTTGCCCAACCCAGCCCGAGTCCTGCGTCCAACCGAGGGGGGCCTTTGACGATTACCTCGGATATGCAGGAGGGGAATGCCCGCTCCGGGATTTTTATCGCCCGGGGCAATGTCCGCATGGTCTATCCCAGCCGCCAGGTGGATGCGGTGGCCGATTTAGCCGAATATGATACCCGCCGCCGCATTATCACCCTGCGGGGGAATGTCTTTGTCCAGCAGGAAAACAACACCCTGAAAGCGGATGTGGTGGTCTATACGATTGATACGGGTAAAATCGAAGCCCTGCCCGTGCCCCAAAAGCAGGTGCAGTCGGTGTACGTGATCAAAGAAAACCCGGAAAAACCCGCTCCCCAAATCAGTCCGACCCCGGCGCCGCCCCCGACCATCCCTTGACCCCTTGTCGGCGGGGACGATTACTTCCTAAAGTGGAACAGGTGGGTTTGTTTGGCTGTACTAACGAGGTTTTGGCATATGGCTTTAGTTGCACAAGTGATTTTGCAGGCGGACGAGGAACTGCGCTACCCGACCAGCGGGGAATTGCAGTCCATTCGGGATTTTTTGGCCACCGGTGAACAACGGCTGCGGATCGCCAGCACCCTGGCGGAGAATGAGAAAAAAATTATTGACAAAGCAGTGCAACAACTCTGGCAATTGCACCCGGATTACATCCTCCCCGGCGGTAATGCCTACGGCCAGCGGCAGCGAGCCTTGTGTCTGCGGGATTACGGCTGGTATCTGCGCTTGATTACCTACGGGGTGGTCGCCGGGGATAAAGAACCGATTGAGAGCATCGGTCTGGTGGGGGTACGGGAAATGTACAACTCCCTGGGGGTGCCGGTGGTGGGTATGGCCGATGCCATCCGCTGCCTGAAAACCGCCGCGCTGGCGCTGTTGGATGCGGACGATGCGGCGGCGGCCAGCGATTACTTTGATTACGT
>CALHCP010000085.1 GCA_937936705.1 uncultured cyanobacterium | reverse complement strand
GGTTTTCCAGGCGGGTTTTCGGCTGAAAAATCCGCTCGTGATCCGCAGGGGCAATGCCGGGGCCATTGTCCGCCACCGTGACTTGCATTTTCAAGGTGGTGCTGTGCAATGTACTGATACTGATACGACCGCCGGGGGGGGTATATTTGCAGGCATTGTCCAGCAGATTGGTCAATACCCGCCGCAGGGCATCCGGGTCGGCAAACACCGGCGGGCAGGGAGCCGCTACATCCACCGAGAGGGTGTGGTTGCGGCTGGCCAACTGCGCCTGAAAACTCTGCACCACCAGGTCAATTATCTCCGGCAGTTGCACCGCTTGGGGGTTGATGGGCAGGGCGTTTGGCTGGTTGCGACTGGTCTGGAGAATGCTGGTGATCAAACGGTCGAGGGTCTTCACCTGATTGCGGGCTTGCTGCAACAGTTGGGGCGCCAAGTCGGCCCGGTTAGGGGTCAGCTCCAGGGTTTCCAACGCAATCCCCACCGCAGTTAACGGGTTGCGTAGGTCGTGGGCGAGCAACTCCAGCACCTGCTCCCGAAATTGCACCTGGGTCGTGAGTTGTTGAATGGTGAGTTTAGCCCGGGTGAGTTCCTCCTCCAAAGTAGCCAAATCCGGGGCTGTATCCGGCGGTTGCCCCGCTTCCGCCACCTGCCAGCGCGGCCACCAATACTCCAATTGCTCCAGCAGGTCGCTCCCCACCAACACCTGCCGGGGTTCCGGCTGGGTTTTCACCAAGGCCGGCGTGACCACCACCCGCAGGCGTTCTGCCAAATAGGGCTGTTCACTCACATCCACAATTTGCACCGCTGCCGCCGTACAGCCCAGACTTTGCAGCCGTTGTTCCAATTGCTGCATCTGCTCGCGACTGGTGGCCTTACTGGTAAAAAGATAAACCTGAACCGGCGACATAGGCGCAATCACTTAATGTATTGAAGTTAACAATCTCTTTTACCAGGATAAAGGACGGGCCGGGGGATAGGCACCGCCCCAATCCCTTTATGATGGAGGAACGATGCAAAAAATGACTCATTTTCAGCAGCATGGCTCGGTTCAGTCTGACCACCCCGTTGTATTACGTTAATGCCCGCCCTCACATCGGCAGTGCCTACACGACGATGGCCGCCGATGCCCTCGCTCGCTTTGCCGCGCTGCGGGGAGACGCGGTGTTGTTGGTCACCGGCACGGATGAACACGGCCAAAAAATCCAGCGCACCGCCCAGGAGCAGGGGGTGCCGCCCCAGGTGCATTGCGACCGGATGGTGGCAGAATTTCAAGCCCTTTGGCAAAAGTTAAACATCCACTGGCATCGCTTTAGCCGCACCACCGACCCCCGGCATGGGGTGATTGTGAAGGAATTTTTTCAACGGGTGTGGGATAAAGGGGATATTTACCTGCATCAACAGCAGGGCTGGTATTGTGTCGCCTGTGAAGAATTTAAGGACGAGCGGGAACTATTACCCGAACGCTACTGTCCCCTCCACCCCCATCTCCAGGTGGAATGGCGGGACGAACCCAACTATTTCTTTCGCCTGTCCCAATATCAACATCAATTAGAAGATTTATATCAAAATCAACCGGATTTTATTCAACCGGAAGCCCGCCGCAATGAAGTCTTAAAATTTGTCGCCCAGGGGTTGGCGGATTTCTCGATTTCTCGCCTGCATTTAGACTGGGGGTTCCCGGTTCCCGTTGATCCCCAGCAGGTGATTTATGTGTGGTTTGATGCGTTGTTGGGGTATCTAACGGCGCTGGTGGAACCGGATGCGGAACCCAGTTTAGCGCAGGCGACCCAAACTTGGTGGCCGGTGGATGTGCATCTGATCGGTAAAGATATTTTGCGCTTCCATGCGGTCTATTGGCCGGCCATGTTACTGTCGGCGGAACTTCCCTTACCCAAACGGATTTTTGCCCACGGCTTTCTCACCAAAGACGGTCAAAAAATGAGCAAATCCCTGGGCAATATCGTTGACCCGTTTCACTTGGTGAATGAATACGGTAGCGATGCCCTGCGCTATTATTTTTTGAAGGAAATTGAACTGGGTAAAGACGGGGATTTTAACGAAGAACGCTTTATCCAAACGGTGAATGCGGATTTGGCCAATGACTTGGGTAATTTGCTGAATCGTACGCTGAAACTGGTGCATAAGTACTGTGGCGGTTGTGTCCCGGCAGTGACGGTGCCCCAGGATAATCCTTTAGCGGTTTTGGCAGAGGATTTAGGGGTTCAAGTTGCCCAAGCCTACCGGGAATTGGCTCTGCATCGGGCGTGTCTCTTGCCGCTGAGTTTGGCGCAACGGGCGAACAAATGGATGGATGAACAGGCTCCTTGGCAGTTGGCCAAAACCGGGGAACCGGCTACCCTCGCAGCGGTTTTGTATAGCCTGTTGGAAGCGGTGCGCTTGGCGGCTTATCTGCTCAGTCCCGTGATCCCCCAGACCAGTACCCGCATTTATCAACAATTGGGCTACCCGATTGACTTTGACCGGCAACCGCTCCTGGATTACCATCAGCAGGCTCGCTGGGGGGCACTGCCGCCCGGACAGGCGGTGGCCGCACCGGAGCCGGTGTTTCTGCGCCTGGGTCTGCCAAAAGTAATGAAATCCTAAGTTTTTCGGGGGGACAGAAAATCCCCCGCTTAAAATAAGGTTAATTCCGACACAATTTCTAGGAGAGAGAACCGGAAAATTAATCTTTTTTTAATTTTTTTCGTTTGCAAAGGAACAATTCTATGTCTGGCATGGATACGATGGGTTTATTTACGCCGCAACAGGTATTGGAAAATCGCGGTCGGCTAGCCATTTTTATTGATGGTTCTAATTTATTTTATGCTGCCCTGCAGCTAAATATTGAAATTGACTATACCAAACTGCTGTGTTATTTAACGGCGGGTTCGCGATTGTTGCGGGCCTTTTTTTACACCGGTGTTGACCCGACCAATGAGAAGCAGCAGGGCTTTTTGTTATGGATGCGGCGCAACGGTTATCGGGTCGTTTACAAAGAGTTAGTCCAGTTGCCGGATGGTTCCAAAAAAGCCAATTTAGATGTGGAAATTGCGGTGGATATGCTCTCGTTGGTGGGTTCCTACGACACGGCGATTTTGGTGAGCGGCGATGGGGATTTGGCCTATGCGGTGGATGCGGTCAGTTATCGGGGGGTGCGGGTGGAGGTGGTCAGTTTGCGCTCCATGACCAGTGATAATTTAATCAATGTGGCGGATCGTTACATTGACCTGGAGTCCATTCGGGATGAAATCCGCAAATCCCATCGGCCCAACTCCTATCGCCCGCTGCCGGATTTGGCGAATGCCGGGGAGTAGGCGGCTGCTCTGGGGTTTGGGATTGAGCTTGGGGCTGGTGCTTGCCGGCTGCCGGGTGGGGGAGCGTCCCCTGGAGCCGGAGGCTAATTTGGAGGCGACCCAGCAGTTGACCTTCCAGTCCTTGAATCTGCAGCAGGCAGACAAAGACGGGCAAATCCTCTGGAAATTACAGGCGGAGGAGGCGGTGGCCGACCCCAAAACCCGCCGGGTACAGGTGCAAAAGGTGGTAGGGGACATCTACGCCCAAGGGAAACCCCGCTACCGGGTGGAGGCGGGCAAGGCGCTGATTTTAGAGCAGCAGGATGCCCTCGAGATTCAGGGGCAGTTGGTCGCCCATGACCTGCAAGATAAAACCCGCATCGTTACCCAAGAACTGCGCTGGCGACCGCAGCAGCAGGAACTTATCCTCAAGGGCAATTTGGAATTGCAGCAACCTAAAATCCAGGCCAAAGCCCAGGAAGCCACCCTGCGCCTGCGGGAGAATCGTTTAGCCCTGCGCAAAAAGGTGCAAATTACCAATCAAAAACCGGCACTCCAGGTCACGGGCGAAGCGCTGGATTGGCAATGGCAAAAAGGGCAAGTGGTAGCCCTGCAACCGGTGCAAATTATCTATACCCCGCAGCAGTTGGTGGTGAAGGCGGGGCGGGGGCAAATGGATTTTCCGGGGCAAGTGCTGCGGCTGACACAAGGGGTGGATGCGGTCAATCCCCGCGGGCAACTGCGGGCGCAGGAGGTGGAATGGCGCTTGGCGGCTCAGGAAGTCACGGCCATCGGCAATGTGTTCTATCAACAAAGTGACCCCCCTTTAACCGTGACGGGCAGCCGGGCGGAGGGGAATCTGGCGACCCGGCAAATCCGCGTGCAACGGGCGACGACTCAGATCGTGCCTTAAGCAGGCCGGAAACTTGAGAAACTTAGCAGCGAATCTGCAACCGGGCAACGGCGGCCTGTTTGGCTCGTTCATCGCGACGGTCGTAGCGCACGGTGGTCTGGATATGGGCATGACCGGCTAATTTTTGCACGGTGGCCATATCTACGCCCGCATCCAACAAATTGGAAATAAAGGTGCGGCGCAAATCGTGGGGACTAAACGCGGCAATCCCCGCCTGTCGCCCCCGTTTGCTCAGGATGTGTAATACCGCCTGCTCGGTCAGAGCCCGCGGCACCACCTGCCCCCAGCGGTTCACCGGACAGAGGAGGGCTCCCGCCGCCCGCCCCCGCAAAGTCAGCCACCGTGCCAGCCACACATCCGCCCCCGGCGCCACGTACACCAAGCGGTCTTTATTGCCTTTACCGGCGCGCACCCGCAGCCGCTTTTCACCCGGGTCGTAATCTTGCACCTGTAACGCCACCACCTCCGCCCGCCGCAGTCCCGAACCGACCAGTAATCCCAGCAGGGTGGCATCGCGACAGCCCGCCGTACTGTTTTCTTGCTGACACAGATGCAACAAGGCTGTGACCTCCGCCTCACTTAGTACCCGCCCCCGCAGTAACCGTTGCCCCTTCACCGTGGGAATATCAATCGTGCGGTGGTAGTCCTCCGCCGAGAGTAACCCCAACCGCCAACATTCCCGCAGCACCCCCCGCAGCGCCGCCAGTTGTTTGTTTACCGTCGCCGGGGCATACTGCGCCGCCAACCGCGAACGCAACGCCGCCGTGTGGGGATAACGCAACTCCCACCAGGGAAATTCCATCGCCCCCAACTGACTCTGACTGCTCCAGCGGGCGAGCAACTCCAGCGCCTCGTACAGGGTGCGCCGGGAACCGGGGCTGAGACGGGCAAGATAGACTAAAACCGGATGGGTCGAAGGGTTTAGGGATGACTCGGCGGTGCTGGGAACCAGGGAAAGGGTCATCACAAAGCCGTCAGCATTTACGGGGGATTGTATCGCAAATGTATGACGAAAGATAGTGCCCGAAGTTCCGGCGCTAACCCTTTATTTTCGCCGTACTCAGCAGATATAAAACCGCCATCCGCACCGCCACCCCATTACTCACCTGTTGGGATACCAAACTCAATTCCGGGTCGTCTATGATGTCAGAGGTCAATTCCACCCCCCGATTGGCCGGCCCCGGATGCAACAGTTTCACCCCCGGTTGACAGAGGCTTAAGCGCTCCCGGGTGAGGCCGTACTCCCGGTGGTATTCCCGCAGACTGGGGAGAAAATGCTGGTGCATGCGCTCTTTCTGTAAGCGCAAGGCCATGACAAAATGAGCATCTTTTAGAGCCGGTGCCAATTCCCAATGGATCGCTACCCCCAATTCCTGCCAGGCGCGGGGCACGAGGGTCGGCGGCCCCGCCAGATGAACGGTCGCGCCCGCCGCCCGCAGGCTGTAGATATTGGAGCGCGCCACCCGCGAGTGCAAAATGTCGCCCACGATGGCAATTTTGCACCCCTGCAAAGCGGTTAAACTGGGGGGCCGGGCTGGATGGTGGCTGCAGAGGGTAAACAAATCCAGCAGGGCTTGGGTGGGGTGTTCGTGTTGCCCATCCCCGGCGTTGATCACCCCCGCCCCGGTGCCCAAGCGGTCGCATTCCTGGGCAATTTGCTGGGGCACGCCGCTGTATTGATGTCGGATGACCAGCAGATTGGTATTCATGGCCAGCAGGGTTTTGGCGGTATCCAGGATGGTTTCGCCTTTATTTAAGGCGGAAGTGCCGGGGGAGAAGTTCAAGGTGTCGGCGGAGAGCCGTTTGGCGGCCAGTTCAAAGCTGTTGCGGGTGCGGGTGGAGGCTTCAAAAAAGAGCATGGCGACCACCCGCCCCTGCAGGGTGGGGACTTTGGGGGTGGGGCGGCTGAGCACTTCGGCAAAACTGGCACTGGTTTGCAGGATAATCTCGTACTCCCACGGCTCTAAATCCGCCAAAGAGAGCAGATGCCGCCGGTGCCACTGGGGGGTACTCATGGATGCTGACGGCGGTAACTCAACAGCCAATTGACGATGGTGGCGCGGCGGGTGCGGGCGGGGGTGAGTGCCGCGACGGCGTAACCGGTGAATCCCAATTCTTCTTTTAATAGCTGTTTATGTTCCGGGGGAATACTGCGGGTGAGGTGGACGATGGCGGGGCGTTGCTCGATAAAATCGGGAGGAGTGGGAAACCGCTCGCGCCAGGCAGGGGAAACCTGCTGGCTGTCCCAGGTCTGCCGGTCGGCATCATACCGGTAGCCCAACCGTTCCCAAACCAGTTGATTGACCGCCGCATCCGGGAGCCGCCCTTCGAGAATGTCCCACATCAGCGCATCCGTTAACGCCAACTCCATGCCCTTGCCCCATCTCGTGCTTTATGGTAAACCCGGTTGCCACCTGTGTGCGGGGTTGCGGGAAAAATTAACCGCCATTGCGCCGGGATGTTTCACTCTCGCCGAACGAGATATTACCACCGATGCCGAATGGTGGCAGAAGTATCAGTACGAAATTCCGGTGTTAACCCTCTGGCAAGACGGTCAAGAGCGAGTTTTACCCCGTTTGTCCCCCCGCCTATCGGCTGAGCAATGCCGGCGTTATCTCCTCGCCTGGCTGGCGGCAAACGGCTAGCTTCTTCCTCCTGGCGGTTGACCCATTTCCGGTCTAAACGGCATCCTGCAATACCGTTTCCGGGAACAGTTATGATTAACTAAAGATTAAATTAAATTTCGTGAGCAGACCGACGGCAACATGGAGCAAGCCTCAATTTTGGTCATTGGCGGTGCCGAGGATAAAGTCAATCAGCTAGAGATTCTCCACACCTTTTGGAAACGGGCGGGGGGGGCAGATGCGCGTTTGGGGATTATTCCCTCGGCTTCCGGGGAACCGGGGCTGATCGGGGGGCTTTACCAGCGCCTGTTTGAGAATATGGGTTGTAAGTCGGTGCAGGTGCTGGATGTGCGGGAGCGGGAGCAGAGTGAGGCTGCCGATTGGTTGCCCCGTTTGCGGGAGATGACCGGCATTTTTTTGACCGGTGGGGATCAATTACGGTTGGTGACACTGTTGGCGGATTCGGTTTTGTTGTCCGCTTTGCAGTGCTATCGAGAACAGGGTACTCTGACCTTGGCGGGCACCAGTGCGGGGGCGGCGGCCATGGGGTATCACATGATTGCGGGCGGCGGCAGCGGCGAATCACCGCATCCGGCTTTGGTGAATATGGCGGGGGGGCTGGGGTTTTTGCCGGAGGTGATCGTGGATCAGCATTTTCACAACCGCAATCGGGTGGCTCGCTTGCTCAGTGCGGTGGTCATGCACCCAGAATGTCTGGGGGTGGGGGTGGATGAGGACACCTGTGCCGTGTTTGAACCGTCCGGGCAGTTGCAGGTGGTGGGTCGGGGAACGGTGATGATTGTGGATGCGGGAGAAGCGTCCTATTTTTGTGAACCCCAACCCTACAGTACGATGCCGATCAGCGCTCACAATTTGCGGGTGCATTTGCTGCGGCGGGGTGACCGATTTGATGTGCAACGGCGGCGGGTGCTGCCACCGCTGACCAGCTATTGTCCGGTGTGAGGCGACGAGGATGGAAATTTTACGCATTTTGACCTTAACCGGCCCGAACTACTGGAGTGTGGCACGTCCTAAACTCATCGTCCTGCGGCTGGATTTGGGGGAGTGGGCGGGCTTGCAAACCGTGGATATTCCCGGTTTTTATCCGGCGTTGAACCGCCTGCTGCCCGGTTTGGCATCCCATTATTGCATTCCCGGCCATTGGGGCGGTTTTTTGCAGGAGGTGGAACAGGGGACATCCCTGGCGCATGTGGTGGAGCATATCGCCCTGGAATTGCAGTACATTGCCGGGATGGATGTGAGTTTTAGCCGCACCCACTGGACGGCTACGCCGGGGATTGCCCTGGTGGTGTTTGAGTATGAACAGGCGGAGGCGGGTCGGGTGGCGGGACGGGCCGCGGTGCGGTTGGTGCAGACCTTGGCGCAGGGGCAGGACTATCCCCTGGAAGAGTTGATCGAGGATTTGGGGGAGTTGCGGCAGATTCGCGCCGAGGCGGCTTTGGGGCCGAGTACGGCAGCCATCGTGCGGGAATGTGAGGCGCGGGGGATTCCCTGGCAGGAGCGGGCGCAGGGGATCATTCAGTTTGGTTATGGTTGTTACCAGCGGCGGATTCAGGCGACCCAAACCAATTTCACCAGTATTTTGGGGGTGGAGTTGGCGGGGGATAAAGAGGGGACGAAACGGATGTTGGCGGAGGCGGGCATTCCCATCCCGCGCGGGACGGTGATTCGCCGCGAGCAGGATTTACCCGAGGCGATCCAGGCGGTGGGCGGTTACCCGGTGGTGCTCAAGCCCCTGGATGGCAATCATGGTCGGGGGATTACCTTGGATATTCACAGCCTTGAGCAGGCGCAGGTGGCCTATGACCTGGCGCTGGCGGAGTCGAAGGCGGGGCGGGTGATTGTGGAGCGGTTTCACCCGGGGCATGACCATCGGATTTTGGTGGTGAATGGACGGGTGGTGGCGGTGGCGCAACGGGTGCCTGCCCATGTGACGGGGGATGGGAATCATACGATTGCCGAGTTGGTGGCGCAGGTGAACCGGGATCCGCAACGGGGCGATGGTCATGATAATGTACTGACAAAAATTGTTTGGGATGAAACCACCGAAAGTATTTTGTCCCAACAGGGTTACCAACCGGGGACGGTCTTGCGGCGGGGGGAAGTGGCCTATCTGAAACGGACGGCGAATTTGAGTACGGGGGGGACGGCGGTGGATTGTACCGATGTGATTCACCCGGAAAATGCCTGGTTGGCGGTGCGGGCGGCGGCGGCGGTGGGGTTGGATATTGCCGGGATTGATGTGGTGACCACCGATATCAGCCAACCCCTGCGGGCAACGGATGGGGTGGTGGTGGAGGTGAATGCCGCCCCCGGGTTTCGCATGCACTATCGTCCCAGTGAGGGGTTGGCGCGCAATGTGGCGGCACCGGTGGTGGACGGTTTGTTCCCGCCGGGGGCACCCTACCGGATTCCCATCATTGCCATTACCGGTACCAACGGGAAAACCACGACGACCCGATTGACGGCGCATTTGCTGAAGCAGATGGGAAAGGTGGTGGGATTTACCACGACCGATGGCACGTATGTGGGGGATTACCTGGTGGCAGCGGGGGACAATACGGGGCCGCAGAGTGCCCGGTTAGTTTTGAACGACCCGTTGGTGGAGGTGGCGGTTTTGGAGAGTGCCCGGGGGGGGATTTTGCGTTCCGGGTTGGCGTTTGCGGAATGCGATGTGGGGGTGGTGTTGAATGTGGCCGCCGACCATTTGGGCAGTTATGACATTGACACGATTGAGGAGATGGCGCGGGTCAAGGGGGTGATTGCCGAGGTGGTGCGCCCGGGGGGGACGGTGGTGCTGAATGCGGATGATGAGCGGGTGGCGGCGATGGCGGCGCGTTCCCAGGGGCGGGCGGCCTATTTTTCGCTGCAGGCGGACAACCCGCTGGTGCGTTCCCACCGCCGCCGGGGGGGCTTAGCCGCCGTGTACGACCAGGGCGAGTTGTGGCTCTACCAGGGGGAATGGACGTTGCGGATTGTGCGGGCGGCGGAGGTGCCGTTGACCTTGGGCGGGCGGGTGCCGTTTATGATTGCCAATGCCTTGGCGGCGACCTTGGCGGCGTTTGCCCAGGGGGTGCCGTTGGAGCAGATTCGCCAGGGATTGCGCACCTTTAGTGCTGCGGCCAACCAAACGCCGGGGCGGATGAATTTGATCCCGGTGGGGGCGTTTCACGCCCTGGTGGATTACGCCCACAACCCGCACGGCTACGCTGCGGTGGCCGATTTTGTCCGCTCCTGGCATGAGGGGTTGCGGATCGGGGTGATCGGGGGGCCGGGGGATCGCCGGGATGAGGATTTGATGGAGTTGGGAGCTATCGCCGGGCGGGTCTTTGACTGGGTGATTATTAAAGAGGACGATGACCGCCGCGGTCGGGGTTTGGGGGAAGCGGCGGAATTGATCCGCGCCGGGTTGCTCCAGACCGGCAGCGCCTGCCGCTGGGAAATGATTTTGGATGAAACCACCGCCATTCGCACCGCCTTGAGTAAGGCGACGCCGGGCAGTTTGGTCGTCGTCTTTCCCGAACAGGTGAAGCGGGCGTTAGAATTGATGCGTGGCAATGGTTATGGGTCGCCCACCCAACCATGACTTCCCCGTGTTTATTGTTAATTGATGGTCATTCCCTGGCGTTTCGGGCCTACTATGCGTTGACCAAGGGGCGCGAGGGGGGACTGCGTACCAAAACCGGCATCCCCACCAGCATTACCTACGGATTTTTGAAGGCGGTTTTAGAGGTATTAAACCGGCACAATTTTACCCATCTGGCGGTGGCCTTTGACCGGGGGGAACCCACTTTTCGCCACGCCGCCGATGCTGGCTATAAGGAGGGGCGGGCAGAAACCCCTGCCGATTTTCAGGTGGATATGGCGCATTTGCAGGAGTTATTGACGGCGTTAAACATCCCGATAGTGACGGCGGCGGGTTATGAAGCGGACGATGTGTTGGGCACGCTGGCGAAACGGGCTGCCCAGGCGGGATTTACGGTGAAAATCCTGTCGGGGGATCAGGATTTATTCCAGTTGGTGAATGAGCGCATTCATGTTTTGCATTTGAGTAACCAAAACGGTCATCCCCAGGAATTTGACCCGGCACAAGTCAGGGAGAAATTGGGGATTGCCCCCGCCCAAGTGGTGGATTACAAAGCCCTCTGTGGGGATAGTTCCGACAACATTCCCGGAGTGCGGGGGATTGGTGCCAAAACCGCCGTTAGCTTGCTGAAACAATATCCTAATTTGGATGAGTTATATGCCCATTTAGATCAGTTACCCCAGGCGCAACAACAAAAGTTAATCGCCGGCAAAGCCGCTGCCTATCATTCGCAATTTATGGCGACGATCAACCAAGATATCTCTCTGGAGATGGACTGGGAAGCCTGTCGGCTGACGGGGTTTGATATGATGGGCGTTTTACCCCTATTAGAAAAACTGGAATTGCAATCTTTTCAGCGCCACATTGACCAACTTTATACCCGATTAGGCGGAGCAGTCCAACCGGAACTCGATGGGGATTTCGCTGTTTTTGCGCCGGCCGATACTGCGTCCGTTCATTCTCTTCATTTGCCGTTTAGCGTGCAAATCATTACCACGGCCGCCCAACTCGAAGAATTGGTGAATTCCCTCCAACTCTGCCGTGCCACGCCGGTCGCCTGGGACACGGAAACCACGGCTCTGGAGCCGCGGGATGCCCAATTGGTCGGGATCGGCTGTTGTTGGGCGCCCGACCGGGTGGCCTATATCCCGGTGGGGCATCGCCAGGGGGAACAGTTACCCCCAGCCTTAGTGCTGCGTTATCTCCAACCGATTTTAGAAAGCGATACGCACCCCAAAGTCTTACAAAATGCCAAATTTGACCGCAATATCTTCCTGGCTCAGGGCATTCGCTTAAACGGGGTCGTGTTTGATACTCTCCTTGCCAGCTACATTCTCGACCCGGAAGCCGGTCATAAACTCTCCGATTTAGGGGAAAAATATCTGGGGATTTCTTCCCAGTCCTACCCAGATTTAGTACCCAAAGGTCAAACCATCGCCGATATTGAGATTCCTGCCGTGGCCAATTACTGTGGCATGGATGTATATCTGACTTTTCATTTAACCCCAATTTTAGAAAATGAATTGGCGCAAATCCCCACCCTGCAACGGGTATTCCGGGAGATCGAATTACCTTTGGAACCCGTATTGGCCGCCATGGAATACCGGGGGATCAAACTGGATTTAGCATTTTTACAACAGCTTTCCCAAGAATTTGACCAAGCCCTGCATCAGATTGAACAACAAGCCCATGCCTTGGTCGGTCAATCCTTTAATCTCAATTCCCCCAAACAGTTGAGTATGCTTTTGTTTGAAACCCTGGGTTTAGATAAGAAAAAAGCTCGCAAAACCCAATCCGGTTATGCCACCGATGCGGCGACCTTAGAAAAGCTCAAAGGCGAACATCCGGTGATTGATGTCATTTTAGAACACCGCAGCTTGGCGAAGTTAAAATCCACCTATGTGGATGCCCTGGCGCAACTGTGTCGGCGGGATACGGGACGGGTGCATACGGATTTCAATCAAACCATGACTGCGACGGGGCGTTTATCGTCCTCGCATCCGAATTTACAAAATATCCCCATTCGTACCGAGCTGGGGCGGCAAATTCGCCGAGCCTTTATTCCCGAACCCGGCTGGTTGTTAGTCTCGGCGGATTACTCTCAAATTGAACTGCGCATCTTAGCCCATTTGAGTCAAGAACCGGTGTTAATCACCGCCTTCCAACGGCAGGATGATATTCACCGTTTGACGGCGCAACTCTTATTAGAAAAAGAAGACATTACGCCTGATGAACGCCGGTTGGCGAAGATCATCAATTACGGGGTGATTTACGGCATGGGGCCGCAACGATTTATGCGGGAGGCGGGGGTTACTTTTAGTGAAGCCAAAGCATTTATTGAGCGGTTTAATCAACGCTATCCCGCCGTATTTACCTATCTGCAACAGGCAGAGCGACAAGCCATCACCCAGGGCTATGTGGAAACGATTACCGGGCGCCGCCGATATTTCCGATTTACCGGTGCGTTACTGCAACAATTACGAGGTAAAGCTATCGCCGAAATTGACTGGGAGATGGTACAAAAACGCCTCAATCCGGTGGATGCCGGTTTGCTGCGGGCGGCGGCCAATGCTCCCATTCAAGGTTCGAGTGCGGATATTATCAAAATTGCCATGATCCGCATCCATGAATTATTAAGCCATTATCAAGCCCGTTTACTGCTGCAAGTGCACGATGAGTTGGTGTTTGAAATTCCCCCGGCTGAATGGCCGGAATTACAACCCCAAATTCAACAAATCATGTCCCAGGCGATGA
>CALHCP010000084.1 GCA_937936705.1 uncultured cyanobacterium | reverse complement strand
AACATTTGTGCTACAGCTGGATTTTTTCGCTTTACTTCCTCAACTAATTTAACATAAATGCGACAAAAGTTTTGGTCTTGTCGGGTTTTACAGGCTTTAGAAAAAGTGGAGATATTGGCTGAAATTCCCGACTTATTTAGTTGATAAAATGAATCTCTTATACTCGTTAAACCCTTATCCAAAACAAAAGTTAACCAGATTTCAGAGAATAAGCGTGAGTTCAATACAGGGTAGTCGTTTGGGCAAAGTTGCTTCAATTTGTTTGTTTGGGGATAGAATCCCATATTCTGTCCCCTTTTTTTAGGCATTAAGCTAACGTTCAACACTTCTGGGCGATGGGTTCTTACTGGTGCGATGGATTACCGCACAAAAACCGGGGGCGGCTACCAGCTCAGGCCAATGAGCCATAACCACGTAGCTCAGTGCTTTGCAGTAAGCTCGGTATTCATTGACCGTCCCTAGAAGGTAAAGTTTCACCTCTGGCGATGGCTTCAAGCCCCACTTGTCAGTACGGATAATAGATTTCCCAAGCATAAGGAAATGTTAGCAAATGGAGTACGAATTTACCATCTTAAAAAACAGAAATTATAGTGTTTATGGACTTGTATCAATTTAACGGTTCACCTCTTTGACTCTGCGAAAAACTTGAAGTCATTATCAGCCTGGAAGATGCGCCAAGGGTTTCCTGAATAGCTCTGCCCTTATTATTAAAAACTCTATTTCTGGAATTGGGTCTATGGGCGGATAATTACAGGCGGCAGAGCCAGCATTAAAACTCTCTTGAAGTCCATTCAGAACTGGGATGATCTGCGCAAACTACGTCCGCCGCTAACTGGCAAATGACGCTTCGCGTTCATTCGTAGGATGCGCGGCGGCATTGCTCAAGGACGAAAGTATCGCAATGGAACCTGATTGGTGAACAAAGATTTTGGAGAACTAAGGTTGGGGGCTGCGCCCCTGCGCCTGCTCGAGTCGCGCTGAGCGGTTGGGAAAACCATGCCTCAGCCCTGTTTATGCTAAGGTTGAGGACATTACCCGATTCTCAGAAACACAGGCGGCGTATGCGGGTACTTTGGGGACTGGTCTGGGTGTTGGCCGGATTGAGTATGCCGGCGATTGCAGAAATGGCTCAAGCAGAACCGCAATGGCCGGTGGTGGAGTCGGCGGCTTTGGCGGTGGGGATGCAGGTGCCTTGGTCGCAGCCGGTGCGGGTGAAAGACCCCTTTGAAGGGGAAAATCTGGGTGTTTTTGACCGTCATGAATTCAGCCGGGGCGATATTCCGCGGGTGACGGTTTTGAGTTTATGGCAGCCGCAAAGGGTGCGTTTTTTGGTGGGTTTGGGCAGCCAATGCACCCGTGCTTATGTGGGCTATATTTTTTACTTTCCGATCGGGGGTTTGAGCTGTAGCCAGATTGATACCAGCCGCAAAATTACGGAGGCGGTGTTGAAAATCGGGGACACCAATTGGACGTTGACCCAAGGGCAAAACAATACTTTTCCCATTAGTCGTGATTTAGCGGCCGGTCTCGCGCAAGCCCCGGAAGCGAAGGTTTTGCTGCGTCTGATTACGGAAGCGGGAGAATTGATTGATACGGAAATTGGTGTGAATACGGTACGCTCCTGGAAACAGATTTTCTCGCCTGTCCCTGCTACCCCGGCAGACTTATGAACGAGCATCCCATCGCGAAATTGACGGCTAATATCGCTTCTGTCTTTCTGGGTAAACCCCAGGTGGTGGAGCGGGTGGTAACGGCGGTGGTGGCGGGGGGACATATTTTGATTGAAGATGTGCCGGGGGTGGGTAAAACGACTTTAACTCAGGCGATTGCCCGCAGTATCGGCGGTAAGTTTCAGCGGATTCAATTCACCAGTGATTTATTGCCTGCCGATATTTTGGGGGTAACGATTTTTGACCGCAATCAAGCTCGTTTTGAATTCCGGCCGGGGCCGATTTTTGCCAATGTGATTTTAGCGGATGAGATTAACCGCACTTCGCCCCGGACTCAGAGTGCTTTATTGGAGGCGATGGCGGAACAACGGGTTTCTTTGGATGACCAAACCTATAGCTTGCCGAAGCCGTTTATTGTGCTGGCGACCCAAAATCCGATTGAATATCATGGCACTTATCCATTACCGGAGAGTCAATTAGACCGTTTTTTGGTGCGATTATCAATCGGTTATCCCGATAGTAGCATTGAGAAAAAATTGCTTTTGCATCGGCAACAACAGGAACCGGTCGAGCAATTAGAAGCGGTTTTATCTTTGGATGAATTGCTGGCTCTGCAAGCGCAGGTGGATCAGATTACGCTGGACGAATCACTGGTGGATTATATTTTGCAGGTGGTGACGGCGACGCGGACGGCTAAAATGCTGCGGGCGGGGGTGTCCACCCGGGGGGCGTTGGCGTTGGTGCGGGCGGCGAAGGCACGGGCGTTGGTGCAGGGGCGGGGCTACTGTGTGCCGGATGATGTGGTGGAATTGCTGGTGCCGGTGTTGGCGCACCGGTTGTCGCTGGGAAATATGGGGCATGATATTCAAGCTCACCGGCAGGAATCGGAAGCCATTTTGCGGGATTTGACGGCTGAGATTCCCTTACCGGTGTAAGGTTGGCCAGGCTGCGGTTGCTTTTTTTCCCTTAGCCGGAACATTACTGCTATAAGTACAAGGGAATCTTCCCGAATGGATTAGCCATGAGTACGATGATACATTTCCTGGTGGCGGCCATCCCGCTTCTCTCTGTGTTTGTGCTGCTGGTGGTGGTGCGCTGGCCGGCGGGGCGGGCGATGCCGTTGGCCTATGGGATCACGGTGGTTTTGGCGCTGGTGGTGTGGCAAGTACCTTGGCAATGGGTGGCAGCTTCGACGATTCAAGGTGGGGTTATTGCCGCGGAAATTCTGTACATTGTCTTCGGGGCGATTCTTTTGCTCAATACCCTGCAAGCGTCGGGGGCACTGCCGGTGATTCGTCAGAGTTTGTTGTCTCTCTCGGATGACCCCCGGATTCAGGTGATGATCATTGCCTGGTTGTTTGGCGGGTTTATTGAGGGGGCTTCGGGGTTTGGCACGCCGGCGGTGATCTGTGTGCCGTTGCTGGTGGCGGTGGGATTTCCGGCGATGGCGGCGGTGATGGCGGCGTTGATTATTCAAAGTACGCCTTCGACGTTTGGGGCGGTGGGAACGCCGATTGTGGTGGGTATTACGAGTGGGTTGCAGGGGGTACCGATGGTGCAGTCCTATCTCGCCAAGCTGGGGCTGGATTTGAAAGTCTATCTCCAGCAGGCCGGGGTGGTGGCGGCGGGGATTCATGGTTTGGTGGGGCTGGGGATTCCCCTGATTTTGTCGCTGATGTTGACTTATTATTTCGGGGCGCAACGCTCGCTGCAGGCGGGTTGGGGGGCGTGGCGATTTGCCCTGTTTAGTGGCTTGGCTTTCATCGTGCCGTACACTTTGGCGGCGGTCTTCCTGGGACCGGAGTTTCCCACCTTGATGGGGGGGTTGGTGGGGTTGGCGGTGACGATTCCGGTGGTGCAACGGGGTTGGTTTTTACCCGCAACGGCTTGGCACTTCCCGCCCCGTGACCATTGGCCGGTGCAGTGGCAGGGGCGGCTGGAGGAATCCCCGGCACCGGTGGCGGCGGCGGAGCAGCCCCGGCTCAGTCCGTTTCAGGCGTGGTTGCCCTATGGCGTGGTGGGCGGGTTATTGTTGCTGTCGCGGGTTTGGACACCCTTACGAGGGGCTTTGCAATCCCTCACTTTCACCTGGTCGGATATGTTGGGAACGTCGTTAGCCATTAAGACTCAGCCTTTGTATCTGCCGCCGACGCTGTTGGTGGTGACGGCGATGTTGACGTATTTTTTGCATGGCATGAAGCCGGCGGCTTGGCAACAGGCGCTGCGGCAGTCGTTGCCGATTTTGGTGAAGGTGGTGGCGGCACTGGGAGGTTCGGTGCTCATGGCGCGGGTGTTTATCAACACGGGCACCAATGCCCTGGGGTTGGAGAGTATGCCCCTGACTTTGGCGACGGGGATCGCCGGGATCGCCGGGGCAACCTGGCCGTTGTTTGCGCCGATGGTGGGGCTGATCGGGGCTTTTGTGGCAGGGAGTGTCACGGTGAGTAATATGATGTTTTCCCTGTTTCAGTTTGGCGTGGCGGAAAAGCTGGATTTGCCCACGGTCTTGGTGTTGGCGCTGCAGTGTGTGGGGGCTTCGGCGGGCAATATTGTCTGTGTCTCGAATGTGGTTGCGGCGGCGGCGACCGTGGGTCTGCTGGGGCGGGAGGGGGTCTTGATCCGCCGTCTGAGTTGGCCGACGTTGTATTACATCGGGGTCGCCGGGGTTTTGGGTTTATGGCTCAGGGGGTTGGCGTGGGGGTAAATTCTCCTTGGATGACGACGGCTTCGAGGGTCAATTCCTGCCCGGTTACGGCGGTGATCGCCCAGCGCAGGGGGATGCCGTAAGGGTGCAGATAGGTTTGAATTTGGGGAATGAGTTGGGGCAATGAGCCTTCCCAGGTGAGGGTGGCGGTGATGAAGGTTAAGTGCACCGGTGGAAAGATCGCTAGGGGATGCGTTAGTCTGATTTTAACTGTGGTTATTGAAAAATTGAGACTTATGAGTTCCACGATCACGCCAACTCCGGTGGTTCCCTCCTGGCCGACCGAGACGACCCCTCCTGCGGGGGCGGAACTGATTCAGGAAACGTGGGCGTTGACCCGCCGCTTGTTGCTGCAACTGCAACGCCGTCCGGCAACGTTGGTAGCGGGGATTATTCAACCCTTGATGTGGTTAATTTTATTTGGGGCTTTGTTTGAGAATGCGCCCAGCGGTTTTTTGGGGGCGGGGGTGAATTATGCTCAATTTTTAAGCGCCGGAATTATTGTATTCACGGCCTTTTCCGGGGCATTGAATGCGGGTTTACCGGTGATGTTTGACCGGGAGTTTGGCTTTTTGAATCGTTTTTTGGTGGCGCCTTTGGTGTCGCGCTTTTCGATTGTTTTGGCCTCCACTATTTTTATTACGTTGCTCAGTTTGGTGCAGACGGTGGCGGTGATGGGCACCAGTTATTTACTGGGGGGCGGGTTGCCGGGAGTGGCGGGATTGGCGCTGGTGGCTGGTATTGTCATGTTGTTGGTTTTGGGGATGACGGCTCTGAGTTTGGGGTTGACTTTTGCCCTCCCCGGTCATGTGGAACTGTTGGCGGTGATTTTTGTGGTGAATCTGCCGCTGCTGTTTGCCAGTACGGCTTTGGCTCCTCTGGATTTTATGCCGGGGTGGTTGCAGAGGGTCGCCAGCCTGAACCCGCTCAGCTATGCGATTGAGCCGATTCGTTACCTCTACTTGCACCCGAGTTGGCAGTGGTCGGATGTGGTCATGCGCACGCCTTGGGGGGATTTGTCCCTGGGATTGGCGCTGTTGATTCTGGCGGGGTTTGATGGGCTGATTATCCTGAGTGTACGGAAATTGTTGCAGCGCAAACTGAGCTAGGCAGGGGTCGGAGCGATTGGGACTGCCGCTGGCCGGCCACAACGCTGGCACCGATGGCTGCCCCGACAAAGGCAGCCACGGCTACAGCACCGAGCCACAGAGCCAGGTTGGGGGTAGCCGGGGTAGCCATTTTCTGTTCCAGGGTGGTCAAACGCTCCAAAACGGCATCGGTGCGGGGCAAATTGACGATGCCTTCGTTCAAACTTTGTAAGCTGGTGACCAATTGGGTGAGGGTATCTTGACTGAGTTGCTGGTTTTGGGTCTGAGATTCCAGACCGGTCAAACGGTTGCTTAACTGTGCCACTTCCTGGAGGAGTTTCTCCTGGAGATGCTTTAATCCCTGGTTAAATTCCCGTAGATGAGCGGAGAAGGTGTCCGCCGGGGGGCGGTGTTCCCAGGCTTCGATTTGGATTGACAGGGCTTGGAGTTGGTTCAAAATGGCTTCATGATTGGTTGCGACCGGCGGCTCAGCGGGGAGTTTCTGCAATTGCTGGGCAATTTCGGTCAACTGGGTCTGCATCTGGCTTAAAATGCCGGCAATTTCCATGGGTTCGGCGACCGTAGGTGGTTCACTCGTGACGGCAATGCCCACGTGGTCTGGGGCAGAGCTGATCATGGGCAGAACGGCGTTGATCCGTTCTTCTAACTGGGCTTTGGTGAATTGTTTGGCTAAAAAATCAAAGCCGACAAACGGATAACCAAACTTGCTCACTACCTCGTCATAACTGCTGGAAATGATGATCACCGGCGTATCCTTAAACTTGGGATTCGCCCGCAGGGCTTGATACACCTCATAGCCGTTCATCCCCGGCATGACAAAGTCCAGCAAAATTACATCGGGGTTGACCTCTTCGGCTTTGGCTAAACCGGTGGGGCCGTCTTTTGCTTCATAAACTTCAAACCGCTCTCCGGCCAATTGATCCGTCAGGGACTTGCGGATCAAGAAACTGTCATCAATCACCAAGATTTTGCTTTTGGACATGGTAAACCCCGCTGAAATATCCCTGGTTTATTTGTACCAAAGAACTCTGGATTTGGGAGTTATCCCGACTACGTTGGCAGATGACGCACCGGAATCCCCAGCTCGGTCAGGTATTGCTTGATCTGGGTCACGGTCACTTCCCCGTAATGCAGTAGGGAAGCTAAAAGTGCTGCCGATGCCTGTCCCTGGGTCAAAACATCCCCAATGTGTTCGCACGTCCCTGCGCCGCCCGAAGCAATCACGGGCACCGAGACCCGTCGCGCAATCGCCTGGGTCAGGGGTAGGTCATAGCCTGCTTTTGTACCGTCAGCATCCATACTGGTTACGAGCAATTCTCCGGCTCCCCGTTGGACGACTTCTTCTGCCCAGGCGATGGCATCTTTGCCGGTATCCTGCCGTCCGCCCCGCACCCAAACCGTCCAGGAGTCTCCCACCCGGCGGGCATCAATGGCGACAACGATGCACTGGCGACCGAAGCGTTCGCTGGCCTGGTTGACCAAATCGGGCTGGCGCACGGCGGCGGAATTGAGACTGACTTTATCGGCACCGGCGCGCAAAATGGCCTTGATGGTGTCTAAATCCCCGATGCCGCCCCCGACGGTCAAAGGGATAAATACTTGGCTGGCGGTGCGCTCGATGATGTCCAACAGCACGCCCCGGTCTTCGTGGGTGGCGGTGATGTCCAGAAACACCAGTTCATCGGCGCCCGCTTGGTTGTAGGCTTGGGCTAAGGCCACGGGATCACCGGCATCCCGTAAATTCACGAAATTGACCCCCTTGACGACCCGGCCGCCGTGGACATCCAAACAGGGGATGATGCGCTTGGCTAGCACGATTAATGCTCACTGATTGGGTTAGAGTCGGTGACCTAGTATAGCAGTACGACCCGATTGGAGAACCAAGATTTGGGAAAACCTAAGTTGGGGACTACCCCCCTGCGACTACTCTTCTAAAGTTCCGTGCGATTGGCTTATCAAACTTTAATCGCAAGCAGAGATATAAAGCAGAAAAGACACCGACGACTGGCCGTGTTTCGTCTCGGTGTCCTTTCTGGTTCGCTCCTCACACACTAGGGTTAATATACCAGCAGATTTACGGATTTGTCACCCTGGTTAACGCCCAAAATTGATAAGAATTTCTGGGGGTAAAACGCCGAAAATGCCGAAAATACCTGATTTTGCTAATTCCTGACCGCCAAGGCTCCCCCCGGCACCAGGTCTTCTAGGATAAAGCGAATCCCCCGGAAGTGCTTGAATACCGGGTTTTGCTGCCATTCTTGACTGACAAAATACTGGATCAATTCTCCCGAACGACGGCTGGCGGGCGTGCCCAGTAAACCCAGATAATAACTGGCGCTGTGATGACTGTCCGGGCGAGCCAACTGGGGCAGTTGATTAAACCGTTGGATGGTACGCCAAAACTGGGTTTGCAGGACGTTCCAAAAGTCCGTGTAGCGCATATTGCTGAAGGCTTCGGCAACTAGATCATGCCGGTCTTGAATCAAAAGGGTTTGCCCCCGTAGCCCCGGCGGCAATTCTTCGAGCAAAATCACCGGCCCGTAGCCCAGGATAAACACCTGCTCCTGCCAACGGGTGTAACTGCCGAAAAAATGCCCCAAGATGTAGGTGGCCAAGGCCGTAATGATCAACCCCTGGCTGTGGGCAACCACCAGCACCGGCACGCCGGCGTGAATCCCCTCCGCCAGTTCGTAGGCCAAGCGCAAGGTGGCACAGGAGGCGCCTGCCGGGTAATCCCCGTACAGATATTTGAGAAAATCCTGCCAGGTGAGTTGGTTGATAAAGGGCAGTTGGCGCAGCAGTTCGCCATCCAATAGCCCCGTGCCTGTAGCCGCCTGGGGCAGATATTGCCGCAAGTCCGCCGTCGGGGGCAAATCGGGCTGACTCAGGAGTTGCCGCAAAAGCTGGCTATACCCCGCCAGCCGCTGTTGGGTTTCCCCATTGCTCTGCTGATACTGCCACAACTCGGAGCGACCGAGAATGCTCTCCAGCACATCCGTCTGCCAGCCGCCACTGGCGTTGTGGATGCCCCGAATACGGGCAGTAGGTGCCATGCGTTGCAGTGCCTGCAAATCCCGCTGCTGGTTGTCCACTCCCGCCGTGACGCCGTTGATGTGCAGAATGAGGCGACTCCGCGCCGCCCCCGGCTGCAATTCGATTACCTCCCCGTCCAAGGTCATGAAATTAACCTATTGGCTCAAAATCCACTGCACCAATAGGCGCACCCCAAAGCCGGTGGCGCCGGCGCCCGCATAGGCATTCCCCTTTTCGCTCCACACCGGCCCGGCCACGTCCAGGTGCGCCCAGGGGGTTTTCTGAACATACTGTTGCAGGAATAATGCCCCGGTAATCGAACCGGCACTGCGGCCACCGGCGTTTTTCATATCGGCAATCGGGGATTTCATGCCTTCAAAGTACTTTTCTTCCAGGGGCATCCGCCAAATTTTTTCCCCCGTCACCGCGGCCGCCTGGAGTAAACTCTCGGCCAATTCATCCTGAGAACTCCACAAGCCGGCAATATCATCCCCCAAGGCGACAATACAGGCTCCGGTCAGGGTCGCCAAATCCACCATCGCATCCACCTCCAACTTTTCGGCGTACACCAGGGCATCGGCGAGGGTGAGGCGGCCTTCCGCATCGGTATTGTTGACTTCAATCGTTTTGCCATTACTGGCGGTGAGAATGTCCCCCGGATGCAGGGCGTGACCGTTGATCATATTCTCAGTCGCGGCAATAATCCCATGCACCAGCACCGGCGGTTGTATCTGCCCCAACGCCTTGAAACAGCCCAAAACGGCGGCGGCACCGGCCATATCCATCTTCATGGTTTCGATACCGCCTTGGGTTTTCAGATTCAACCCGCCGGAATCAAACGTGACCCCTTTGCCAATAACCGCCAGGCGTTTTTTCGGGGTCACCGCCGGGGTGTAAGTGAGATGGATAAATTTGGGCGGCGTATCGGAACCTTTTGCCACCCCCAAAAACGCCCCCATGCCCAGCCGTTCACAGTCTTCCCGCTCCAAAATCGTGACATTAAAGCCGTAGGTCTGCGCTAAAGATAAAGCCGTTTCCGCCAGAGTCGTCGGTGTCACCAGACTGGCCGGGGCAGCCACCAATTCCCGCGCCAAAATCACCCCAGAGACAATTTTTTGCGCCTGTTCAATCCCGGCGTTGCCCCCCTCAATGCCTAACAATTCCACTTTTTCTAAGACAGGCGGTTTGTCCTCCGGGTCGGATTTGAAGCGGTTGTCCTGGTGCAGGGCAAGTAAAATGCCTTCGCTGAGGGCAGCCGTGAGCGCATCGGTGGGCTGGTCGGTCAGGGGAAGGAATAACCCCAAAGTGTGAGCCTTGTTCTGTTTGGCGGTTTTCGCCGCCGTCGCTGCCGCCTTACGGTAGGACTCCAGCGTCGCCTTCGCCGCCGTACCTAACCCCAGCAGAGCCACTTTTTTCACCGGTGACCCCGACCCTAGGCGGGTCACACTCGGGCTGTTGGGTTTGCCCTTGAACTCGGTTTCGTTGATCAATTCTTGAATCGCGCCCCCCAACCGGGCATCAAGGGCAGCCACCTCGCCGGTCAATTCCACCTGGTCTTGCCAAAAACCGATACACAACAAATCACCCGCCCAATCCTGGCAGCCAGTGGTCACCGTCAGTAATTCCATAATTTTCCCGTGAATAGCGCACCGATCCCATTGTAGTGCTTGGGGCGATGCGCCCAACCAAGTTCGGGGTTGGGTTCTGAATCAGGACACTTCCCCGGCGATAGGATTGAGATTGTGCCGGGTAGCGGCGGTCTCCGGTTGGCCAATCGGCAGGTTATTAAAGCCAGCAGCAAATCATCTCGCTGGAATGCCGAGTTTATCGAGAACCAGAGACGGGGGCGGCGCCCCGGCGACCGCCTATCGCCAATTAATAGAAGTTCCCTCAATCAAGTAATGTCAAGAATCCTCACCCTTCAGGGCGGTGGAGTCGGTCAACCCCAGGCGCGCCACCCCTTGCACGACCACCGTTACCCCCAATAGAACCAAAGCGGCATACATCAAAGCGGCCACCTGCATCCCCTGAGCTTCCGCAAATTGGTTGGCCAGCAAGCTGGGAATGGTACTGCCCGGTTGCCAGAGGGAGGCACTGACCCGGTTGGCATTGCCGATGAGCATGGTAACGGCCATGGTTTCTCCCAATGCCCGTGCCAAAGCCAGTAAAATACCGCTTCCAATCCCGGCGCGGGCAGCCGGTAGGATAATCCCCAGTAAGGTTTCCCAGCGGGTTGCCCCCACCGCCATCGCCGCCAGCCGGTACTCCGAGGGAACCTGCCGCAAACTACTGCGCGCCACGGCCGCTACGGTCGGCAGGATCATCATCCCTAAAACCAAACTGGCCACCCCCACCGACGGCCCGATGGTAACCGCACCCCCAAAGGCAGGGTAAAGTTTCTGCAGCGTCCGCAGGCTGGGAATGAGGACAAAAATGCCCCACAACCCATACACCACGCTGGGAATGGCCGCCAATACCTCCACCGCCGCCGCCGCCCCAGTCTGCAAGCGCGGGGGAATCCACGGCCAGGATTCCGTCAAACCAATCGCCACCCCCAACCCCAAAGGCACCGCTAACCCCAACGCCAGCCCCGCTGTGAATAAAGTGCCCCACAACTGCGGCCCGATCCCGTACTGCCCCCGCACCGGATTCCAAATCGGGGTAACCAAAAACTGCCAGCCAAATGCCGTGATCGCCGGTGTCGCTTGTTGCAACAACGTACCGACAATCGCCAGTAACAATCCGCCGGTGGCCACGGCACAAATGGCCGTTAAGCCCACAAAACCCTGATCCCAGAGCTTGCCCAGGGGAATTTTAGGCATCCGGGGGCGACCAAGCGACCTGCACCGCCAAGGCCACCAGCCCGACGGTAAACACCCCAAACACCACCACCGCCAGCGTTCCCCCCCCGACCAACGCCGTCCGCACGACGCTGGCCAAGCGCAGCACCAGGGGATTGTCACTGTGAATCGGATGCGCCGTCAAGACAGCCACAACCGCCCGGGTCAGGGCAAAGACCGCCAAGCCCAAGCTGCCGCTAATCGCCGCTCCGGTTAAACAGCGGCCGGGGGTCAACGGGGGTTGCGTTTCACGCATCGGGGTGGGCTCCCTCCAGATAAATTGACCAAATATCGGCAGGCAGATGGGTCATCAATTCCCGCTGACCGATGGGAATCAGTGCCGCCACCTGGTCGGGAGTCAGTTCCAACTCCTGGGCAATCTGTGCGTCCGACCAATGGCCGATGGTTTTGAGCAACATCACCAACCGCAGGGGGGACGCCAGCTTTTGTAAGGCTTCTTCCAGATAACACCACAGGGGGGGCGGTGCCGCCGGTAAACGATAGTGAATGCTCTCCGGTGGGGGAATTTCCGCCCGGGTCAGCCAATCCCCGGTGCGATCCACCAACCAAGTTTGCAAGCTGGTCATCCCTTCCGGGGGCGCAAAGTCCCGCATTTGCTGATACAGATACCGCCAAGTGGTAGCAAATAAATAATCCACCTGTACCCCCGTCGGAGCCGCATGGCCGACCAGGGAGTAAACGATCAACGCATAGCGGCAAAACAAGGCCACAAACGCCCGACCCTGCTCCGGTTCCTGTTGAAACTGGTGCAACAACTTACCATCCTCTTGCCCGTGTAACGCCTGCACCAACGGGTGGTGACACTCGCAAAAATCCGGCAGGTGCATGCAATCATCTCCAGAAACCTCTGGGGTTATGTTATATTACAGGTCTATTCTAAATCCACCCGGAGAGGTGGCTGAGTGGTCGAAAGCGGCAGATTGCTAATCTGTTGATAGGCAGGCAACTCCTATCCGAGGGTTCGAATCCCTCCCTCTCCGTCACGATAACAGGGTTACTCTTATGGCTTGGCGTTGTTCTACCACCCCCCTCGACCGCATTTTGGCGAGTTTGGTGTACCTGATTCCCTTGTACGATGGGATCACTTACGGTCAGTTTTTGTTTGCCCAATTTCCGGTTCTGAATTATCTTAAATATCCCCTGATTCCCCTGGCGATTGTCTATGGTCTAATTCCTTTTGGATTAGGCAGTTTACTGGTTTTTATCGCCCTGTTTGTGGGGGTGGTACGCAATGAGAAAGTCCCCCACTTTATTCGCTTTAATACCATGCAAGCCATCCTGACTAGCATTTTGCTCAGTTTAGTCGGCTTGATTTTTAGCTATATTCTGCAACCCATCATCGGCACGGGATTCCTGAC
>CALHCP010000083.1 GCA_937936705.1 uncultured cyanobacterium | reverse complement strand
GCCCCAGTGCGGGTGGTGTGGGCCACGCGCCCGGGGCTGCTGGTGCCGGTGACGGCGATTTCCCGATTAGGGGGGCAAAATTTTGTCTTTGTGGCCAAACCGTTTCGCGAATCGGGGTGTAAAGCCGCTGTGTTGCCCAATCCGGGGCCACCGCCGCCGGTGCAACCGACGGATTTGGTCGCCGTCCAGACCCCGGTGCAATTGGGTAGAATCATCGGTAACACGCAGGAAGTGCTGGCGGGGATCACCCCGGAAAGTCGGCTGGTTCCCACGGGCATTTTGCAGCTCAACCACTGCACCTGGATTACCGAACGAGAACCTGTTGCGCCCCCCACACGGTCATGATTTTTTCGATTGCTAATTTCTTCATTCGCCGCCCGGTTTTTGCGACAGTTTTATCCCTGTTTATCCTCATTGTCGGCGCGGCCTGCATTCCCACCTTACCGGTCGCCCAATATCCCAATGTGACTCCCCCGCAAATTGTGGTGACCTCGAACTACGTGGGTGCCAACGCCGAGGTAGTGGAATCCACGGTGACCAATATTTTGGAACGGGAATTGAACGGCATTGATGGCTTGCGGTACATCAAATCCACCAGCGCCAACGATGGCACCAGTAACATTGCCCTCACCTTTGAGCTGGGTCGGAATCAAGATATTGTCGCCACCGATGTGCAAAACCGGGTGCGTTCGGTGCAGCCCCGGTTACCGGATTTGGTCAGCCGCACCGGCGTGCAGGTCAACAAGGCCAATAGCAGTTTTCTTTTGGCCATCGGGCTGTACGCCGAACCGGACGAAACCGGCAAAGACCGCTATGACGACATTTATTTGAGTAACTATGCCCAACTGTATATTACCGATGCCATTAAACGGATTAAAGGCGTGGAAAATGTGCAGATTTTCGGGGAACGGCAGTATGCCATGCGCATCTGGTTAGACCCCCTCAAATTAGCCAGCCGCAATCTCACGCCTCAAGATGTGGTACGGGCGATCCGGGAACAAAATCTCCAGGTGGGAGCGGGGCAAATCGGGCAGCCGCCGGTTCCCGAAGGGCAGCAGTATCAGTATTCGGTGACGGCCCAGGGACGCCTGAGCAGTGCCGCCGAGTTTGCCAATCTGGTGATCCGCACCGAACCCAACGGTTCTTTGACCCGGTTAAAGGATGTGGCACGGGTAGAATTGGGTGCCGAAAATTACAGTTCGATTTTGCGGTTTACCTCGGATGATAAAGTTTCCCATCGGGGGGTGGGTTTGGGGATTCGGCAACAGTTGGGCAGTAATGCGCTGACCGTGGCCAAACAGGTGAAAGCGCAGATGCAGGAATTGCAAAAGAGTTTCCCGCCGGGCATGAAATATGAAATTGCCTTTGATACCACTCTATTTGTGGAAGCCGGGACAAGGGAAGTGATTATTTCGTTAATTTTGGCGATTATTTTAGTGGTCGCGATTATCTTTCTATTCTTGCAAAACTGGCGTTCGGCTCTGATCACTTCCATTGCCATTCCCGTTGCTTTGGTGGGGACGTTTATCTTTGTGAAAATCTTCGGGTTCTCGATTAACACCTTAACCTTATTCGGGTTAACTTTAGCGACGGGTTTGGTCGTGGATGATGCCATTGTCATTGTGGAAGATATTACCAAAAGGATTCAAGAGGATGGCATGGCTCCCGTTCCTGCGGCCATGGCTTCGATGGATGCCCTTTTGGGCGCGGTGATTGCCACTTCGATTGTGTTAATTACGGTGTTTGTGCCGGTGGCTTTTTTACCGGGAACCACCGGCCAACTCTATCGCCAATTTGCCCTGACGATTGCCTTTGCCATTACCATTTCGACGTTTAATGCCATTACGTTGACCCCCACCCTCTCGGCTCTGTGGATTCGCCCCGGTCAGGTGCCCGACCACTGGTTTTTTCGGCGTACCAACCAGTTGATTGAACACATCCGCACCCGCTATGGTCACACAATTCGGCAGGTGGTGGCTAAGAAAAATCTGGTTTTAGGGGCATTTGTCGTGGCTTTATTGCTGACCTACGGGGCGTATCAAATCATGCCCAAGGCCTTTTTGCCCGAAGAAGATCAGGGTTACTTTATTACGGTGGTGCAAGCTCCGCAAGGGGTATCCCTAAGTTATACGGAGAAGGTTTTAGAAAAAGCCGAAGCGATTTTGAAACAGCAACCGGAAATTCGCAACATTTTTGCCGTAGGGGGGTTTAGTTTCAGTGGGGCGACCCCGAATGTGGGGTTGATTTTTGCCACCATGCGCCCTTGGTCCGAACGCCCCCGCCCGGAGCAGTCGGTCAACGGGGTGATCGGTGGTTTTTTTCCGCCCCCGCCGCGGGGTTTGTTCCCCCAACTCCTGGGGATCAAGGAGGCGGTAGTGATTCCGTTTGCGCCGCCCCCCATCAGCGGTGTCGGCAATTTTGGCGGGTTTGAGTTTTATCTGCAAGACCGGGTGGGGCTGGGGTTAAAAGTTTTGGGGGAGACGCTGGAGCAATTTCTGGCTGCGGCCAAACAATTCCCTGCGCCTGGCCGACCCACCTTGGCGCGTTTGCGGGCGGATTTTAGCGGCAATACGCCGCAGATTGAAGTGCAGGTGAACCGGGAGCGAGCCAATGCGTTGGGGATCAAGGTGGCGGATATTTTTGATACCTTGCAAACGCTGCTGGGTTCGACTTATGTGAATGATTTTGACCAGTTTCAACGCACCTACCGAGTTTACGTGCAGGCGGATGGCCGCTTCCGCACCAATCCCGAGAATATCAACAAATTCTATGTCCGTTCGAGCAGTAATCAAATGATTGCTTTGGGCAATTTGGTCACGATTCGCCAGATTACTGCCCCTTCGGTGATTACCCATTACAACCTATTTCGGGCGGTAGAAATCAATGGGGTGGCCAGCCAGGGCAAATCTTCGGGGGAAGCGATTCAAGCCCTAGAAGCGGTGGCCAAAGAGACGTTACCCCGCGGTTTTGGCTATGAGTGGTCGGGGTTATCCCTCGAACAAATTGAATCGGCGGGGCAGGCGGTTTGGATTTTTGCCCTGGGGGTGGTGTTTGTCTTTCTCACCCTGGCGGCTCAATATGAAAATTACGTTGACCCTTTGATTATCATGCTCACGGTGCCCTTGGCGGTTTTAGGGGCATTGATTACGGTGTTTTTACGGGGCTTGACCGTTGATGTTTATACGCAAATCGGCTTTGTCATGCTGATCGGGATGGCGAGTAAAAATGCCATTTTGATTGTCGAATTTGCCAACCAATTGGTTGCCGAGGGGTTGGGGATCACCAAAGCGGTCTTGGAAGCGTGTCGGGAACGGCTGCGACCGATTTTGATGACGGTGCTATCTACTCTGATCGGTGCCTTTCCTTTGTGGATTGCGACCGGGGCGGGGGCGGCGGCGCGGCGTTCCTTGGGAACCTGCATTGTGGGGGGGATGGGCATCGCCAGTCTGCTGAGTTTATTCGTGGTGCCGGTGCTATACATTGTGATTAAAAATTTAGCAGCTCGCTTCCGTCAGTCTTTACCCTCGGACATGGTTTAGGTTTAGGTTTAATTTCTGCTATAATGCAAATCCTGCGGGCGATTAGCACAGTGGTAGCGCACTTCCTTCACACGGAAGGGGTCACTGGTTCGAATCCAGTATCGCCCATGGCGGTTTTGGCGGTGATTAGGGCAACAGCCGCTGATAAACCTGTAAGGTTTGCTGCAGCAGCCGGGCAAAGGTGAAACATTCCTCATAACGCTGCCGTCCGGCTTGCCCCAATAAGCGCCGTTGTTGCGGCTGATCGATCAATTGTTGCAAAACCCGCACCAATTCCGTCTGCTCCCCTGGGGGAATCACATAACCGGTGACGCCGGGAAGCACGGCTTCGGCGGCTCCGCCTACGTCCGAAACCACCACCGGCAAACCGGCGCGCATGGCTTCTAAGGTGGAGCGGGGGAAGGCTTCCCAGTGGGAGATTAAGGCAAAAATATGGGCTTGGGCTAATAAATTGGCCACGTCGGTGCGATAGCCCCAAAAGGTCACCTGTTGGCCTAAGTTGAGCCGGCTGACCAGCTGTTTTAATTCGCCGAATAAAGGGCCATCGCCCACCAAATCCACCTGCACCTCCGGGCGGTTTAATGCGGCCACTGCCCGCAGCAGACCGGCTTGATTTTTCTGGGCTTCCAAACGCCCCACCATGATGATGCGCACCGGGTTGCCCCGCTCCGGTCGCGCTCGCAATTCCGTCTGAATATCGGGCATTGCATTATAAATCGTGATTAACTTCTCCGGTGGTAAACCGATTTGGATGCCCTGATGGCGGATGGCCTCGGCGACACAGATGATTTGGGGCGTGATCGCCGCCAAGCGCCGTTCTAACATTTGGTATAACCATGCCGTCCCGCCGGGGGCGGCAAACGACCAACCGTGTACCGTAAACACAAAAGGGATGCGCTGTTGACAGCAGACGAGCCGTCCTAAAACGCCCGCCTTACTGGAGTGAATGGAGACTAAATCGGGACGAATCTCTCGCACAAGTTGATGCAGTTTCACCAGCGCTTGCGCATCTCGCCAAGGGTGAATGGGGCGCACCAGTTCCGGCAGGATGCGATGGGGAATACGATGCTGTTGGAGTAACTGTTGTAACGGTTCCCCGGCGCCCGAAATAACCGCCACCGGATGCCCCTGTTGCAT
>CALHCP010000082.1 GCA_937936705.1 uncultured cyanobacterium | reverse complement strand
ACGAGTTTGGGAGGCCAGTAATTCAAATAATTCAGCCTCCCAAATGATGCCGTACTTAATCACTTCTGCCATGCCGGAGCGATATTCCCGCACGGGGAGCGTTTTTAATACCTGCGGGTCAATAATCACCGTTTTGGGTTGATAAAAAGCTCCGATTAAATTCTTCCCCTGAGCATGGTTGACCCCGGTTTTACCCCCGATGGCCGCATCCACCATGGCCAGTAGTGTCGTGGGGATTTGTACAAAATTAATGCCCCGTAACCAGGTGGCGGCGGCGAATCCCGTCATATCACCGATGACACCACCGCCTAGGGCGATCAGGGTGGAGCGACGTTCCAAACGATATTGGGCACAGTGCTGATAAATGCGCTCAACGGTTTTTAAGCTTTTATAGCGTTCTCCGGCGGGGATAATGCATGACTGCACATCCAAACCAACCGTAGTTAAAGAGGTGAATAATACCTGTCCGTAGTGGCGGAAAATGACCGGGTTAGAAACGATTAAAACTTGGCCTTGAATGCCCATATCGGCGAGTAATTGCCCGGCTCGGTGCAAGCTGTGAGCGGCAATAAAAATGGGGTAACTCCGGTCGCCCAATGATACAGTGATGGTCATTTTAGGAAGTCGGTAGAGCAACTGCAGCTGATCAATTCTACATGGGCTAGGTGTTGCTCAGAACTATCCAACCGTGTGTGGATGGGTTTGATTTGTAATCTCTAATCTCAAGCTATAGCAGTATGACGTGATTTATGAATAGATACGCCGGAGTAGGAAGGTTGGGGGCTGCGCCCCTGCGGACGCTATGCTAAACCCATGTAGGATTTCTCTATGTCCTAAGTTACTTGAAAACACTGGTGACAATGACCGTAATCGTGGCAGTGGCAAGCAGACCAAAGGCAAGATTGACGACTTGTGTTGATGCTTTTTGATAGGTTTCGACAATGAGATTGGTCTTGGCCTGCTCTGTCTCTAAAGTGGTTACTTTCTGATCGAGCATTTCTACCCTGTGGTCAAGTGCTTGCACCTTTTGGTCGAGCATTTCCACCCTGTGGTCGAGTGCTTGCACCTTTTGGTCGAGTACCTGCACCTTTTGATCAAGCATTTCCACCCTGTGATCCAGCGCTTCTACTTTCTGGCTGAGACTTTCTACTTGCTGAGCGATGCCCACCAAACTGGCAGCAATGGTTTCTAAGGTCACCGGAGTTGGAGTAGTCATAATTTGATTGAGTTGGGTATCGCTCAATATCACCATCATACACCGAGTCATTTAGTCCCTAAACACCCAAACGGCCAAACGATTCTAAAACCCCTAACAGAGGGGAATAATCAATGCTGGTAAATGAGCTAAGGTAACTTCGAATCAATATCCATAAGATGGCTAAATTGTTAGGCAATTGTAGGGTTACAGACCCCGTCTCTCGTTCTCCAAAACTTTAGTGTTCCAATCGGGTCACATGGCTCAGAACTGACGTTGCTGGCTCGCCCTCTCCCACTTTGAGAGAAGAAACAGGAAGAATATACTTTATGGGCACTTCCATTGATTGCAGCCAGCAGAAAATCATCTCTCTGGCATACCGAGTTATGGAAAACCAAAGTCGGGGGCGGCGCCCCGGTGACCGCTTATCCGTAATTTATAGAGGTTCCCTTATGCTTCCCTTCTCCCCGCTCTGGATGCAGGGAGGATTTTGCTGAGCCTAAATCCTGGTGGCTATCATTCATGCCATTCAGGTCTATCACCAAGCGGACTGATACCTGGTTTGTTAAGCCAAAGTAACTGGCGTTTGTGTAAACTTTTCACTTGGTCTAACGTCGCTCCGGGCACCTGTTTTAGTACTGCTGCTACGGTGCATTCCCCCGTACATTGGGATAAAAGTTCCTGTTCCAGAGGGGTTAAATCGACCGGTTGGTAGTCGTAATCCAATAGAGAACGGCTCGGCCAGCCCATCATACACATAGAACGTTGGGGAATGGATTGTAACCAGGTGGTTTCATCCCCAGGACAACGGCTGAGGGGTGGCCGCCCCAAAAAGAACTCAAAATGGGTTAATTCCGGGTCAAGTGCTTCCATCAATTCATACTGCTGTTGTTGGGGTAAATGACGGGCAGCGGCGAGCAACTCGGGCATGGGCGCTAATAACCGCTCCAACTGCCAATAACGGGGATTGGAAAAGCCCAAAAATTCCAAACCTGAACCCTGAATCAGCTCAAACAAAGTCTGCACAGTGTAATCAATTTCTTGGGGGTGCACATACATATCGGCAAAGGTGGCATCCCGGGTATTGTCCAAAGCCCAGCGCTCCTTCTCCCGCCGCACCAGGCGATTCTCCGCCGGGAGATGGGCAAATAACTGCCGCCCAATGCTGACCCCCGCCCGGTAATCTCCCGCGGGTTGCAGCAGTCCAATCGCCTTTTGCATCAGCCGAATTTCCCAGCGTCCCCACAACGCATAAACAAAAATGTGCATTAACCCGCCGGGCGCCAGCACCTCGGCCAATGCCCGTAAACCGGCCTGGGGGTTGGGCAGATGGTGGAGAACACCGACGCAGTTAATATACTGAAATTGTTGGGATAGTGTTTGCACATCGGTCAGGCTGAGTTGAGCCAATTTCACCCGCTCGGCCACTCCCGAACCTACGACTCGTTTCTGAGCAATTTCTAAAGCCGCCTCACTCAGGTCGATCCCGGTCACCTGGGCAGTGGGATTCAAATGCGCCAAGTAATCCGTACCGACTCCTGTGCCACAGCCCGCATCCAAAATGTGCAGTGCCGGCGCCGGTGGCAGCACCCACCCCAAGGCAAAATTCTGTGCCGCCGGAACACACCACCGCCAGTTGTACCCGGGCGGTGTCCCATCCGTCAGCGGCTCCGGCGGAAAAGGATAGGTATTGTACAAATTCTGTACAGCTTTTGTGATATCAAGGGTATTACTCATGGTCAGTCCCAGGGAAACCAGTTGAGCCAAAATTGATACCGCTGGCCGTTGGGCAGGGTCGCCCCTTCGCACGGGTTAAACAGCAGATACATTCCCCCCAACTGCGCCCCGGTCAGATTGGCGCCCCGCAGGTCGGCGCCCCGGAGATTGGCACCGGTGGGACTGCGCCAGTAAATGGCGGCGGCATTCCCCAGGGCGGTCAGCAGGAGTATGCCCAAGCCTGCCCCCCAACGACCGTACATTATAAGCACAATGACGGTAATCAAAGTTATCAGATTCAATAAAATCATCGCCCAACGGGGGAAATGGGGGCGGGGTTGATCCAAAACCGCACTTTGCAAGTCGGCATTTTGAAGATTGGCTCCGCTTAAGTCGCTCCACACCAGGGAACAGAGGCTGAGATTACTCCCCTGCAAATGGGCACGCCGCAGATTTGCCATGGTCAGCCGGGCACCCCGGAGATTGACTCCATGCAGGCGACAGCGGCTGAGATTGGCACCGTGCAGATTGGCTCCTTGCAGATTGCTGCCCCGCAAATCAACCCCCGCCAGGATGACACCGGTCAGGTCGGCTCCGGCGAGGTCAAGGCGGCTAAAATCTTTTTCTCCTTGGGCATAACGCTGGCTAAGGCTTTGAAGGTTCATGATGGCACAACCTGCCCAAACCACTAGGATTTTAACTCACATTTCCGAGATTGCCCCATTGGCCAATTCCTTCAAGCGGCCAAAACCACCACAATAATCAAAACGATAACCACCGGGATCAGCAGACCGACTCCCGTGGCCAGAAATGGGAGTACCAGCGCGGTGAGAATGCCCTGCAAAGGTGTCCAAACCAGGCCAAAAACTAAAGCGAATAGGGAAGCCAGCCACTGCAGGATCAGCACCAGCCCCGAAAACGTAAATCCCAACAGAAAAATAATCCCCTGTACCAAACTGGCAACGAGGGAGATCAACGCCAACCAGGATTCTTCCGGCGGTTCAGGTGGATTTTGGGCTAGAATTATTGGGATTGGTGTACACCAAAGAACGAATAAATTCACGGATGACTTCTGTTTTCGATTGGCTGGTTTGATGACAATAATACTCGAGCGCTTGATTTTCTTCATCGCTGAGACGGACGCTTAAATGCCTAACCTTGTCAGCCATGACCCCTCCCAGATCAGTAAACGTTATCGTACCAAACAGGTTTCTCGGGCAAGTACAATTCGTTGCAATCCTCAATAAAATAAGATGGAATTTTATAGTTTTATGACAAACAGGTTGGATTTGCTCACCTCGAAAATGTCGGTCTGGTGGATTTGAGGCGGTTTTTTGCACATCGGTTCGGGCGGTGATCCCGCAGTAGGATTGACGTTTTGCCGAGCGCTCGCCCGACCCCATGTTGACTGAGCGATCAGGTTTTCTGGCTGACTCCAGCATCCGGCTGAGACCAATAACTTTGCCAATCCACAATGGTTTTGGGGGGAGGCCGATCGGCACGCCACGGCGCCGGTAGGGCATACCAGGCTGCCCACAAGGTCGGCACCCCCAATTGCTCCTCCTGCCCAATCCGGCCATCGGCAAAAAACTCGGCTGCCGGTGCCGTCTGTACCACCTGTCCCCGGTCTAACACCAGCACCCAATCCGCCCAGGCGTAGGCCAAATCCAGGTCATGGGTAGCCATCACCAGGGTAGTGCCCTCCCGGTGAATGCGGGTCAACTGCCGCAAAAAAGCCTGGGTTTGGCGGTAATCCAGGTAGGTAGTCGGCTCGTCCAGTAAGAGCAGTTCCGGTTGCAAGGCCATCACCCCCGCCAGGGCTACCCGTCGTTTTTGCCCCAAACTGAGATGGTGTAGCGGCAGGTGCGCCCAAGCCTGCAAATCAAAATCGGTCAAGGTCTGAGCCAACCGCCGGTGAATTTCCGCAGTCGGCAAAGCCAAATTACACAACCCATAGGAAATATCCTCCGCCACCGTCGCCGCCACCAACTGGTGTTCCGGGTTCTGAAACACCAGTCCCACCCGCCGCCGCCACTGCCGCAGGGAAGCCAGCCGTTCCCCCCGCCACGTCAGCCACCCCTGGGTACAGGCATACAAGCCCGCCGCCAGCAATAACAACGTGGATTTGCCCGACCCGTTGTGCCCCAAAATCACCGTTTTTTGCCCAGACGGTATGGTGCAATCTAAATCCACAACCGGTTGGGATGTGCCCGGATAGGTGTAACGAACCCCGTGAAAGGCCAACATCGGCACTCAACCCCTAAGTGCGCCCATAGAGGTCAACCCACACCAGTAAGGTTATGCCCAGCAGGGCTTCTCCCCAATAGCGGGGCGAAGCCCGATAGGTCATCGGCACCTCCACCCGCAGCGTGCCGGTGAACCCCCGCGCCGCCAACCCCAACTGCAAGACCTGATACCGCCGCAGGCAGCGTACCGCCAACTGACTGACCAACAGCCCCATGCTGTAGAGCCGCCGCCACCAGGTGCGATCCCCCGCCCGCGCCCGCTGAGCCAACTGCATAGCCTCCACCTCGTCCAGCAACAGGAAAATCAAGCGGTACATCAGCAACAGCAAATCCAGCAACAACGGCGGTAACCGCCACCGCCGCAACACCTGCAACACCTCGGCAAACGGTACGGTCAACACGATGAACAATAGGCAAACTCCCGCCGCCAACACCCGCCAGCCGCTCAACCAAGCCTGCCGGACTCCTGCGGCACTGACCGAGAGAAACCACCCCCCCACCGGCAGCCCCGGCGCGGTCGGCGACACCTGGATCAATAAAATCAATGCAGTACTCAGCCAAAACAGCAGCATGCCCGCCACCAGGCGCCCATACACCCCCGCCGGAATCCGGGCATAGCCCACGATCCAGACACTCATCCAAACCACGATGCCCATCTGGGTACCTGGGTGTCCGACCCCTGCCAACAGCAGCATAACCAGGGCAAAACCCAGCTTCTGAGCCGGGGGCAACGGGCGCAGGGCATTGCCATAGGCGTAAACATCCAGATGATGATGCATACAGCCACCGGTAATTAATTCAGTTAATCCCGTGGCTCCCCTTGCTCATTCTGCCAACGGCTCTGATACCGTCCCATGATGTAACCCATCACCCCGGCGCCCAACCCCGCCTGCAACGCAAACAACAACGACTCGATCTCGCCGCTGGCCGGCTCAAAGACCGGATTAACCCAGGGTTCGTAGTCCGGTTGTAACGCCTCAACCGCCTCCGTCGCCTGGGCATCGGCACCCGCAAATTCCGCCCCGCGCCTGATCACCAGGGGAATGGCCGCTAAGGCAACCACAGCCAGAATTAATAGAATATTCACCCAGCCCGATGGAGCCGGCGATTTGGCAGTATGGCGCATGAATTACCCTCCTTCTGCGAGTAAGTTTAACGAGGCCAATTCCGGGCGGCTATAGGTCTGGAGCCAATTCCATACCAATACCGTCAACAAGCCTTCACTGATGGCCAAGGGAATTTGGGTAACCGCAAAAATCGCGGCGAATTTGGCAAACGACGCCCCGATTCCCCCGGTTGCGTCGGGAAACGCCAGCGCCAACTGCAGCGACGTCACCGTATAGGTCAGCAAATCCGCCCCAGCCGCTGCCAAAAAGACCGCCACCGTCTGCCGCCGGGACAACTGCATCACCAGGCGATAGACACCGGCAGCTACCCACGGCCCCACCACCGCCATCGACACCGCATTCGCCCCCAAAGTCGTCAGTCCCCCATGTGCCAGCAACAGCGCTTGAAACAGCAAAACCAAGCCCCCCAGCACCGACATCACCCCAGGGCCAAACAGAATCGCCCCCAAACCGGTACCGGTGGGATGGGAACAGCTCCCCGTCACCGAGGGAATTTTCAACGCCGACAACACAAACGTAAAAGCTCCGGCCAGAGCCAACAACAGCTTCATCTCCGGGGTGCGTTGGGTAATCTGCGCCAGAGAACGGAACCCCCAAACCAGAAACGGCAGGTACACCACCCACCAAAAAACGGCCCACCCCGGCGGTAAATACCCTTCCATAACATGCATAGCCGGTGCCGGTGCCGCCCAACTTATGACCCAAACTAAGCCCAGCCCCAACCCAAGAGCCGGGCGCAAGCGCCGCAATCTTGTGAACATCAATCCGTACCTCGCAGATTGTTTTTAGGGTGTTAACCTGCGGCGGGCATCCTGACTAAGAGGTATTCACCTACATCACAGTTGCGGGACAGTGTCGGATTCGCACCGAGCTTTCCCCTTTACATCCGTTGGCTGTTCCCCAACAGAACCGCTGGTTCAGTTAATTTAGCACTTCTCGAAGCATCAGTATATGAATAATCGTTACAACCCCCAGCACACCTCAATTGCGCCAGGGGCAGCCAACAGCGACGCTCGCCTATTCCTATTGGGAACTTCTATTAATTAGGGAACGGCAGTCCTCGGGGCGCAGCCCCCGCTTGGGTTCTCCAGCATATCTGTTCACCAATCAAGTCATATTCAAGTCATATTGCTATAGCAATCCTACCTGAGTTGAGAATGGCGGTCACAGGGGCGCAGTCCCCGTCCTTGGTTCTCCGGCATATCTGTTCACCAATCAAGTCATATTGCGATATGGGTGAACTGTTGGGTGGGGATGGTGGCGTTTGTTTTCTGCCTGTACAAACATGGAAGAGGGGACAAACCGTAGCAATCTATGCGTTGGCACATCGTAGCAGGC
>CALHCP010000081.1 GCA_937936705.1 uncultured cyanobacterium | reverse complement strand
CCTAAAACCCACAGGCAGAAATGACCTGGGGTGCTGCAAAGGCAGAAGTTCCTGGCAGTAGGCGAGAATGCCGCCTCCCTCTCCGGTAACAGGATTGGGAAGCCGCTTATGAACGCTAAGCGTCATGAGCGGAGCATTCACAAACTAGAAGCTGAAGGTGGAACGAATCACCCCCACAAAAGTCGTGGGGTTCGCATTGTTGCCTTCAGGATTGAAAATGGCAATGATCCCCGGCGTGATGGAGAGGTATTCCGTAAACTTGAAGCGGTAGGAAGCCTCCACCAAGATGGGAATATCATCCGCCGCCGCCGCCGTCAAACCCTTTTTGACCAAGCCGGTGCTACTACTCAGGTAGGGCGGCGCCCCCACCACAATCTGCGCTTGACTCCCCTTAGTGCCCACATCCGGGAAGGCAAACACCAACGCATAGTTGAGCGCCGTACCCGAAGTTGCACCGTTAATGGCTCCTACCCCGTTAAACCAAGTTGCACCAAACCAACCGCCCAAGATGAAGTTCTGAAGGGGCTGCCACTTAAATTGGAAACCCACGTTATCCGCCTGCGAAGCCCCGACGTTTACGGCATCCACCGCCGCCGTCCCGACCCCGCCGCCATAGCTAAGAGGCAGACCGGAATCCGGATCGCTGGCACTGCGGATATACAGCAGACTCAGACCCAAGTTTTCCAAGGGATAACCGGTAATCTGGGCATAGGCGTTGAAGGAAGAACCAAACAACCCTTCCGTCCCAAAGGGATTGACCGTACCCACCGGGCCAAACGCGCCCCCCCCCGCATTACCACTGGCCAGATAACCCAGCGAGAAGTTCAACTTGCCATCCAAGAAGTCGTAGCCAAAACCGGCTCCCACCCCCAAGGCCAAATTCTGGTTGTACAAGGGGTTGCGCAGACCAAAGGCAGACAGGGCGCCTTGACCGTCATCGTTGAGGGGGCTGAGGGTATCCACATAGTCATTCACCCCACCGCCATAGCCGGTGATAAAGATGTTCCCCTTGTCGGCCAGCACCGGGAAGCTGTAGGACAAATACCACAGACCGGCAGTACCACCCCCCGCCCGGTTGAGAAAGCTGTAGCTGAGAGCCGAGTTCTTCGTCCCCGTCACCCCGGCGGCTCCGGCACCCAGGGTCACATCATCCATCTGCACGGTCGTCAGCAACAGGTCTTTACCCGTGAAGCTGGTGTTGAAGTTCAGGTTGACCCGATAACCAAAGGTGGTGGCATCCTGGATATTACCAAACGTTCCTTGCGGAACCCCCTTGGGTACCGCTTGGTTACCCCCAAACGCCCCCTGCACGGACATAATGACCTGACCGGTCAACTTAGTCGTGGTGGAAAACTGCTGCGCCTCCAGGGTGGCCGTCCGCGCTTCCAAAGTGTCCACCCGCCCGCGCAACAGCGCCAGTTCAGCGGCGAACTCCTCCTGCAACCGCTGGATCAACTTCATGTCTTCCTTGGTGACCAGATTTTCCACCGAAGCGGCAATCAATTCATTGATGCGATCCAAACAGGCATTCAAACCGGCAGCAAATTCATACCGCGTAGTCGCCCTGCGCCCTTGATACGTCGGCGGATTGGTGGGCAGACCGACAATACAACCGTACCGTTCCACCAGAGATTGCAATGCCAAAAACGCCCAGTCGGTCGGCTTGACATCCACAAACTCAGAAACGGAAGTGACCTGACCCAACTCGTTATCTTCTTTCAGTTCCCGAATGTACTCCCGAACTTGGTTGATCGACTCCCGGGAGTTTTGGGTGGTGATTTGAGCGGACGCTTCCCCCGCCATTGCTAGGGATACGCCCAGCGCCAGGGAACCGGTAGCCAACAGATGAAATAGAACTTTCTTGGACATAACTTAACCTCACACCGAAACGAACAGCAGTTCAACCTCGGCTCAACATTTCGCCATGAACCAGCAAACATATGAACCGCATAACGATCAGTTTAAGGGAACTTAACCTGTTTTGCAAAGAGGATTAACGGTAAAAATGGATACATTTTTACAAAAACAGGCAAATTTTAGAGCAGTTGGCTGATCCGTTGAGCCAGATCAAAGTCTTTTTGGGTCAAGCCCCCGGCGTCGTGGGTGGTGAGGGTGATGACAACCCGGTTGTAGGAGATAAAAATATCGGGGTGATGCCCCATTTGTTCGGCGGGTTCGACCAGGGCATTGACAAACTTCATGGCGGCCAGGAAATCTGCAAACCGATGTTCCCATTTGAGGGTGGCACCGTCCACGCTCCAGCCGGTCAGGGCGGCGGCTTGGGTGCTAATTTCTGCGGGCGTCAGCAATTGTGCCATGAGACCAACTCCGGGGTGAATGTTCTATCTACTTTTTAATATGGGATCCGCATTTGTGCCAGTCATTCATTTGGAGCAATCGGATTGGCGTTGAGAATAACGGTCGCCGGCTCTCCGGTTCTCCAGTCCGGTCACATTGCTTTATAGGTACCTCTATTCATTGAAGCCAGCAGAAAATTGTCTCGCTGGCCTGCCCTAATTGTGAACGCAACTAGCGATTTATTGCTTCGCAATTAAATCGTAGCTTCCCAATCCTGTTACCAGAGGGGGAGGCGGCGCTCTCGCCTACTGCCAGGAACTTTTGCCTTTGCAGCACCCCAGGTCATTTCTGCCTGTGGGTTTTGGGTTGAAGTTGTTTATGCCAACTTCTGGCCTGTTCCCTACGTTTATCGTTTATCAATCGGGTGATGCCAGGACTTACAGGTTCAGTTGTACCTTGCCAAGCAGGTCTTGTATCTGCCCGGTTCCCCAGAAGTCTTT
>CALHCP010000080.1 GCA_937936705.1 uncultured cyanobacterium | reverse complement strand
GATATTGACAACGCCATTTTCGGCAACGCTAGAGTTTTTGCCCGTTGTGCCCACCGCTAAGCCCACTGCTCGCGTAAAATTGGCACCTGCTGATATGGCTTTCGTATCCGTAATTGTGTTATTGCCGGTGATATTGACACTGCCGATCTGAGAATTATCGCCGTTCGTTACTACCCCAATCCCACCCGCTTGGTCTTGCGATAAAGTTTGGTTAATTGTATTATTGCCGGTGATATTGACCGTGCCAATTTGGGAGTTATTCGCCGTTGTAGATACAGCGATTCCTCCGGCGGTTGCATCAACCGTAGCCTGAGCAGTGGTATTGGTAATTGTATTATTAGCACCGATATTAACCTGACCGATGGTTGAATTGACATTATTGGTAGTTACGGTTATGCCTAAAGCTGTGCCCTTATTAAAATCTGCTTTTGTATCCGTAATGGTATTCGTACCGGTGATATTCACCGTTTGAATGGTATTGGCACTATTCGTAATCACAGCAATCCCTGAAGCTCCATCCCCTGCGGCAGTTCCTGCTGTTGCTTGGGTGAGATTAATCGTATTATTGCCGCCAATTGCGACAGTACCGATGTCACCACCTTGAGAGCCGACAATAATGCCCGTGGCTTCGGTTTTCCCTACTGTATTCTCGATGGCAGAATTGAGGACGGTAATGCTGTTGGTATTACCCACCGCTTCTACAGCTATGGCTCTGGCTTTCGTGTTAGTTGAAGTTGTATTGAGAACTTTGCTATCAGCAACAATCACATCGCCGCCGGTAGCAGTAATTAAAATACCGTCGGCATCATTTGCGCCTGTGGTATTTTTAATCTGATTATTGATCACTTGGGTTAAACCACCGGCGTTAATCAGACTAATGCCGGTGTCTGTAGGATTATTGATCTTGTTAGAAAGAATAATGGCATTACTGTTATTTGTACCACTGATGCCTTGACCGATGGGATTAACTGCAAAACCAACAACGGCTTGGCGATTACCACCTGCTGTGAGGGTGAGATTGCCGTTAATTTGGGGTAAGGGTTGGCCGTCATTAACCGTGAGGAAATTATCAAAATCTACAGGTGCCCCACCCACGCCCCGCAAGGCAATAAAGGGCAAACTTTTGCCAAAGAAATTGGCAACCGGCGCCGAACTGGAAACGAGTTTGACACCATTACCGACGGTAAAATTGCCGGTAAACGGCGCAAGTGCACCATTTTTCTGATACACGTAGGTGACGCCATTGCCCCCGGCGTTTGCTGCATTATTCAAGGCAGCCGTTAAGCCTGCGGGAGTTCCGGGAAATACGACCGGCGTTCCGCGTAAACCGGCAGAATTATCCGTAACAATATAGAATTGGTAAGGCTGATTGGTGTCGGGATTGATCGCCAGAATATCACCGATGCCATCGTTAACTTTTTGGATAGGAATCGTACTGGCTTTCTCAACCGGTTCATAGAGACGATTCTCAATATTGGGAGCATTGATGGTGCGGGGTTGGCGGGGAAGATTGATCCCCACTTGAAAGGAAACGGTTGTATCAAATACCTGATCGTGTTGGACTCCTAACCCTAAATTGAACCAACGATTTTCATAGCTCATTGCTCCTTTCACCCCTACCGTATTGGTAAAAGAAGACTCTAAATAATAAACCCCTAATTTTGGCCGCAAGTAGTCGGCACCGACCGGAATGGTTGTATCTACAGAGGCTTGTACCCCGGACATGGGGGTATAAAACTGTTGCTCTCGGCGTTCAAAAACGTAAAAAGGCCCGTCAAAAAAGTTAGCATCTAGGAGCGCACCGAAACCGGCATCAACTTGGCGACGACCGATGGGGAAAAAACCATTGATATAAGCCCCAAATCGCTCCCGTTTATATTCCACCCCTGCCCCGAATTGGTGGAAGACATTTCCTTGCAGACTGCGATTATCGTAGGCCAGAAAGACACCGATAATATCCTTACGGTTAGGATTAAGCCCACGCCATCCCAGAATGACCTCGGCACCGAGTTGACCGTTATCAAAAACTTTCAGACTCGGTTCTAAAAATAAGAAGGATGCCGATTGCCGGGTCAGAGGAATCCGTACCCCAAAATTGGTATGCCCCGGCTGCCCCCACTCCTCACTGCGGTACTGGATAGAACCCTGTGGTTGGATCGGCTCTGCCCCAACGGGTTGCTCAGCGAATATCCCGAACCCAACGCCAGCCATCAGGCTACCCAGAAACCAGCGGGAATACTTGACTCCTAAGCTAAAAATGGTTTGCTTGTTCATTACGCGCACCTAACTTTTGGAACAGCTGGAACAGCTACTAGAAAAGATTGGCGCCGGAATGCAACGCTCATCGAAAAAGTGAGCTAGAGGCTGCACCCCTGCCAAAAAGACGGCAATTCAATTGACTTTCGGAAGCAATCTCACCTTATGGGCGAACAGATGTTGTAACCAATACTGTGAGGAATGAAAGGCGAGAACCTTACTTCTGCAACCATTCAGCACAATTCGAAGGAGCAACAAAGAGTAAGGAGCTATGCGTTTGTACATCCTATTACTGTATAAACTTAGCACATGAGGGCTTCAGTGTGTCGGGGATTGGTAATGCCTCTCTGCGGCGTTGTCTCGGTGGTGGGGAACGGGATGGGTCGAAATTCTTAAAGGATTCCTAATCGGTTCGGTGCGGCCAAGGGGGGCAAAACCTTTGCGGGGTCGGTGTCCACGTCCGTAGCGGCGGTGAAGGTGATGGGGAATCTGTGGCAGAATGTTAACGGTTTTGTCCCGATGCGCAGGATGGTTATGGAGCAATTACTCTACGAGTACGCCTGGTTGATTCCCGTTTTACCCTTGCTGGGAGCGACGCTGGTGGGAACGGGATTGATCACCTTTGGGGAATGGACGAGTCGCCTGCGCCGGGGCAATGCGGTTTTGATTTTGCTGTTGATGGGGGTATCGCTGACCCTGTCGGCGGCGTTGTTCGGGAGTCAGTTATTAGGCCATGCACCGTACCAATGGAGTTTCACCTGGGCGGTGGCGGGGGCGTTTCACCTGGATATGGGGTTTGTGGTGGATCGCTTAAGTAGCTTGATGCTGGTAATTGTGACAACCGTTGCATTACTAGTCATGATCTACAGCGACGGCTACATGGCTCATGACAAGGGTTACTCCCGCTTTTTTGCCTACCTGAGTTTGTTCAGTGCCTCGATGTTAGGGCTGGTGCTGAGTCCCAATCTGGTGCAGGTGTATGTGTTTTGGGAATTGGTAGGGATGTGTTCCTACCTGTTGATCGGGTTTTGGTATGACCGGGTGGCGGCGAGAGAGGCGGCACAGAAGGCGTTCGTGGTCAACCGGGTGGGGGATTTTGGCCTGTTGCTGGGAATTTTGGGCTTTTACTGGGCAACGGGTCAGGTGGAATTTACGGCGATTGCGGAGCGGTTGGCGGATTTACTGGATGCGGGAATGTTGCCGCTGTGGGTGGCGACGGGATTTGGGATTTTGGTGTTTTTGGGGCCGGTGGCTAAGTCGGCGCAGGTGCCTTTGCACGTATGGTTACCGGATGCGATGGAAGGCCCGACCCCGATTTCGGCATTGATTCACGCAGCGACGATGGTGGCGGCGGGGGTGTTTTTGCTGGCACGGATGATGCCGGTCTATGAACATTTGCCGGTGACCTTGCAGGTGGTGGCCTGGACGGGGGCGTTTACCGCCTTTTTGGGCGCAACCATTGCTTTGACTCAGAATGATATTAAGAAAGGCTTGGCCTACTCGACGATTTCCCAGTTGGGTTACATGGTGATGGCGATGGGGGTGGCGGCTCCCGCGGCGGGGATGTTTCACCTGATGACCCATGCCTATTTCAAGGCGATGTTGTTTTTGGGGTCGGGGTCGGTGATCCACGGGATGGAAGCGGTGGTGGGGCATGACCCGACCAAGGCTCAGGATATGCGCAATATGGGCGGTTTACGCAAGTATATGCCGATTACGGCGGCGACGTTTTTGATCGGAACGTTGGCGATTTGTGGGATTCCCCCGTTTGCCGGTTTTTGGTCTAAGGATGAGATTCTTCATGTGGCCTTTGCGGCGAATGCGGGTCTGTGGTTGGTGGGCTGGCTGACGGCCGGGATGACGGCTTTTTATATGTTTCGGATGTATCTGCTGACCTTTGGTGGGGAGTTTCGGGGTTTGGCGTTTGGGCCGGGGGCGATGCAGGTGGAGGAGTTGGCGACGACAGACGCCAGTCATCACCATGCGTCAGAACCCCATGAGTCGCCGTTAACCATGACTTTACCCCTGATCGTCTTGGCGGTGCCGTCGGTGGTGGTGGGCTGGGTGGGTCTGCCGTTTGCGAATTATTTTGAGCATTTTCTGGAGGAGCCGGGTTCGGCACTGGCGGTGGCGCCCCATCTGGCGGACTTTGATTGGGGAGAATTTTTGCTGATGGCGGGTTCCTCCGTGGGGGTGGGGTTGCTCGGAATTACCTTGGCGCTGGTGAGCTATGGGGGCAAATACACGGGGGTGGAACCGTTGGCGGAGCGGTTCCCGGCTTTGTATGAATTTTTCCTGAACAAGTGGTATTGGGATGACCTGTACGAGCGGTGGTTTGCCCTGCCCTTGCGCCGCTTGGCGCGCCAGGCGTTGGAGACGGACTACCGGATTATTGACGGGGTGGTGAATTTGACCGGGTTGGTGACGCTGGTGACGGGGGAGGTGTTGAAGTATGTCAATAATGGCCGGGTGCAGACCTATGCGCTGGTGATTTTATTGGCGGTGTTGGGGTTGGTGTTGGTGTCGGGGTTGAGTGCTTAACCGGTGGTGGAGGTAGGGCGATGATGGCGGATTTTCCCTGGTTGACGACGATTATTTTGTTCCCAGTGGTGGCGGCGCTGGCGATGCCGTTTTTGCCCGATAAGGACGGGCGGACGGTGCGCTGGTATGCCTTAGTGGTGGGGTTGATTGATTTTGCCCTGATTAGCTACAGCTTTTGGCAAGGCTATGACCTGAGTTCGCCGGAATTGCAACTGGTGGAGCGGTATCCCTGGTTGCCCCAAATTGGCCTGAATTGGTCGGTGGGGGTGGATGGCTTATCCATGCCCTTGGTGCTGCTAACCGGGTTTATTACGACGCTGGCGATTTTGGCGGCCTGGCCGGTGACGTTGAAACCCCGCTTGTTTTATTTCCTGATGCTGGCGATGTACGGGGGGCAGATTGCCGTCTTTGCCGTGCAGGATATTTTGCTGTTTTTCCTGGTCTGGGAGCTGGAATTGATCCCGGTGTATCTGCTGCTGGCGATTTGGGGGGGGAAAAAACGCCAGTATGCGGCGAATAAGTTCATCGTCTATACGGCGGTAGGTTCGTTGTTTATTTTGGTGGCGGCGCTGGCGATGGCCTTCTATGGGGAGAATATCAGCTTTGATATGCGGGATTTGGCGTTGAAATCCTATCCCCTGGCGTTGCAGTTGTGGTGTTATGCGGCTTTTTTGATTGCCTATGCGGTGAAATTGCCGATTTTCCCGTTACATACTTGGTTGCCGGATGCCCATGGGGAAGCGACGGCGCCGGTGCATATGTTGCTGGCGGGGATTCTCCTGAAAATGGGCGGCTATGCTCTGGTGCGGATGAATATGGGGATGCTGCCGGATGCCCACGGGCTGTTTGCACCGGTACTGGCCATTTTGGGGGTGGTGAATATCATCTATGCGGCGTTAACTTCGTTTGCCCAGCGCAATCTCAAACGCAAAATCGCCTATTCTTCGATTTCCCACATGGGTTTTGTGCTGATCGGGATCGCTTCGTTTACGACGACGGGGTTGAGTGGGGCGGTGCTGCAAATGGTGTCGCATGGGTTGATCGGAGCCAGTTTGTTTTTCCTGGTGGGGGCGACCTACGACCGGACACATACGCTGATTCTGGAGGAGATGGGCGGGGTGGGGCAGAAAATGCCCAAGATTTTCGCCATGTTTACAGCCTGTTCCCTGGCTTCGCTGGCGTTGCCGGGGATGAGTGGGTTTGTGGCGGAATTGATGGTGTTTATCGGCTTTGCCACCAGTGATGCCTATACGCTGCCGTTTAAGGGGTTGGTGTTGCTGCTGGCGGCGGTGGGGGTGATTTTGACGCCGATTTATCTGCTGTCTATGTTGCGGCAGATTTTCTATGGGCCGGAGAACGAGGAGTTGATCAGCCACGAAAAACTGGTTGATGCGGAACCGCGGGAGGTGTTTATTATTGCCTGTTTGCTGGTGCCGATTATTGGCATTGGTTTTTATCCGCGCCTGTTGACCAGTATTTATGATGCCAAGACCACGGCTTTAACCGCTTTGGTGCGCCAGTCGGTTCCCCGTTTGCAGGCGGCTCCCGTCGGTATATTGACCATACCCAAGTCTGCCTCTAGCTCTTGATTTTCGGGGAGTTTGGGGTAAGATAAAACTTAATTTGGTGTTGAGGAGCAAAGTCATGGGTACCCAGGTGGGGGAGTTGCTGACAACGGATGCCGTCCTGCGCATCCGGGGGGGATTGCCCTTGACCGGAGAAGTGGCGGTCAATGGTGCCAAAAACTCGGCTTTGGCGATTATGGCGGGGGCATTGTTGTCCTCTCAGGAATGCCGGATTCGCAATGTCCCCAATCTGGTGGATGTGCATCGCATGGGGCAGGTACTGAAGGCTTTGGGGGTGCAGGTGCGCTACGACCGGGGAACATTGGATTTGGATGTCAGGCATCTGCACCGTTCCCTGGCTCCCTATGAAATTGTCAGTCAACTGCGGGCGAGTTTTTTTGTGATCGGCCCGTTGCTGGCGCGGTTGGGGGTGGCGCGGGTGCCGATGCCGGGGGGCTGTGCGATTGGGGCGCGGCCGGTGGAACTGCACGTGCGGGGTTTACAGGCGTTGGGGGCGGTGGTGCAGATCGAGCACGGTATGGTCAATGCCTACGCCCGCAAGCTGAAGGGGGCGAATATCTATCTGGATTACCCCAGCGTGGGGGCGACGGAAACCCTGATGATGGCGGCGACCTTGGCCGCCGGGGAAACGGTGATCGAAAATGCTGCCCAGGAGCCGGAGGTGGTGGATTTGGCCAATTTCTGCCGCAGTATGGGGGCGAAAATCCGGGGGGCCGGCACCAAGACGATTACGGTGGTGGGGGTACCCCGGCTGCACAGTACCGAGTACAGCATTATTCCCGACCGGATCGAGGCGGGAACGTTCATGGTGGCGGCGGCCATCACCCGTTCCGATGTGTGGATTACCCCGGTGATCCCGGAGCATCTGACGCCGGTGATCGCCAAACTGAATGAAATCGGCTTTCAAATCAGCGTGGTCGCTCCCAATGCGGTACGGGTGCAACCGGGGGCAGGGGTGTATCAGGGTACGGATATCGAAACCCTGCCGTTTCCCGGCTTTCCGACGGATATGCAGGCGCAGTTTATGGCGTTGTTGACCCTGAGTGAGGGGAGCAGTGTGATTACCGAAACTGTGTTTGAAAATCGCCTGCGCCATGTGGCGGAACTGCAACGCCTGGGGGCGAATATCCGGGTGAAGGGGAACCACGCGCTCATCCAGGGGGTGCCGTTTCTCTCCGGGGCGCCGGTGACGGCCACGGATTTACGGGCATCGGCGGCCTTGGTGCTGGCGGGGTTGGCGGCGCAGGGGGAGACGGTGATTACCGGCTTGCACCACCTGGATCGGGGTTATGAGCGGTTGGAGGAAAAATTGCGGAGCCTGGGTGCGGATATTCTGCGGGTGGCAGCTTAGGGTTTGGCCGCCAGGGTGTGTTGAT
>CALHCP010000079.1 GCA_937936705.1 uncultured cyanobacterium | reverse complement strand
CCGCTCCGGGATTTACGGCTCTTGGAGCAGCGCTAATGCCCGCAATAAACGGGGTTGGTCGTAGTGGCGTTTCTGTAAAATCAGCCAAGATTGAATTAAATCCGGCCCGTGCATGGTGCCCATGAGTGCCGCCCGTAAGGTCTTCATCACCGCTCCTTTTTTCACCCCGCATTGTTGTACCACGGTTTGCACCACGCTTTGGGCAGCATCGGCGGTATCAGGACTCGGTTGTTGGCTTAAGGCGGTTAAAATCGCTGGGCTTTCCGGTTGGTGTAATTGCGCCTGGGCTTCGGCATCATAATCCGTTAATTCACTCATATAAAATCGCGCTAAATTGACCGCATCTTTCAGTGTCATTAAACTGGGGGCAATCAACTCCGTTAGGGATAGTAACCAGGGCTGATCCCGCTCAGGATCAAGTTCATAACCCGCCGTCTGCCAAAAAGGGATCAATTCTGCACACAGTTGCTCTGGAGATAACTGGCGGATGTAATGACTGTTAATCCAATTGAGTTTATCCCAGTCGAACTTACCACCGGCTTTGTTCACCCGTTCCAAAGAAAATAAGGGGATAATTTCCTCTAATGTAAATAATTCTTGCCCCGCCGGAGGTGACCAGCCCAACAGGGTCATGTAGTTGGCTAAAGCCGGTGCTAGATAACCCATCTGGCGAAAATCGGAAATAGAGGTAACCCCATCCCGTTTTGAGAGTTTGCGCCCTTCAGCATTGAGAATTAACGGGGTGTGGGCAAATTCCGGCAGGGGCGCATTCAAGGCTTCATAAATGAGAATTTGCTTGGCAGTATTGGCGATGTGATCTTCCCCCCGAATCACATGGGAAATTTGCATATCCATATCATCTACAACTACGGCAAAATTGTAGAGAGGTTGCCCGTCCGCCCGGGCGATCACCATATCCCCCCCTAAATCGCTCGCCCGCCAGCGCATCTCGCCGCGGATCAGATCATGCCAAACGATTTCCCGGTCGTCATCAATCCGAAACCGAATCACCGGTTGCCGCCCCTGAGCGACCCATTCGGCTTCTTGTTCCGGGGTTAAATCCCGGTGTTGATTGTTGTAACGGGGGGCTTGTTTTTGTTGCTCCTGTGCCGCCCGCATCGCCTGCAATTCAGCTTCGGTTTCATAGCTGCGATAGGCTAATTTTTTGTCCAGTAATTCTTGGATTACTTCCTGATAACGGTGTTTTCTCTGGGTTTGCCAAATCGGACCGATGTCCCAATTTAAGCCCAGCCATTGTAAGCCGTTGATAATGTTTTCGGCAAATTCCGGGCGGGAACGCTCCTGATCCGTATCCTCAATCCGCAGGATAAATTCCCCCCGGTGATGGCGGGCAAATAACCAATTAAATAAAGCGGTGCGCGCCGTGCCAATATGTAGATTTCCCGTAGGACTAGGCGCAATCCGAACCCGAACCGTCACAGGTAACCCCTTATCAACGCTGATGAACTTGATTTTTTTAGTGTAACCATTCCCCCCCACCCCCGCATCGCCTGGGTAAAGGCTGCAGAACCCGTTTGGGGAATTGTTGCAATTAAATTTCATTAATTGTAGGATAGTATGCAGCCATTTATTAGAAGTTATTAGCAACTATGAGCATTTCTCGGCGTTCGTTGTTGTGGGGGGGGACATCCCTGGTGAGTGTGGTGACGCTGGGTCGCCTGACTGTCTACAAGCCCGCTGTTGCCCAGACGGGTGTCGTCAATGTGTACTCCTCTCGTCACTACGACAGCGATAAGCAGTTGTTTCAGAGATTCACCCAATTGACCGGGATACGGGTGAACGTATTGGAAGGGAGGGATGATGAATTAATCGAACGGATTCGCAGCGAAGGGAGCAACTCGCCGGCGGATATTTTGTTTACGGTGGATGCGGGGCGCTTGTGGCGGGCGCAGGAGGCGGGGATTTTTCAGCCGGTTAATTCCCCGATTTTGACCCGTTCGATTCCCGGTTCTCTGCGGGAACCGGGGAACCATTGGTTCGGTTTTACCCGGCGGGCGCGGGTGATTATGTACAACAAAGAGCGGGTGCAACCCGGTGAGATTGCCACCTACGAGGAGTTGGCCGATCCCAAGTGGCGGGGGCAGGTGTTGATTCGTTCCTCGCGCAATGTTTATAACCAGTCTTTGGTGGGTGCCCTGATTCGGCATCTGGGGGAAGGGCGCACGGAGCGGTGGGCACGCGGGTTGGCGCAAAATTTGGCTCGGCCACCCCAAGGGGGAGATACGGATCAAATCCGGGCGGCGGCGGCGGGAGCCGGTAGTTTGGCCGTGAGCAACACCTACTACTTGATCCGACTGCTGAAATCCCCCAAACCGGAGGACCGGCAAGCGGGGGAAAAGATGGGGATCATTTTCCCGAATCAAAACTCCTGGGGTACGCATGTGAATATCAGTGGGGCGGGGATGATCCAAACCGCTCCGAATCGGCGCAATGCCCTGCGGTTTTTGGAGTTTCTGGCCACCCGGGAAGCCCAAACGGTTCTCGCTGACGGCAACAACGAGTATCCGGCGGTGCCAGGGGTGCCGATTGACCCGATCCTGGCGGGTTTTGGCTCCTTTAAGGCCGATCCCGTCAATGCCAGTGTCTTTGGGCGCAACAATGCTTTGGCGTTGAAAATTACCGACCGGGCGGGCTGGGCTTAGAGGTTGGGGCTAACCCATTGGTGGCACAATAGAGGCTATGTATTTTCCGGGGGTTAGCCTATGAAATCCGTCCCAACAATCCAAGCTCGGTTGCCCCAGATTTTGCAGCCTTTAGCGACATTGGCTTTCAATTACTGGTGGACCTGGTCAGGACAGCAGTTGCGACTTTTTAGCACTATTGACCATCAGTTGTGGGAGGAGTGCCATCACAACCCGGTGTTGTTTTTGCAAAAGGTGAGCCGGGAACGCCTGGATGAGGTGGCGACCGACCCGGAGTATGTACAGATGGTGCAAACCCTGATGGTGCGTTTCCGGCAGTATATGGGGCCACGGGATTGCCCGTTGGCTCCCCAAATCAGTGCTGAGCAGCCGGTGGTCTATTTCTGTGCCGAATTTGGTCTGCACGAGTCGTTACCGATCTATGCCGGCGGGCTGGGGGTGTTGGCGGGGGATCACCTCAAGTCGGCATCGGATTTGGGGCTGCCCTTGGTGGGGGTGGGGTTGCTCTACCGGCAGGGGTATTTCCGGCAACGGTTGAATCGGCAGGGTTGGCAGGAGGATTATTACATTGACAATCAATTTACGGAACTGCCCTTGGAACTGGTGTGCTCGCAGACGGGGCAACCGCTCACGGTGCAGGTGGAGATTCGTGGCCGGCAGGTAACGGCGCAAATTTGGCGGGTGCGGGTGGGGCGCACGGATCTTTATCTGATGGATTCGGATGTGCCGGAAAATGACCCGATTGACCGCTGGCTGACCGGCCATTTGTACGGGGGCAATCAGGAAACCCGCATTGCCCAGGAGATTTTGCTGGGGATTGGCGGGGTGCGGTTGCTGCAAGTGCTGGGGATTACGCCGGGGGTGTACCACCTGAATGAGGGTCATGCGGCGTTTGCCCTGTTGGAGGTGGCGCGGCAGGAGATGGAGCGCACGGGGCAGTCGTTTTATGCGGTGGAAGCGCAGGTGCGGCAAAAGTGCGTTTTTACCACCCATACCCCGGTGCCGGCGGGACATGATGCCTTTTCCCCGGATTTGATGGATTCGTTTTTTGCCACTTACTGGCCGCAGTTGCGGCTGTCGCGGGAGCAGTTTCTGGCTTTGGGTGCCCGCCGCTTGGGGGACCCTTGGGAGCCGTTTAATATGACGGTGCTGGCGTTGCGCTTGACCCGGACGGCCAACGGGGTGAGTGAATTGCACGGGGAGGTGTCCCGGCAGATGTGGTCGATTTTGTACCCGGAGCGGCCGGTGGCGGAGGTGCCCATCGGCTCGATTACCAACGGGGTACACGCCCAAACCTGGACGGCTCCGTTGATGAGTGAATTATTCCGAACCTATGTGCATCCCGAGTGGGAAACCCATTTGCTGGACCCGGAGCTGTGGGGGCGGGTGGATGAGATTCCCGACCGGGAACTGTGGCAGCGGCACCAAATCCTCAAACAACGGTTAATCAGCTACACCCGCACGTGCTTGTTCAACAGTCGGCAGCAGCGGGGGGAACCGCCTGAACACCTGGAAGCAATTGCCCACTGGCTGGATCCGCAGGTGCTCACCATTGGGTTTGCCCGCCGGTTTAGTCCCTACAAGCGGGGGCATTTGATTATTCGTGACCCGGAACGCGCTAAACGCCTGCTCACCCACCCGGAACGCCCGGTGCAGTTGATCTTGGCCGGCAAAGCCCATCCTGCCGATGAGGAAGGCAAACGGATTATCCAACGCCTGATGGAATGGTGCAGTGACCCGGAGTTGCGGCAGCGGGTGGCCTTTATCGAGGATTACGATATGCACACGGCGCGCTGTCTGGTGCAGGGGGTGGATGTGTGGCTGAACAATCCCCGCCGTCCCCTGGAGGCTTCCGGCACCAGCGGCCAAAAGGTCTGTTTCAACGGCGGGATCAATTTCAGCGTCCTGGACGGCTGGTGGTGTGAGGGCTACCAGGCCGGGGTGAACGGCTGGGCGATCGGCGAAGATTTGCACACCAGCAACCAGGAACTCCAGGATCAACTGGATAGTGAGTCCCTCTATCGCCTTTTGGAAACCGAGATCGTGCCGATGTACTACGACCGGGATGCCGAGGGTTTACCCCGGGCTTGGTTGCAACGGATGAAGGCTTCGATTCGGACGAATGTGCCCCGGTTCAACACCGCCCGCATGGTGGCGGATTACATAAACCGGATTTACGCCCCCCGCCCGGAGCTGGCGCTGAGCGGCAAAGGTTAGGCAGGGGATGTATGGCGCGGGTGATTTGGGAGGTGGATTTTTATTCCCGTCCGGTGGTGGATGACCAGGGGAAAAAACTCTGGGAACTGATCTTGTGCGACCCCCAAGGGCAGGACTGCATTGCCCAAGTCTGCCCGCCGGATCAGGTGAACAGCCAATGGTTGTACTCTGCCCTGGAACCCTGGGTCAAGGAGCACAAAATCACCCACCTGCGCTCCTTTCGCCTGCCGATGCTGCCGATGCTCACCCGTGCCTGCGAGGGGTTACGGGTGACGGTACTGCCCAGCCGCCGGGTGGTGGCGCTGGCCTATTGGTTGGGGCAACGCTGGCGCACCCAGTACAGTCAAATGCCGGGCTTTCAACCCCTGGCGGCTCCTCCCCCGCTCCGGGTGCCGGCGGCTCCCCAGCCCTTACCCGCAGCCTTACGGGGGCAACAATGGGCGTGGAGCCAGCTTTTATGGGGGCAAATCCGCTCCGAGGGAGCCGAGTGGGCCGACTTTGGTGAATTATTACCCTTGCAGTACATCAACCTGCCGGATGAAAGGCCGATTCCCGGTTTGATTGTTTACTCTTCCCGCGCTGCTGCTTTGGCCGCCTGGATGAGCGGGTTAGAATTGGCGGCGATTGAGACCGAGGGGGAACAGATCATTTTGGCAACCGGCATCGAGGAACGCTGGTTATTCAGCCGTACCGGTAAGGGCATGGGCGACTTCCCAACGGCTCAAGCCCAGGCGCAGGGGGTGCATTTTCTCGCCGTCCAATCCTCGCCGCAAGCGGCAACCTTAGCCGGGTTTTGGCTGATGCAGACTTTGGCGTTGGAGTGATTAACGCTGGCCGGTGATGATAAAGGCCACCCGTTGACCGATGTTGGTGGCATGGTCGGCCATCCGTTCCAAATGGCGAATCGTCAAAGCCAGCAGTAGATAAGGTTCCAGGCGGGATTCATAGCGGGGTTCGGGCGGTAAATCCTGCACCGAGGTTTCCGCCAACTGCCGATAGACCTTGGCATACAGCCGGTCCACAACTTCATCCATCTCTTTGACGTATTGACCCACCGTGGCATCTAAATCCGCCAAAGCCACCAAACTAGTCGCCAACATCATCTGAGAATGTTGGGACATCGTTTGAATATCAGGTATGCAGCGATGCACCGGGTAGGGAAACAGGCGGACGGCGATTTGTCCCAAATCCTCAGCGTAGTCACCGATGCGTTCCAAATCCCGCACCAACTGCATAAAAGCCCCCAACATGCGGGCATCCTGGGCTGCCGCCGGGGGCAGGGTGATCATCCGCAGACAGTCCACCTCAATCTGGCGGTAAAAACGGTCAATTTGTTGGTCGAGCAAGGGGATTTCCTCGGCGGCTGCCAAATTGCGGCCAAATAATGCTTGGTGGGACAGGCGAAACGAATGCTCTACTAATGCCCCCATGCGCAGAACATTCTGCTCCAGGTGGCGCACCTGCCGGCGAAAGGGGACATGGTTGGGAGAGGAGGCGGGGGCAGTCAAGGGCAGTTGGGGGGAAACCGGTGTCGGGATTGATACGATTAAGGTGCTTTTTTACCTTAATTCATAGGCGTAAAGTTTTCGTTAAGGAAACATTATTTTCTGCTAATTGATGCTAAAGCGCTTATGACCCAAGGGAACCTCTATAAATGACGGAGCAGCGGTCGCCGGGGCGCAGGGGAGGCGAATGCTTCGGGGAGAGCGCCGGTCGCTTAAACTGGAAAGACGAGGATTTCTGAGCAAGGCAGGGGCATGGCGCATACGGTACTCACCCTCCAGCATTACAAGCAACAGGCTCGCAAAATTGTCGCCGTGACCGCCTGGGATTATTTACTGGCGCAGATTTTAGACCGGGCGGGGGTGGATCTGATCCTGGTGGGGGACTCGCTGGGCATGGTGGCATTGGGGTATGAAACCACCCTGCCGGTTACCTTAGAGGAAATGATTCATCACGCCAAGGCGGTGCGGCGGGCGGTCAAGGACGCTTTTTTAGTCTGTGATTTGCCGTTTTTGAGCTATCAGGTGAACCCGGAAGCGGCTCTGGCCAATGCGGGGCAAATTCTCAAAGCAACCGGGGTGCAGGCGGTGAAACTGGAAGGGGGCTACCCGCAGCTCGTCCTCACGGTGCAACGCTTGGTGCAGGCCGGGATCCCGGTGATGGGACATCTGGGGTTATTGCCCCAGGCGGTGCATCGGCTGGGGGGCTACCGCCAACAGGGGAAAACCCCGGCGACGGCGGCGGAGATGCTGGAGCAGGCTCTGGCACTCCAGGAAGCGGGCATTTTTGCCCTCTTGTTGGAACATATCCCGGCGACATTAGCCCGCACGATTACCGAAAAATTAACCATTCCCACCATCGGCATCGGGGCGGGTCACGACTGCGATGGTCAAATTGTGGTGACGGCGGATGTGCTGGGATTGAGCGAAAAATGGCCCCCGTTTGTCCAACCCTACGCCAATTTACGGGCGCAGGTGAGCGCGGCCATCACCGCCTACGCCCAAGCGGTGCGGGGCAATGCCCCGGCATCCCCACCCCATCCGCTATAGTAAAGAAAGCGTTAACATTCTGTAATAATTCCCATGTCTTTGGTTTCGGTGGTGCCGTGGTTGCGGTTGGATTGTCTTTGGGAGGGGGAAGAGTCCCGGCTACCGGCGGGGATGTTGTCGCCCTGGTGGCGGTTGCTGTTGCTGAGTGATGGTTCTTTGACGCGGCATTTGCAGTTCATCACCGGCCAAGAGATTCAGGTGCGGGTGATTGATATGTCGCCGGTGGGCTGGGTGCAGGCGGATGCCCCGGCGGAATTGAGCCAGATTGCAGGCCCCTGGGTGCGGCGGCAGGTGTGGTTGGCGACGGCTAGCGGGGAACGGCTGGTGTACGCCACTTCCTGGTGGCCGGCGAGTTTGGTGGATCAGTATTTACAAAACCGGGACTGGCCGATCTGGACGAGTTTGCGGGAGTTACGGCTGGAATTGTACCGGGATATTCGCCGGTTGTATTACGGCAACTCTGGCCCGTTGGCACGGGAGTTCGGCTGTGGGGAACCGTTGTGGGGGCGGCATTATTTGTTTTGGCACCAGGGACGACCGCTGACCCTGATTTATGAAGTGTTGTCGGGGCACTTGCAACGGTATCTGGGAGCGTCACGCCCGTCCGAAGAACTGTTCGATGTGTGCCCGCAGGGCCGCTAGGGGTTGCCCTTGATGAAAAATGACATCGGCTTGGGCGGCGGCTTCAATCTGATCCACCGCCGCCGGCGACAGTTTCGACCATTCCACCAATCGCCGGTAGGCCCGCTGTTCCGCCGGGACGATGGCGGTTTCACCGGGAGTTTGTCCCGCCTGGATCAGCAGGTAACTCAGCCGCACCAGCCATTCCCGGTGCTGGGGAGGCGGGTCTTGGGCGAGCAAGGCCTCCAGGTCGTAGTAGGCAAACAAACGGTCGTACAGTTCACTCCAGAGTTGGTCCTGATGCTCCCGGTTCTGACCGGCAAATTCGGGTACCAGTTGATCCAGAAGCAAACGAATTTCCGCCTGGCTGAGCCGGCCATCCGCCCAGGCGACGGCGGCTAAAATTTGAAACAATAATTCCTGTTCCGGTGCCATCAGCGTTGCGAGTGGGGAGACGGGGGCGGTGCCGGCGTCTGCAAGAGTTCACTGACGGTGACCAATTCTAAGCCTTTGCGGCGCAGGGTGGCAATCACCTCCGGGAGGGCATCGGCAGTGGTGCCGTAGGTGTCGTGCATGAGAATAATCGAACCGGCGCGGGCTTGGTCGTGCACGGTCTGGATGATGCGCTGGGGGTTGCGGTGTTGCCAATCGCGGGTATCCACGTCCCACATCACCAGGGGCAGACCCAACTCGGCCGCCCACTGCACGGTGTAACGGTCAAAGCTACCGTAGGGGGGGCGGAGATACTGGGGGTACAGCCCGGTTTTGTCGCAGACCAAAGCCTGGGTGGTATGAATTTCTCGGTTGATCCCGGCGCGGCTCAAGGTCACCAGGTTGGGGTGGTTGGTGGTGTGGTTGGCAATTTCATGCCCTTCGACCCGCATCCGCCACAAAAGATGGGGCGATTGACGCGCCATGCGGCCCTGCACAAAAAAGGTCGCCGGTATCCCTTCCTGTTGGAGAATATCCAAAATGCGCCGGGTCTGTTTGGCATGCGGCCCGTCGTCAAAAGATAGGGCAACTTGGGGAGTATGGGTTGCGCCCCGGTAAATCACTCCGCCGCTGATGGGAGACAGAGGCGGCTGACAGGTTAATTCGGAGGCTTTGAGGGACACCTTTTGGCTGTGATAGGCCACCACCCGATTGTCCTGCCAGACCTGCACCCGCAGGAGTCGCTCGCCGCTGGTGCGGGTTCGGGTTAACCAACGGTACTCCGGCCCGGTGCCCGTTTGTTCCCCCAGAGCCTCTTGATCCAGCCACACCACCACCCGGTTGGCCCCCGCGACCTGCACCACCACCTCATAGGCGCCGTTGCGGGGCAAGAGCTGCGCCGTTACGGGTAAACCCCGATTGGGCTGGTGGGGCATCAGAGCCGGAGGGTTGTGCCGTAAAGCCGTCAATATCGGTTGCGCCACCTGGGATAACCCCCGGCAATCATCCCCGGCGCTGGAGGCAGGCATCGCCACCGCCAGCAAATACCGCTCCGTGCCCGCCATCACCACCGCACTGTCCACGCAGTCCCGACTGATCACCCAACCCGGTTTATGGCAAATGCGGGGGGAACGTCCCAAAGCGGCGGTTGCCCCGGCGGCAAAAAAGGACGGCTCGGCGCGACACAAGGACTGGGTTAACGCCGCCACATCCGCCGCCGGCAGGCGAAATTGCTCGCTGGGGTCTAACTCCTCATGCAGAACCACCCGCCGGATCGCTTCCGTGAGTTCAAACAAATTGGCACAATTTCCCTGCCCCGGACAGTTGCCAATCCCCCGCTGGCTGCGCGCCGGGATGACCTTCTGCCGCTGCCCCTCCCGCAGGGTCAACCCCGGACTCGTGTAGATATTGACCGTCCCACTGTAACCCCGGAGCAACTGCGTCGTCGGAAACCCCCGCTCCGCCGTCAGAAACTGCTGATTCAACCAATCCAGCCCCACCAACTGCACCGTCAGGTCATAGTCGAAATTGGAGCTTTCCCGAACGGAACGATCCACGATGTGCACCAACTTATCCCGCCAGCGGGGCAATTCCACCACCGCTTGACCGGTAAACCCTTGAGCGTTGACCCACTCCAAAGCGGCCACCGCCGGTAAAACCTTCACGGTCGAAGCCGGCCAAAATTGCTGACTAAACGCCCCCAAGCCCGCCTCATAAAAGGTATAGGCCAACCCCCCTACCCCCGGCTGAATCTGCGCCGCATACACCGCCGTCCCCCGGGGCAACCGCACCCCCCGCCGCGCCAACTCCTGGGCTAAAAAGCGGCGGTCAATCACCCGCTGTACCCCCCACGCCCAAGGCACCGGCGGCACCGTTACCGGCTCAATTGCCGGCGCTGGCGCGGGTTGAGCCAGCCCAGGCGTGGCCGGGGTCGCCTGAGAACTCCGCCACCACCACCCGCCCCCCGTCAACGCAACCGTTAGCACCAGCCCCAGGGGCATCCCCCAGTGACCACAGCGCACCGGGCGGGTCATTTCCGTCTGCCACAACACCTGTGCCGTCTCCTGCTCCACCCCCAGGCGAATATGTGTAAAACCAAAGCCGGCCGAGTTTAACAGCCGTGCCAAGCCCATCGCCAACCGGCGGCGTTGCTGCGGGGTGATTTGCGCCTCAGCCAAAGTCAATTTCAAGACCAAAACCGGCGGCTTTTGTTCATAGATGACCTGAACCAGCCTTGCCCCCAAAGCCGACTGCACCACCCGCTGCACGCACTGCATATTCTTTGGGTCAGCCAATTCCGGCCACTGTTGCGCTACCACACTTTCCTCTCCCACACCATTAGGAATCCTCACACAGGGCGAGGCCGTTCAACGAAAGGGCACCTCTATATTTTGTGATAAGAGCCAAGCAGAAATCCTCTGGCCAGAACGCCCCAATGACGGAGAACCAAAGCGGGGGGTGCCCCCCTGCGACCGCTCATTTTGAATCAATAGAAGTTTTCTAAAGATAACTATAAAATTAACACCGGTTTTCTGAAGGTGCAAGCGGATCAGCCTTGGCTTGGGTACAGAGCCACATCTTCGAGCAATTGCATGAAACCCATCTGCGTCCTCACCTGAATCTGCGGGTGACGCACCGTGACCAATACCTGTGCTGCAAAGGGACTCGGCCAGATATTAGGATTACAAAATAATTCTAAATATAGGGTTTCGTCATAAATAAAATTCAGCTCTGGGCGGGGCGGGGTATGTTGCCAACTGTGTTTGAAGATTTGCAGTTGGTGCGCCAAGTCGGCGGCAGCCGTAGCAGAAAACGCCACCCGCAAAGAACCCGCCGGTAAATTTAAGACCAGCATCCGCCAACCTCCCTTACCCAACCGCACCGGCATCGAGCCATCCGACCGCGATTGGCCGCGCCAATCCGATGGCTCCCTATACGCCTTGGCCTTAGAGTACAATGCAAAAGCCCTTGCCGGTCAACCCCCATGTCTCCCCGTCAAGACCTCCTGCAACTGATCAGCCAATTGGCCTACCAAGAGGGAGAATTTATCCTCAGTTCCGGGGCAAAAAGCTCCTATTACATCAACTGCAAAACCGTAACCCTCCATCCCCAGGGAGCCTATCTCACCGGGCAAATGTGCCAGGCGTTGCTCTCCCCGGATGTCGTGGCCGTGGCGGGGTTAACCCTGGGAGCCGATCCGCTGGTGACCGCCATTGCCCTGGTTTCGGCGACCACTGCTCATCCGGTCAGCGGTTTAATCATTCGCAAAGAACCCAAAGGTCATGGTGCCCGCAGTCAGATTGAAGGGCCTTTGCCGCCGCCGGGGAGTTTCGTCACCGTCATAGAAGATGTGGTCACCACCGGCAAATCCTTGGGTTTAGCCGTAACCGTCCTGCGGTCGGCGGGGTATCGGGTGGAACAGGGCATTACCTTGGTGGATCGATTGGAGGGGGGAGCCGATTATCTCCGCGGCATGGGAGTGCAGTTGACTGCCCTTTTTCACTTGCCGGAAATTCAAGCCCATTACCGACAACGATAGGCACAACCCCGCCGAGGTAATCTGTAGGGCGCCTCTATTGCTCTATTCATTGGAGTATGTCGGCAGCAAATGCTCTTGCTGGCATACCGAGTCGATGGAGAACCCTAACGCCGGCTGCACCCCGGCGCGAGGCCATCCGAACTAACCCGTAAAGAACAACGATTTAATCAAAAACAAAATAGAACCGAAAAACAAAGCATGGTTCATATAATCATCAAACGTCCAGCCCCGGAAGAACTTTTTCATGAGTTCTTAGGTGCTAAACGACTTACCGCAGCCACAGGTTTGCACCGCATTGGGATTGGTAAATTGAAAACCACCGCCGATCAAGGCATCACTGTAGTCTAGGGCTAAACCGTAAAGATAGAGCAAACTGCGGGGGTCACAAACAATTTTGAAGCCATCCTGGTCAAAAACCTCATCATCGGGGCGGATATTTTCTGGCCGCTCAAAATCCATCATATAAGACATTCCCGAACATCCCCCCTGGCGCACCCCCACCCGCAGACAGAGGTCTTCCCCCTTCTGGGCGCGCAGATTTTGCAAATGCCGCAGAGCCGCAGGTGTTACCAGAATGCCCCGTTGAGATTGAGTTGCAGTCATCTTGATTTACCAGAATCTTAGAGCCACAGTTTCATTCTAAACAGCCCCACCGCGTTTGACCAGAGAATTCCAGGTAATCCAGGTAATTTAATTAATTAAGAGCAGTTCTATGGATGGGAGCCAAGCGGCAACGCTCTGGCCGGAATGTCCAAATGACGGAGAACCCTAACGGGGGCTGCGCCCCTGCGACCGCCTGTCCCCAATTAATCAAGGTTCCCTTGAGGGCAGCTCTATTGATGGGAGCCAAGCGGCAATGCTCTGGTCAGAATGTCCAAATGACGGAGAACCCTAACGGGGGCTGCGCCCCGGCGACCGCCTATCCGTAATGGGCACCTCGATTGATGGGAACCAGCAGAAAATGATCTCGCTGGCCTACCGAGTTGCTGCAGAACCCTGCGCCCCGGCGATTGTCATTCTAAACTTGTTCTGAACTTTTCATCTGAGCCGGCGGCATGACCCCAGAGTGATTCTGGACGGTTAACAAAAAAGCCAGTAGGTTGCCCCACTGGCGCTGGGATTCATGGCCGAGTTTCGGAATTATTTGCCTTCCGAGAAATCCGCATCAATCACGTCACCCTCACCGGCAGGGGGGGTTTCGCCGGTGGTGCTGCTACTCCCCGTCCCGGCTTGCTGGTAGAGGTTGGTGTTGACGCTGTAGAGAGTCTGTTGCAGTTCCTCGTTGAGGGTTTTGATCTGATCCCATTTTTCCTGATTGATGGCTTCCCGCAGGTCTTTGACCAAAGCCTCGATTTTGCTTTTGTCGGCAGCGGGGAGCTTATCGCCCAACTCCTTCATCTGCCGTTCGGCTTGGTAGGCTAAGGTGTCGGCTTGGTTTTTCAAGTCCACCTTTTCCTTGCGTTCTCGGTCGGCAGCGGCGTTCATTTCCGCATCCCGCACCATTTGCTCCACCTCTTCTTTGGACAGAGTGGACGAACCGCTGATGGTGATGGACTGCGCCTTACCGGAGGCTTTATCCCTGGCGGTGACATTGAGAATGCCGTTGGCATCAATATCAAAGGTCACTTCAATCTGAGGAACCCCCCGCGGTGCCGGTGGAATGCCATCCAAACGGAAAGTGCCTAAACTCTTGTTGCCGGAGGCCAGTTCCCGTTCCCCTTGCAGAACGTGGATTTCCACATTGGTTTGGTTGTCCACCGCTGTGGAAAAAACTTCGGTCTTTTTGGTGGGAATGGTGGTGTTGCGGGGAATCATTTTGGTCATCACGCCCCCCAGGGTTTCCACCCCCAGGGACAAGGGCGTCACGTCCAACAGGAGAATGTCTTTGACTTCCCCGGAAAGAACCCCGGCTTGGACGGCCGCCCCGACCGCCACCACCTCATCCGGGTTGACGCTTTGGTTGGGTTCTTTGCCCAGGAGTTGGCGCACCAACTGTTGCACCGCCGGAATCCGGGTCGAACCGCCCACCATGACCACTTCATCGATTTTGCTCTTGTCCAGCTTGGCATCCCGTAACGCCTGTTCCACGGGCACCTTACACCGGTCAAACAGGTCGGCGCACAGTTCCTCAAACTTCGCCCGGGTCAAGGTCATTTCCAGGTGTTTGGGACCATCTTGCGTCGCCGTGATGAAGGGCAGATTGATGTCGGTCTGGCTGACGCTCGAGAGTTCAATCTTGGCTTTTTCGGCAGCTTCGGTCAGCCGTTGCAGGGCTTGCTTATCCTTACGCAGGTCAATGCCTTCCTTGCCCAGAAAATCCTGCGCCATCCAATCCACAATCTTTTTGTCGAAATCATCCCCGCCCAAGTGGGTATCCCCAGAGGTGGCCAGTACCTCGAACACCCCATCCCCCACTTCCAGAATGGACACGTCAAACGTCCCCCCACCCAGGTCAAAGACCAGGATGGTTTCGTTGGCTTTTTTGTCCAAACCGTAGGCGAGCGAGGCAGCCGTGGGTTCGTTGATGATCCGCAACACCTCTAAGCCGGCAATTTTACCCGCATCCTTGGTGGCTTGGCGCTGAGAGTCGTTAAAATACGCCGGGACGGTAATCACCGCCTGGGTCACCGGTTCGCCCAAGTACTTGCTGGCATCATCCGCTAATTTCCGCAATACCTGCGCCGAAATCTCCTCCGGGGCAAACTGCTTGCCCAAGATGGGACAGTCAATTTTGACATTGCCATTACCATCCCGCTGGACTTTGTAAGGAACTTGTTTGGCTTCTCCGGTGACTTCATCGTATTTGCGGCCAATAAACCGTTTCACCGAATAAAACGTGTTATCCGGGTTAATCACCGCTTGCCGTTTGGCAATTTGTCCCACCAAACGGTCGCCGTTTTTGGTATAGGCGACGACGGAAGGAGTGGTGCGAAACCCTTCCGCATTGGCGATCACGACGGGTTGACCGCCTTCCATGACCGCCACGACCGAGTTGGTTGTCCCTAAGTCAATACCGACAACTTTAGCCATGAATCTTTTGCACTCCTTAAAAAGCGAATTTCGGTGGCTTGACCCCCGTAATTCCTATGATGAGCGATGATTCAGCGGCTTAAAAGGTGGGGTTTCCGAACTTAGGTCAGGCGTTTTTGGAAGGCTTCCACAATATCCATATAGGCCAACTGCCCTTGCAGAGGGACTAAATCCAACAGGGGAATTTGCCGCCGACCACCGCCGATATCCACTAAAATTTCCCGCAAAATCCCCAGGGCTTGTTCTTCCCGGAGCGGGCCTTTTTGAGTTTGTTCGTAAAGGCGTTGAGCCAGAATTCGATCTAAACGCGCATCTTTCAAATACAAATGCCAGCGGGCAATGTCCATATACACACGGTCACCCAGATCCGCCGCCAGGCGTTCAATGATTTCCGTAACGTGGGGGTCGCTCATCGGGAAAAAATCCCCTTTTTTCAAGCCACTGCTCGATCGACGCTCTACTTTAGGATACCTCGATCGCAATGTGACTTGATTGGCGCACAAAGATTGCGGAGAACCAAGGACGGGGGCTGCCCCCCGGCGACTGCCCTGCCCAACCCAAATCCGATGGCTCCGGTTGAGCGAACTCAGGGGATAGTGCCGGGAGAAAAACGCTATTCTGATGCTGTTTCCAGCGGCGAGCGGTCACCGCCCGCGCCTGCCGTGGGTTCCGACAGATAAATGCGCTCCTCGTTGGCATCGTATTCAAACAGTTCCGCGTAACGGCCCCAATCCACCGCCGTCGCAAACAACCGCTCCGCCTCCGCCCGGGGGAAATAATCATCCCACAAATCCAGGAAAAAATCCGCCCCCATCGTATGACTGCGCTTTTCCCGCAGGGTTTGCACCATACTCACCAAAACCGGCACATTCTGCAGCACCTGCTGACGGAATAAATCCTTACTGCGCAAGATCGTCGTGGTCGCAAAATCCTGCCCCACCGGGGTTAAGCGCACATCCCCCTGGGACACCTCCGCAAACCCCAACATCTGAGCGGCATCCAAAATGGGTAACAAATCATCCACCGCCAACTGCAACCGCTCCGCCAACAGGGGAATATCCACCTGATTGTTCGGCTGATCCACCACCAATTCCAACAAGCCACTGATGCCCCCCACCCGCACATGGGGCAACGGTTGCGCATAGGGGGAAGTGGGCTGCGGCGGAACCACCACCTCCACCTTGCCCGTCATCTCAATATCCGGGTTGGTCATCACCGTGTAGATATAATCCACCAGGGCTTTGAAGCGGGCGGAAGTGCGGTCATGGGGGCGGGGCAAATCAATCAGCACCTCCCCGCGAATGCGCCCCGGATTGGCACCCAGCACGATCACCCGATCCGCCAAAAACACCGCCTCCTCGATATTGTGGGTGACGATTAAAATGCTCTGGGAAGGAAACATCCCCGCCTGCCACAGGTCGTCAATCTCCCCCCGCAGGTTCTCCGCCGTCAGCACATCCAAGGCACTAAACGGCTCATCCATAAACAGCACCTGGGGTTCTAGGGCAAAGGCGCGGGCGAACCCCACCCGTTGCTTCATCCCCCCCGATAGCTCCCGCGGGTAGGCACTCTCAAACCCATCCAAACCCACCAGGTCAATCGCTTTCAGGGCGCGGCGCCGCCGTTGTTCCCGTCCCACCCCCCGCGCTTCCAAACCCAACTCCACATTCTCCTGGACGGTTAACCAAGGCAACAGCGCAAAACTCTGAAACACCATTGCCACCTGCCGGTTCGGCCCCCGCAGTAATTCGCCGTTGCTCCAGACCCGCCCTTGCGTGGGGGGAATCAACCCCGCCATAATCCGCAACAGGGTACTTTTACCGCTGCCACTGCGCCCCAGGAGCGCCACCACCTCCCCCGCTTGAATCCGCAGGCTAATATCACTCAGTACCAAAAACCCCCTCTTACCTTGGGGCAGCGGGAAACTCTTGTAAACCTGTTCTACCGAAATCAACGGTGTTGTCATCGTTCCCCTCACAGATGATATTTACTTTCAGCCAAAGCGTAGAGTCGCCGCCAAAAGACCCGATTCAGCCCCACCACAAACAAACTCATCATGCCAATTCCCAGGGTAATTCGCGCCCAATCCCCCTGATTGGTCGCCTCGGCAATATAAGCCCCCAAACCCGCCGCCGTCAGTTGCCGATCCCCCCAACTGACCACCTCCGACACAATACTGGCATTCCACGCTCCGCCGCTCGCCGTAATCCCCCCGGTGACCCAAGCGGAAAAAATCCCCGGAATAATCAACTTGCGCCACTGCTGCCAGCCCGTCAACCCCACATCCGCGCACATCTCCCGCAAATCCGTGGGAATACTCTGCGCCCCGGCAATCGAGTTAAACAGGATATACCATTGGGAACCCAGCGCCATCAGTAAAATACTGCCCCACGCCAAAGGAATTCCCGTGCGAATGAAAAATAAGGTGGCAAAGGGAAAAATAAAATTGGCCGGAAACGAGGCCAAAAACTGCACCACCGGCTGCAACAGGCGTGCCAAACGGGGTTGAAACCCAATCGCCACCCCAATCGGTGTCCAAATCAAGGTCGCCACCACCAACAAAATCACCACCCGCCCCAGCGTCAAGCATCCCAAGCCAAACACCGCCGCCACCTCGCCAACGCCGACCGTGGTGACAATAAAATGAATGCCCCAGGCCACCAACACCCCGATCACCACCAACAAAATGCCGTTGTAAATCCGGTCGCTGGGCTGGGTATCCACCGGGTTGATTGCCGGCGGCGGCACCATCCGGGTCAAACGGGACAAAAACTGATTCACCCCCTCCCGCAGCGGCATGAGCATCTGTCCCAGCAACCGGGGCAACCGAGCCGCCTGGATCAGGTCATACACCCAGGATTCCGGTGCTTCCGCCGCGGCACTTTGCTCCATGCGAAACTTATCCGCCCAAGCGATCAACGGCCGCCAAAAAAGCTGATCCACCAGCACGATCACCACGGCCATCGTCAGCAGCGCCCAGCCCAGCGCCGGTAGATTTTCGGCGGCAATCGCCCCCGCCACATAGGAACCCAACCCCGGCAGCGTATATTCCTGATTGAGAACGCTGATCGCCTCACTTTCCGCCACAAAAAACCAGCCCCCCCCGAAACTCATCATGCCGTTCCAGAGCAGACCGATCATCGCCGCCGGCACTTCCAACTGGACAAACCGTTGCCAGCGGGAGAGCTGATACAAGGTCGCCGCCTCATGCAACTCCTGGGGTACGGTTCGCAGAGATTGATAAAACGAAAACGTCATATTCCAGACTTGGCTGGTGAAAATGGCAAACACCGAAGCCGCCTCCAGCCCCAACAAACTCCCCGGAAAGAGCGCAATAAATCCCGTCACCGTAATCGCCAAAAACCCCAACACCGGCACCGACTGCAAAATATCCAAAAGCGGGATCATCACCCGTTCGGCACGGCGACTATTGGCAGCAATATACCCATAGGCCAGGGTAAACACCGTTGAGCAAAACAAAGCCACAAACATCCGCAACGTCGAACGCCCCGCGTAGTAAGGCAAGTTGCGGGGGTCGAGGTCAATCCGGGGCACATTCACCGGCGGATGAAAGGCATCCAACGCCCCCACCCCCACCCGGGCAACCACCGCCAGCAGCACCAACGTGCCCAGAATCACCGCCACATCCGCCAAACTGAAGGGCAATCGCCGCAGTGTATCGGTGGTCGGAAACGTTCTCATCGCACCCATGGGCAGACACCAAAATTAGTATCCCACAGTTTCCGGGTGTGCAGTGAAGCAGAACCACACGCCATCCGCCAGGGATTCCCCTCCCCCTCAGGCCAAGAGACCAGGGGGGAGCACTGCAGTCCTCCTCCATCCGAATGAACCCGTCCGCATCCGATCCGGACGAACTTGCCCTTTACCTCTATGGGCGGGCATCCCGCGCAAACGCCAGAGCCACCTGCAGGTCAGCCGTCCATCGCGGATAATCAATTCTCGGCCGTTGCAATAAATGTAACGTCACCCCCAATTCCTGCGCCAGTTGGTGTTTAATATCTTCACCGCCCGGCGCACCGGAAGCCTTAGCAATCACCTGAGTAATCCCCCAATTGCGCCAGATCGCCCGCTCTAAATCCCGGCTCACCGGCGGCCACAACGCCATAATATGCTGAGGCATAAAACCCGTTTCCAGGGCAGTAGTCAAAGCCATCGGGTCCGGCACAATCCGCACAAACCAGGTCTGTTGACCCCAAAACCGTTTGAGTACCGGTAATTGCCGATAGCCAATTGTCACCAAGATGCGTTCTTGCTGCAATGGGTAATGGGTGAATAATGCGGTCAAATCGGGCCAGTAAAAACAATTTTCACAATCGCTCACAACCGGGGGACGTTCATAGCGTAAATAGGGGATTTGATACTGTTTGGAACAGGCAATAGCCAACCGGGAAATGTGCACCGCATGGGGATGCGAAACATCGAGAATTTTCCTAATCCGATACTCCCGCATAAATGCCCCGATATTCTCCGCCGTGAAACGGGTGACCAGAACCGAGGCATGGGTATCGGGATAAAGATTTTTTGCCCGTGCAGTCGTGACGGTAATGACCCAGGCGTCATTTGGTTCGCAACGGGTGGCCAATTCTGCGCTTTCTCGCGTGCCACCGATCAACCAGAGCGTCAAGTTAGGGTTGGGACGATGGGGAGGGACTGGGTTTGGGTGCCGCTGGTTTCGCCGGAGCTTGCCATTCGGCAAGACTGCGGCTGACCGCATTTTCTAAATCAATAGGTATTAGAGCCACTGCCAGAGATTGAGCCTCCGGTGCCGGGTCAATTTCCGCATACAGAGCCACACCGCTAAAATCCCGATTGCCCAAAATCAGGCGGTGCTGATTGCCGTTTTCTAACGTCACTTGAATCGTAGCCATAGGGACGGCTAAACCAAATTTAGCGCGTTCAGCCGCCGGAATGCTAATGTCCTTCTCCTGCACCCGCTCCCCATGGGTCAGTTGTCCCAAGAGAAAGGCAATCGGGGCATCATTCGCCGGTTTTTTCTGGGGTTCGATCATCTGCCATTCCCCCAATTTCACCCGTTCAAATTTGAGGGTTTCCTTGGGTTTAGTAATGGTAATGGCTTTCACATCTTTTTCCGTAAAATTGAACAGCTTTGCCTTTTGCATTTGCCGTTCCTGTTGCTGGGGTTTACCCACCCATTCCCAGTAGCCGATTCCCCCCGCCAAACCGATAGCTAATCCCAAGACAATCAACGTACTTGCGGAAAGTTTCATGGCTCAACGACCGTATTGTTCTAAACATCGGATCAATAATTCTACCCCTAAACTGAGTACCGCTTCATCAAAGTCAAAACGGGGATGATGGTGGGGAAAATCCAGTCCCTTCAACGGATTGGCTGACCCCAAAAAGAAATAACACCCCGGCACTGCTTGCAGGAAAAAGGCCATGTCTTCCCCGCCCAAGGTTTGACAATCCGGCATTAAACCCAAGGTCGGTTCCACCACCTGTTGCGCCACGGTGCGCACCAAATCCGTCATAGCCGGGTCGTTCACCAAGGGGGGATAAAGGTATTCATAATCCCACTGGTAGGTCGCCCCATAGGCTTGACAAATTCCCTGGATGATGGCCTCCAATCGGCGGGGCATCACCGGGGCTAAATCCGGGTTGAAGTACCGCACCGTTCCCCCCAAAGTCGCTTGGTCGGCAATCACATTGCGAGCCTGACCGGCGTGCAATTCCCCCACCGTCACCACCGCCGGTTCTAACGGGCTGATCTGCCGTGCCACCACCGTTTGCAGCGCCACCACCACCTGCGCCGCCACCACCAAGGCATCAATGGTTTGCTGCGGTTTTGCCCCATGCCCGCCCCGTCCCTGAATCCGGCAGGAGAAAAAGTCGGAAGCCGCCATCAACGGCCCCGCCCGCACCCCCACCGCCCCCGCGGGCAAGTCATTCCACAGATGCAACCCGAATATGGCCTCCACCTGGGGATGCTGCAAAACCCCCGCCTCGATCATGGGTTTAGCCCCCCCCGGCCCCTCCTCTGCCGGTTGAAAAATCAACTTGACCGTGCCCCGCAGGTTATCCCGCTGGTGGGCGAGATAGTGGGCTACCCCCAGTAAAATGGCCGTATGTCCGTCATGGCCGCAGGCGTGCATGACCCCATCCACCTGGGAGCGGTAGGGCACCGTATTCAACTCCTGAATCGGCAGGGCATCCATATCGGCTCGCAGTGCCAACACCGGCCCCGGCTTTTGCCCCCGAATCACCGCCACCACCCCCGTCTTGGCAATCCCCGTCTCTGGTTCGTAGCCCCATTGGCGCAGTAAATGCATCACCCGCGCCGCCGTTGCAACTTCTTGGAAACCCAACTCCGGTCGCTGGTGAAATGCCCGCCGCCACTGAATCAACTGGGGTTGCAAAGCGCGAATTTCCGGGCGAATCGGCGTGATGACTGGGGCAACGGTCACGGTCAATAACCCTCGTTGAATTTCACTGCAAGTTTTGCTGAGAATTGATTGCCTTTCTTATCTTAGAACAGACCGACAGATTGGTTGGGGTAATTGGCCTGATATTTTAACCCCCCACCGCCGTCATCCCCATAATTTCGTAGCCCGCATCCACATAGACAATCTGCCCCGTAATACCACTGGCCAAATCGCTACACAGAAACGCCGCCGCATTGCCCACCTCCACCTGGGTCACCGACCGGCGTAGAGGAGCCACCTGCCGCACCTGCTGGATCATGTCCCGAATCCCCCCCACCGCCGACGAAGCCAGGGTTTTAATCGGCCCGGCAGAAATCCCATTCACCCGCACCCCCTGCGCCCCCAACTCGTAGGCCAGATAGCGCACACACATCTCCAGCCCCGCTTTCGTAATCCCTGCCGTGTTGTAATTGGGCACTACCCGCACTCCGCCCAAGTAAGACAAAGTAATAACAGCCGCCGTAGAGCTGAACAGGGGCTTAGCCGCGCGACACAGCGCGATCAACGAATAAGTACTCACATCCAGGGCTTGGGTAAAACCCGCCCGGGAAATTTGGCTAAAATCTCCCTCCAAGCCTTCTTTGGGGACAAATGCCAGACAATGCACTAAGATATCGAGCGTCCCCCACTGTTGCGCCACCGCCTGGAATAAATCCGTAATCTGTTCATCTTTTTGCACATCACAGGGCAAAAATAATTCTGGATGCAAGGGTTCCGTCAGTTGCGCCACCTTTTGCTTAAAGCGGTCTTTCTCATCCGGGAGATAGGTAACCCCCAGAGTTGCCCCGGCCTGATGCAACTGTTGGGCAATCCCCCAGGCGATGGAATACTCGTTGGCGATCCCCAGGATTAACGCCTTCTTCCCCTGCAAATTCAACATGGATGATTTACCAAAGCTGTATGATGGACACTGTCTCACCCTACCCCGGAACGTCCCCCAACACAAGAGCAAACCAATAGTTACAGGGGATACAATCTATCCTAACCGATTCCCGATAGCGTGAACTCATAACAATTCCTTTTGAGAACCGGATGCCCCTCGACAATGGCCGTACTACAAGATAAACCCCTTTATACTTTGCTACAGCGTTTATCCAACGGTACCTTTCCGCAAGGGGTAGAAACCTTTGAGCGGGGCAAAACCATTTTTTTCCCCGGCGATCCGGCCGAACGGGTTTATTTCCTCATCAAAGGCGCGGTAAAACTCTCACGGGTGTATGAATCCGGGGAAGAAATTACCGTAGCCTTACTCAGAGAAAATAGCGTATTTGGGGTGCTTTCGTTTATTACCGGACATCGCTCGGATCGGTTTTATCATTCGGTGGCGTTTACCACGACGCAATTATATTCCGTGCCGATTGAACAGATTGAGGCTCTTCTGAAAAGCGACCCGGAATTATCCTTAATGTTGCTGCGGGGGTTGTCCTCACGGATTCTCCAAACCGAAATGATGATTGAAACCTTGGCTCACCGGGATATGGGGGCACGCTTGGCCAGCTTTTTATTGATTTTATGTCGGGACTTTGGCGTACCCAGCAATGTGGGGGTTACCATTGACTTGAAACTGTCCCATCAAGCGATTGCCGAAGCGATTGGTTCCACCCGGGTGACCGTAACTCGCCTACTCGGGGATTTACGCCAAAACGGCATGATTTCGATTAACAAGAAAAAAATCACCGTCCATGACCCCATGAATCTCAGTCAACAATTTAGTTAGCAACCGTGGGTCAATCCCCACGTCCTGACAAAAAATGAGTGCTAATATCTTTTAATATCCCTGTGCGGCCGGCCGATTGCCGAGGTATAGCAATCCTAATTGAATTTAGAAGCGCGGTCGCCGGGGCGCCGCCCCCGTTAAGGTTCTCCATCAACTCGTTATTCCGGCGAGATGATTTTTTACCGGTCGTCATAGAATAAATAGAGGTATCCTGTAATAATTGTTTATCTATTGGAGTCATGTATGCAAAAATTCAATATCAGTTGGCAGACGCTTTTCATTGCTTTGCAAATTGCACTGACATCTTTTTTCTCTTATGTGCTGGGATTTTATGCAACCAGTACGACCCATGTTGAATCGGCCCGGATCGGGGGATTATGGGCGATGATTTCGGGAGTTATTGTTCTGCAAGCAACCCGCCGGGAAACGATGGCCAGTGCTTCTCTGCGGATTCTTGGGACAGCGATTGGTTCGGTCATCAGCGCTATTTATTTGCTGTTGTTCCCGTTTAACGCTGTTAGTATCGGGATATGTGTATTCATTGTGGTTTTTGTCTGCCACTTCGTCCGTATTCCCGATCACGCTCGCTTAGCTGCTCTGACCGCCGGCATTGTGATGGTAACGGCCAGCTTAAATCCCAGCATCAGCTCTAACGTCAATGCCGCCTTACGGTTTAGCGAAGCCTGTATCGGCACCGCCGTCGCCATGTTTGCCATTTTAATCTGGGGGAAAAACTACGAATCCGCAGACTAACCCGGTGCGCGGCGGTTGCCGGCGGCTAGGTAATCACAGTCGGACGCTCCCTCCCCGTGGTGGCTCGCAAATCCGCCACATGCTCAGCAATCTGAATCAACTCCGCCAGGGCAACTTGGGCATCCAAACCCTGCTGATGTACATCCGGTTCGTACTGCTCCATATAGACCCGCACCGTCGCCCCCTGCGTCCCCGTCCCCGATAAGCGGTAAATCAACCGGGAACCGTCGGTAAAACCGATCCGGATCCCCTGGTGCTCGCTCACGCTGCCGTCAATCGGGTCACAGTAGCGAAAATCATCCGCATACTGCACCGTGTAACTGCCCAATTTTTGCTGCGGCAAGCTGGGTAACTGCTCCCGTAATCTCGCCATCATGGCATTGGCTCGCTCCGTTTCGACCCCCTCATAATCATGCCGCGAGTAATAATTCCGTCCGTATTCCCGCCAGTGGTTCGTCACCAATTCCGCCACCGATTTTCCCGTGACCGCCAAGATATTCAGCCAGAATAAAACCGCCCACAACCCATCTTTTTCCCGCACATGATTGGAACCCGTCCCAAAACTTTCTTCCCCACAAAGGGTGACTTGATTGGCATCCAGTAAATTGCCAAAAAACTTCCAACCGGTCGGCGTTTCATAGCAATTAATGCCTAATTTTTCCGCCACCCGGTCGGCGGCCTGGCTGGTGGGCATGGAACGGGCAACGCCGGTTAAGCCCTCCCGATACCCCGGCACCAAACGGGCATGAGCCGTTAATAAAGCCAAACTATCGCTGGGACTGACAAAAAAATTGCGCCCCAAAATCATATTGCGATCCCCGTCCCCATCGGAAGCCGCCCCCAAATCCGGCCCCGTCTCTTGAAAAAGCATCTCCACCAAATCATGGGCATAAACCAAATTGGGGTCAGGATGGCCGCCGCCAAAATCTGCCAAGGGGATACCCCGGATGACCGTCCCCTCCGGGGCGCCCAACATCTGCTCGAAAATACGCCGGGCATAAGGGCCGGTCACCGCATTCATCGCATCAAAACACAACCGAAAAGTACCGTTGCTGAGCAACTCCTTGAGGCGGTCAAAGTCAAATAATTTTTGCATCAACTCGGCGTAATCCTGCACCGCATCAATGATTTCCACCCGCATATTGCCGAGCTGTGTAGTTCCCAATTGATCCAGGTCAATATCACCGGCTTCTAAAATTTGGTAGGATTGAATACTCTGGGTCTGTTCATAAATCGCAGCCGTCACCTTTTCGGGAGCCGGCCCCCCATTGCTGGTGTTAAATTTCACCCCAAAATCCGCCTGCGGCCCCCCCGGATTGTGACTGGCGGACAGAATAATTCCCCCGATGGTCTGATACTTGCGGATCAAACCGGAAGCCGCCGGCGTCGATAAAATGCCCCCCTGTCCCACCAAAACTTTGCCAAAGCCATTCGCCGCCGCCATTTTCAAGATGATTTGCGTCGCCGTACGGTTGTAAAAACGGCCATCCCCCCCCAGCACCAGGGTCGCTCCCTGCCGGTCGGGCAGGGTATTGAAAATCGCCTGGATAAAATTCTCTAAATAATTTCGCTGCTGGAAGGTGGCAGTGGGTTTACGCAAACCCGACGTACCCGGTTTTTGACCCGCAAACGGTTGCGTCACAACGGTATGAATGTTCATCGCACGACCTCAGGATTTAGGTTGATAACGAATCTGATGGGGGCAAGGGCGACCGGCCGCAAAATCACTGATATTGCTAATCGTGGTGGTCGCAATTTCCGTGAGTGCCTCCTGGGTAAAAAATGCCTGGTGCCCGGTGACAATCACATTGGGAAACGTCAGTAACCGTTCAAATACATCATCTTGAATGATTTTCAGCGATAAATCCTGAAAAAACAACTCATCTTCGCCTTCATAGACATCCAAGCCCAAAGCCCCGATTTTTTGGGATTTTAAGCCCTCGATGATCGCTTCTGTATCAATCAAAGCCCCCCGGCTGACGTTGATGATGATCACACCCTTTTTCATCTTGGCCAGGGCATCCCGATTGATCAAGTGGTAGGTTTCCGGCAATAAAGGACAGTGGATGGAAATAATCTCCGCCTGGGCATAGAGTTCATCTAAAGTCACATATTCGGCTCTTTTCAATTGGGGGAAATGGGGGTTGGGATAGGCATCATACGCCAACAAACGGCAGCCAAATCCCTGCAAAATTTCGGCGAACACCATGCCGATTTTCCCCGTGCCAATGATGCCCACCGTGCGGGCTTGCAGGTCAAAACCCAACAACCCATCCAAAGAAAAATTGCCCTCCCGCACCCGGTTAAACGCCCGATGGTACTTGCGACTGAGGGTGAGGATCAAACCCACCGCATGCTCGGCAACTGCATAGGGCGAATAGGCCGTTACCCGCACCACCGTTAATCCTAAGTCCGCCGCCGCCTGTAAATCTACATTATTATAGCCGGTGCAACGCAGGGCAATCAATTTCACCCCCAATTGGCTCAAAACCGTCAACGTCTGCCGGTTCAACGTATCATTGACAAAGGCACAAACCGCTTGGGCATCGGCGGCTAAACGGGCAGTGGTCTCATCCAATTTCGGCTCGTAATATACCAGTTCATGCCCGACCCCCTCATTAGCGGCATTGAGAAATTTTTTATCGTAGGCTTTACTACTAAAGACGGCAACTTTCATGGTGCATTTTCTCCCCTACCAATAGAACCTTGCCAGAGAACCGGGAGAAAGTTGGGCTTCCCCCGGTTCTCGCTTGGGCTTAATACGGCCAACGCCAGTTGACGATTTCGGGAATATCCACCCCGTGTTTGTAGGCGTAGTTGCGGCAATCAATCTGCATATTCAGGAATTTCTCCTTAGCATGGGCACCCGCCACTTTCAGCTTCGGCACCCGATTGATCACATCCATCGCCAGCGTGAACCGGTCAATGTTATTGGCAATCGCCAACTCCATCGGCGTATTGATATTCCCCTCTTCCTTGTAGCCCCGCACGTGCATATTGTTGTGATTATGACGGCGGTAGGCCAGGCGGTGAATCAGCCAGGGATAGCCGTGGAAATTGAAAATGATCGGCTTATCCAGGGTGAACAAACTGTCAAAATCGTAGTCGCTCATCCCGTGCGGGTGTTCCGTATCCGGTTGCAGCCGGAATAAATCCACCACATTGATAAACCGGATTTTCAGATCGGGAAACTCTTGCCGCAACAAATCCGTGGCCGCCAAGGCTTCCTGGGTGGGAATGTCGCCGCAACCCACCATCACCACATCCGGTTCACTCCCCTGGTCATTGCTCGCCCAATCCCAAATACCCAAGCCCTTGGTACAGTGACGGATGGCATCATCCATATTCATGTACTGCAAGTGCATTTGTTTATCCGAGACGATCACATTCACGTAGTCCTTGCTGCGCAGACAGTGGTCGGCACAGGATAACAGGGAGTTCACATCCGGGGGCAGATAAATGCGGGTCACCCGGGAACTCTTATTCACCACCACATCCAAAAAGCCGGGGTCTTGGTGGGTAAACCCGTTGTGATCCTGCCGCCAGACGGTGGAAGTAATCAGCAAATTCAACGACGAAATGGACTGCCGCCAATCAATGTCATGGCAAATATCCAACCATTTGGCGTGTTGGTTGAACATGGAATCGATCACATGCACAAACGCCTCATAGGTGGAGAAAAATCCATGCCGCCCGGTGAGCAAATACCCCTCTAACCAGCCTTCTAAGGTGTGTTCACTCAGGTACTCCATCACCCGGCCATCGGTGGCCAATTCGCCCCCGTCCGCATCCTCCGGGAAGTATTCGGCAATCCAGAACTTTTTACTCACCTCGTAAATCGCATCCAGCTTATTCGAGGTATTTTCATCGGGGCCAAACACCCGGAAATTACTCATATTCAAGGCCATCACATCCCGCAAAAACACCCCCAACGGCTTGGTATTCATGGCCTCAATCGTAGCCGGCTTGTCAAAGGAGAGGGCATATTTGGGGTCACGGAAATCCGGCATCCGCAACTCCCGCCGCAAACGCCCCCCGTTGGCGTAAGGGGTGGAACCCAGGCGTTTGTCCCCCGTGGGCGCCGCCGCCATCACCTCCGGCTTGGGCGCACCCTTTTCGTCAAACAATTCCTCCGGTTTGTAACTGCGCATCCACTCTTCCAAAAGCCGCAGATGGTCGGGATTGTTTTTCATTCCCCCCATCGGCACCTGGTGCGCCCGCCAAAACCCCTCAATTTTTTTGCCATCAATATAGGCCGGACAGGTCCAACCCTTGGGAGTCCGCAGGACAATCATCGGCCAGCGGGGGCGGGTGGCCTTGCCGGTCGAGCGGGCTTCGGCTTGAATCCGGTGAATCTCCGCCACACAGTGATCCAGCGTGGCCGCCATCGCCTGGTGCATGGTTTCCGGGTCAGAACCTTCCACAAAATAGGGCGTGTAGCCATACCCCCGGAACAGGGCTTCCAGTTCCTCATGGCTGACCCGTGCCAACACCGTCGGGTTATTGATTTTATAGCCGTTTAGGTGCAGAATCGGCAGCACCGCCCCGTCCCGAATCGGGTTGAGGAATTTATTGGAATGCCACGAGGTCGCCAACGGCCCGGTTTCTGCCTCCCCATCCCCGGCCAGCGCCACCACAATCAGGTTGGGGTTATCAAACGCCGCCCCGTAGGCATGGGAAATGGAATACCCCAATTCCCCCCCCTCATGGATCGAGCCGGGCGTTTCCGGGGTGCAGTGACTGCCGATCCCCCCCGGGAAGGAAAACTGCTTGAAAAACTGCTTCATCCCCCGCTCATCCAAGCCGCAGTTGGGATAAAACTCGCTGTAGCTCCCCTCCAGGTAACAAGGGCCTAAAAACCCCGGCGCACCGTGCCCCGGCCCTACCATGTAGAGCATATCCTGATCGAATTTTTTGATAATCCGGTTCAGGTGCGTATAGACAAAAGCAATCCCCGGACTTGCCCCCCAGTGACCCAACAGGCGATTTTTGATGTGATCGGTATGCAGGGGTTGCCGCAGCAGCGGATTCTCCTGCAAATAAATCATCCCCACTGCCAAATAATTCGCCGCCCGCCAATAAGCATCCATCTGATACAGCTCTTCCGGCGACAGAGGTGCCCCCGCAATCGTGGAACGGGCAGGCCCAAAA
>CALHCP010000078.1 GCA_937936705.1 uncultured cyanobacterium | reverse complement strand
GGGGCAGAGATATTGGGCAGGGGATTAAGAGGCTGTTTCCAATTTATTGGGCTGCCCAGGTGATGGGCAGGGCAATCTCCTGTAAGCGTTTCGCCTCCTCCTTCGCCGTTTCCAATTTATTGGGCTGCCCAGGTGATGGGCAGGGCGGGAGTCCGGCGCATCAATCACGGGCAATCGCGTTTCCAATTTATTGGGCTGCCCAGGTGATGGGCAGTGCTCTTTATTAAACCCCGACAGGGAGGGGGCTGTCAAGCGCTTTTTCATGCACCTCCCTCACCTGTAAGACAATATATTTACAAAACTCTGGAAAATAGCTCTCAACCCCGACGGGGAGCCGATCAAGCACCTCCCCCGCCCCAAAATAGCCGCAAACCTCGACGGGGAGCGGATTCAGCCCTCTCCCACGCCGGGTCGTTTCCCGATCACGCGTTCCTGCTTGAAAAAAATCACCGCCAGCCCCCCAAAAACCGGCGGTCAACCCTAGCCCTCGCCAATCGTGTGAATTTTCAGGAAATTCGTGGTTTTCGCTTGCCCAAAGGGAATCCCCGTCATTACCAAAACCTTGTCCCCAGCCGTCACATACTGGCGTCGCAGTAAATCCGCTTCCATCTCCCGCAATACATCCATGACATTATCGGTAAACCAGCGCGTGATCACCGGCCGCACCCCCCAGTACAAACTTAAGCGATTGTAAATATGTTTATGGGGAGTATAGGCAACAATCGGCGTGCGAGGCCGCTCCGCCGCTACCAACCTCGCCGTATAGCCTGAGTTGGTAAAGACCACAATACATTGTAATTTTAATGTATCGTCAATCGCATGAAGCGCCTCGGCCACCGCATCCGCATCATCGCTGTGATTGGCCGGATAATTGGTAAATTTGACCGCCGGTTCCACCTCGGTAGCAATCCGCGCCAGCATTTGGATGGCTTCCACTGGGTATTGCCCCACCGCCGACTCCCCGGACAACATGACCGCATCGGTGCCGTCCATAATCGCATTGGCAACATCGCTGGCTTCCGCCCGGGTGGGACGGGGATTGTGGATCATGCTATCGAGCATCTGGGTCGCAGTAATCACCGGAATGCCCCGCTGGTTGCACAGATGAATAATCCGTTTCTGGATCAGGGGCACTTTTTCGGGACTCATTTCCACCCCTAAATCCCCGCGGGCAACCATCACCGCATCACATTCGGCAATAATCGCCTCCAAATTGTCCACCGCCTGGGGTTTTTCAATTTTGGCCAACACCGGCAGGTCGGCACCCCGTTCCGCCAGCATTTGTTTGAGTTGCTGCACATCCTCCGGTCGCCGCACAAAACTGAGGGAAATTAAATCCACCCCCTGGCTCAGGCCAAATTCCAAATCCCGTTGGTCCTTCTCGGTCATCGCCGGCAGCCGCAGATTCAAGGTGGGGAAATTCACCCCTTTATTACTTTTCAGTTGACCGCCCTTGATGACCGTACATTGGACTTGATTGCCCTGCACCTGCTCAACCCGCAATTCCAACAAACCATCATCCAACAGCACGGGCGTACCGGGAGTGGCTTCCTCGGCCACGTAGGGATAATCAATGCCCACGGTGTCCGGTTGACCGTTTTCTTGCCCCAGGGGCACCAGGGTCAAACTCCCGCCCGCCGTGAGGGTTATCCCCGCCGCTGGCAACGTCCCTACCCGGATTTTCGGGCCTTGCAAATCCTGCAACAACATCAGGGGCAAATCCAATTCCTCCGCTACCGCCCGCAAATTGGCAATACAGCGGGCGTGGTCTTCGTACTTACCGTGGGAAAAATTCAAGCGCGCCACATTCATCCCCGCCCGTAACATTTGGCGCATCATTTCTGGGGAACTACTGGCCGGGCCAATGGTGGCCACGATCTTGGTGTGATGGATGAGCGGTTTCATAAACACCCGAGAAAAACTTTTCTAAGCGGGCAGCCCACCGCCAAGTTAACACAGCTTTTTGATTTCGGTCAGGGGGATAGCCCAAAGAAAAGCTAAAGATTTTCACCCGCTGCCCATCCCCGGCGTTGCGCCATTGGGTTGGTCGGCACACAACGCCTGCGCCTGCGCCAAAGCCGCCCGCACCCGTTCCAAACCCGTTCCCCCCAGACTATTGCGCCGAGCCACCACCTGTTGCGGGCTGATCGCCTGATAAATATCCTCCCCAAAATCCGGGTGAAATTGCCGCCATTCCGCCAAGGTTAAATCGCTGAACAACCGCCCCGCATGCACACAAAATTTCACGATTTGTCCCGTAATTTGGTAGGCCGACCGAAACGGTACTCCCTTCGTCACCAAATAATCCGCCACATCGGTAGCATTGCTCCAATCTTCCCCCACCGCCTGCGCCAAGCGCGCCGTTTGAAACCGGATGCCTTCCTGCCACACCACCGTCATTGCCGCCAGACAATCCCTGACCGTCTGCACCGTATCAAAAACCGCCTCTTTATCTTCTTGTAAATCTTTGTTATACGCCAGCGGTAAACCCTTCAAAATCACCAGCATCGCCTGTAAATGCCCGAACACCCGCCCCGTTTTCCCCCGCACCAATTCCGGCACATCGGGATTTTTTTTCTGCGGCATCATACTCGAACCGGTGGCACAACTATCCTGCCATTGGATAAACCCAAATTCCTGAGATGACCAGAGGATCAACTCCTCCGCCATGCGGCTCAAATGCACCAAAATCAAACTCGCCGCCGTCAAAAATTCCACCACAAAATCCCGGTCACTCACCGCATCCAAACTATTGGCACACACCCCGGCAAATCCCAATAATGCCGCCGTATATTCCCGGTCAATGGGAAAGGTCGTCCCCGCCAACGCCCCTGCTCCCAACGGGCAAACATTCACCCGTTGCCGAATTTCCCTTAACCGGATTCTATCCCGTTGCAACATCTCAAAATAGGCCAAAATATGATGCGCCAAACTCACCGGCTGCGCCCGCTGTAAATGGGTATAACCGGGAATCAGGGTCTCCACATGGTCGGCGGCCACCCGACACAACACTTGCTGCAATTGTTGAATTTGCCCGCCTAACCCATCGATGGCTTCTCGCAAATACAACCGCAAATCCGTCGCCACCTGGTCATTACGCGAACGCGCCGTGTGCAGCTTTTTGCCCACCTCCCCCACCAATTCCGTCAACCGCCGCTCCACCGCCAGATGCACATCCTCACCCTGCGCCGGAAATCGGCCCTCGGCGTACTCCTGCCGGATTTGCTCAAGCCCCTGCACCAACTGCTCCCCCTCCGCCGCCGTGATGATTCCCTGGCGTGCCAACATGCGGGCATGGGCTTGGGAACCCTGCACATCCACCGGCAAGAGCTGGAGATCAAAGCCGATACTGGCGTTGAACGCCTCAATCACCGGATGTAACGGCGAATCAAACCGCTGACTCCAAGGCTGGCTCATACCCGGAACCGTTCCACCGCCGCGCGATAGGCAATCGGCAACACCCGCTCCAAATTGGGATGGGGACGGGGAATGATGTGGTACGACAGGAGCAAGGTTTTCTCCTTGGGCTGGTTGTAGGGCATCACCTTCTTGGCCGCCTCCACCCCCGCCTCGACCGCCATCTTCACCTCGGATACATCCCCCCGCACAATCACGGTCATATAGGCACCACTCACCCGCTCGCAGTACACCAGCGTCACCCGCCCCGCCTTCACCATGACATCGGCTACCGCCAACGTGGGGGGGGTACCCAAAACTTCCACCATCCCTAACGCAACTGACATACCCTTCCACCGACCTGACTGATGGCATTATCGCCCGGGAACCGCCACCCACGCAAACCCCCCCCTAAATTATAATGATTCTCAATAAAATCAATTTGTTGCCAATTTATATTTTTTTTAGTAAGGTAATAAACAAGGGTCAACCAGCAGAAAGTCTAGAAGATTTAAGTTGAGCTAAATTAGGGGTTCCTATGGTACTCTACGATGCTGCCGACCTACGTTCGGAGTTACATCAGATTGGTTGTCGTTTGACGCCCCAGCGGGAGAAAATTCTCAAATTTTTCCAGAATTTACCCCAAGGAAATCACTTGAGTGCCGAGGATTTGTATCATGCTTTGGCGCAGCGGGGCGAGAATATCAGTCTGTCCACCATCTATCGCAGTTTGAAACTGATGGCGCGCATGGGGCTACTGCGGGAATTGGAACTGGCCGAGGGGCACAAGCATTACGAACTCAACCAGCCCTATCCCCATCACCACCATCATTTAGTGTGTGTGCAATGCAACCGCACCATTGAGTTTACCAATCCCGCCATTCTCAAAACCGGCGTTAAACAAGCCGAAAAAGAGGGATTACATTTGCTCGATTGTCAGTTGACCATCCATGCTGTGTGTCCCGAAGCCCTGCGCCGGGGCTGGCCCTCTTTGCTGCCGAGTCATTGGGTCTGCCCGCGGGCGTTGAACGGCACCGTCACCGGCGTCATTACCGAGAATTAACCGTCCACTAACCAGTTCAACACTCCACTGCCCAAATAGATATAAAATCCCACAATCGTCAGGGCGCTCAAACTCAAAGCGATCAGAAAATCCCGGTAATCAATGCGGGTCAATCCCAGGGCGTAACTGACAATATCCTGCGATAAATGCATCACCAAAAACATATAAAAAATGCTGTGATGGCTCTGCAAATCCATAAACCACCGGTCGAGGGTTGCCACCTGCGCCGCCCCCACCAAACGCAACACCAAGCGTCGCCCCCACCAGCGAGCCAGCCAGAAATTCACACTACAGCCGATCAGCGTGGCAATCACACTCAAGAGAAAAGCCAGATTTTGACCGAACAAAGTACCGCCCACAACGTACAAAGAACTGCCGCTCAAAGGGGCTAAAATCAAACTCACCGCCGCCAGGGCGATAAAAACCAGCCAGGAAAACATACCCCACTGGGCCAGCCATTCCCGCGCCGGGGCAATTCCCACCCAGCGCAGAGCCAGCACCGCCAAGGCATAAAATCCCACCACCATCACCGCCGCCCCCAAAACCCGGCGGGTCAGGGTCATCCGTTGGGAATCAGCCATGGCCAAGCACCAGCAACGCCACCAAAGAACCCCCATTCCAAAGACCGTGCAGCAGGATCGGTGTCCAAAGCCCCCGCTCCCGAGTATAAACAAAACCTAAAAGAATGCCCAGCACCGTCAAGGGCAACACATCCGCCACACTCAAATGCGCCAGAGCAAAGACCACCCCGCTGAGGACAATGGCGACCCCCAAAGGCAGCGTCCGGGTCAAGGAGGGCAATAAAAATCCCCGGAAAATCGTCTCTTCAAATAAGGGAGCCAAGATGACGATAACAAAAGCAAAAATGGCCACCACCCAAGGGTCTTGGGTCTGCGCCAGGATGGGCAATAAGGGATTGCCACCCCCCCGCCCCTGTAATAACGATTGATTCACCAGCGAAGCCAAAAACACCAACGGCTGCGCCACCAGATACCCCCCGATGGCCCAGCCCAAGGTTCGCCCCCGCACCCGGAAATGGAACCAAGGGCTGCCCAGGGGTTGATACGACCGCAAACTCAAAACCAAAATCGCCACCCCCGCCGCTATCAAACTACTGTAACTGGTCAAGACATAAACCGCCTGCCCCAACGGGGTACGCACCCAGGCCAGCAAACCGCACCACCGCACCAATACCGGCAAAACCACCTGACCCAGACCGAAAAAGGCCAAAAACCACAGCCCCATAACCTGCAGAATCACCTCCCAGCCCCAGGGCACCGACCAGACCGGTGGTTCTGCCCGTCCCAAGAGCGACTGCCGCCCCCGCAGCAGCCATTGCCCCCCCAACCCCAGGAGTAACAGCGTCCCCGCCGTCCCCCCCAGCACCGGCAAACCCACCAGCACCGCCAACCGATTCACAGCATCCTGAGCCAGTTTTTGTTGCTCCGCCAACAAGGCCGCCTGCTCTGCTTGGCGTTGTTGCAGTTCATACAACCGCAGTAAGGCCACCTGCTCGAACCAGCCGGATAGATGGTCGGCCAAAAGCAATTCCGCATCGGGGTAAATCAGAGCCGGTTCCGACCACAACCCCTGCAACACCTGGGCGGTTTGGGGCAATTCTCCCGGCGGCAGTTGTTGGCTCACCTCCTGCCAAGTCGCCTGCGCCGCCGCAATGTCCCCCCGCGCCACCTGAATCAGCCCCAGGCGCAAGGCCAAACCCATCAACTGTGCCAACTGCTCCGCATCGGTGGGGTCAAGGGAGCGTTGAGCCAGCCGCTGTTGCCGCCGATACGCCTGCTCCGCTTGGACAAGGGTTTGCTGCGTCCATAATTGCGTCAGTTCGGGATTGCCCTGCCAGACACTCGCCTGCAATTGCACCTCCACCGCCCGCAGTTGCAAAAGATTCTGGGATTGCGGCTGCTGCCAACTCGACAGCAGCGAAACAGCCACCAGCAGAGCCACCAGCACCGTTAAAACCGGCAAGCCCAGCCGCCGCCAGGGGGGGACACTGACCTTCATCCTCACCCCCGCCAAACCCGCCGCACCGCCGCCGCCACCTGTTCCTGCTCGGCTTCAGTCAATTCCGGGAACAGCGGCAAGGATAAAACCCGCTGACTAAGAGCCACCGCATGGGGAATATGCTGTTTATCGTACTGCAAAAACTCATACACCGGCTGCAGGGGCAAAGGGACAGGGTAGTAAATCGCCGTGCCAATCCCCGCCTGCTGCAGCTTGGCACGCAGGTCGTCCCGGTTGATGTGATGGCTTTGTATGATAACGGTAAATTGGTTCCAACTATGGCCGGGGCAATCCTGGGGCAAGGTCAACCCCGGCAGATCGGCCAATAATTGCCGATAACGCTCCGCCAAAACCCGTCGTTGGGTCAGCCATTGTTCCAGATAGGCTAATTTGGCGGTTAACAAGGCGGCTTGCAGGGCATCCAAACGGCTGTTCACCCCGACCGTGACCGAGTGGTAGCGCTCCCGTTGGCCGTGATTTTTGATTTCTCGCAGCCGTTGCGCCAGGTGGGGGTCGTGGGTGGTAATGGCGCCGCCGTCCCCCATCGCCCCCAGGTTTTTGGTGGGATAAAAGCTGAAACAGCCGAGGGTGCCCCACTGACCCACCGGGCGGTTCTGCCAGCGGCTCCCCGTCGCCTGGGCGCAATCTTCCACCACTGCCACCCCATGCGCCTGCGCCAATTGGTTCAGCGCCGTCATCTCCACCGGGCGACCGAAGAGATGCACCGGCATGATGGCTTTGGTGTTTTTGCCCAGCCGGTGGGCCACCTGCTCCAGGTCAAGGTTAAAGGTATCCGGTCGGACATCCACAAAGACGGGGGTTGCGCCGGTTAAGCTGATCGCTTCCGCCGTGGCAATAAAGGAAAAGGCGGCCGTGATTACTTCATCCCCGCTGCCGATATTCAATGCCCGCAGTGCCAAGTAGAGGGCATCGGTTCCGGAATTGCAACTGATGCAATAGGGAACCCCCACGTACTCCGCAAACGCCTGTTCAAACCGGGCAACCGTTTCCCCACCGATGTACGCCCCTCCTGCCAGCACCGCTTGGGTAATCGGCAGAAAAACCTCCCGATAATGCTGGTACTGGCGAGTCAGGTCAAACTGAGGAATGGCCGTTGCCACGGGCATCATACTACCGCCGTCGGCACCAGCGCCTCGACCAATGCCCGCACGGCTGCCGTCATGGCCAGTTCATCCTCCAAGCGGTTGACCGCCCGCCCAATGCCGACACCCGCCGCCCCCACCGCCCGCGCCATCGGGACGGTGACCACGGACAAGCCGGAGGCGCACAGCACCGGCACCTCCACCGCCCGCGCCAGGGTGTAGGTTGCCGCCAAGGCAGGCGCGGCTTTCTCGATCAGTCCCAGCACCCCCGGGTGTTGGGGTTGCGCCATGCCACTCCCTTCGGTTTGCAGGACATCGGCTCCCAAAGCCACCAATTCCTGCGCCAATGCCGTTTGGGCATCCAGGGGCAGGGTATGGGGCACCGTCACCGCCAGGGGAATCTCCGGCAACAGCGCCCGGATTTGTACGGTCAAGGCCTTCACCCGCGCGGCGGTAAACACCTGCCCTTGGGCATAGAACGGGTCAAAATTGCCCAATTCCACCATGTCTGCCCCTGCCGCCACGCAGGCAGGCAATTGCTCCGGCACAATCGTCGAAACACAGATGGGCAAATCGGTCAGTTGCCGTGCCAGAGCCACCAAAGCCGGGTCACTGGCGATGTCCACGTAGGTGGCACCGCCCCGGTCGGCGGCCCGTACCACCCGCCCCACCACCTGGGGGTCAAACTGGGTAATGCCACTGATAATTTTCACCGCCCGTTGCTGGGCAAAGACCGAGCGCCATTGGGAAGAAAGTGCCATAATCAACCACACGAAACCACCCCATTCATCTTAACCCCTGGGGTTGTTACACTGACAGTATGATTAAGCCGCATCGAGGGGGGATTCAGCATTTACTTCGCTACGTGCAGCCCTACTGGCGGCAGGAACTGGTCGGCATTACGGCCTTAGTGATCGTTAATTTTTTGGGCGTCGGGATTCCTCTGCTGCTCCGCCGCGCCATCAACCAACTGGAAACCGCTTTGGAAGGGGGAGCCCTTTGGCGCTACGGCTTGGCGATCATCGGTTTGGCTTCCTTGATGTGGGCGATTCGCATGGTGTCGCGCCTGGTTTTATTTGGGGTCGGTCGCCAGGTGGAATTTGATTTGAAACAAAAGTTATTCGAGCATTTTCTGCGCTTAGACCAACATTATTTCAGCCAACATCCGCCGGGGGAATTGATCAGCCGCGCCACCAGTGATGTGGATAATGTCCGGCGTTTGGTGGGGTTTTCGGTTCTCAGTTTGGTCAATACGGTGTTGGCCTACGGGTTAACCCTACCGGTGATGCTGAGTATTAGTGTTTCCCTGACTTTAGCCGCCTTGGCCGTGTATCCCTTCCTGTTTCTCATGGTGTACGCTTTTGGGGATACCCTGCGCTTACAACAGGCGCGGGTGCAGGAGCGGTTAGCCGAACTCAGCGACCTCATTCAAGAGGATATGAGCGGCATGGCATTGATCAAAATCTATGCTCAAGAAGCCGTAGAACAACAGGGTTTTGCGCAGCTCAATCAGGAATTACGTCAGGACAATCTGGCGCTGGCCCGCACCCGCAGTTTGCTGTTTCCTTTGTTTGGGGGCATTGCCAGCGTGAGTCTGTTGGTGCTGCTCTGGCTGGGCAGTCAGGCGATGGAAGCCCAAACCCTCACCCTGGGCGGCTTTGTGGCTTTGCTGCTCTACGTGGAACGGCTGGTTTTCCCGACGGCTTTGTTGGGGTTTACCATTACGGCGCTGCAACGGGGACAGGTGAGTATCGCTCGGGTGGAGTCCCTCCTCCAGGAAGTGCCCCTGATTCAAGATTCCCCCAACGCCGTCTCGCTGCCCCAGGTGCGCGGCCAATTGACCGTGCAGCATTTGTCCTACACCTATCCGGGGCAATCCCAACCGGCTTTACGGGATGTCAGTTTTACGGTGCAACCGGGGGAAACCCTGGTGGTGGTGGGGCCGGTGGGGGCGGGCAAAAGTACCCTGATGCAAGCCCTGTGCCGCCTGTTGCCGATTGCGGCGGGGCAGGTATTCCTCGACGGTCAGGATATTACCCAAATTGCCTTGGCCGACCTGCGGCGGGCGCTGGCCTATGTGCCGCAAGAGAGTTTTTTATTCAGTACAACCTTAGCCGATAACATCCGTTACGGTGACCCGGAAGCCGATATGGGTCGGGTGGAAGGTGCGGCCGTCCAAGCCCAGATTCACGGAGAAATTCTCACCTTTCCCCAGCAGTACGAAACCCTGGTGGGTGAACGGGGGATCACCCTCTCCGGCGGGCAACGGCAGCGCACCGCCTTGGCGCGGGGGTTGTTAGTCCAGGCTCCCATTTTGCTGTTGGATGATGCCCTGGCCAGCGTGGACAGCCAGACCGCGCAGGGGATCATCCAATCGCTCGCTGCCTTAGACAACACCGTTATCCTCGTCACCCATCAACTGGGAGTGGCGGCTTTAGCGGATCGGGTGTTGGTGCTATCGCAGGGGCGGGTCGTGCAAAGCGGCACGCACCTAGAACTGGTACAGCAACCCGGTTTATATCAGGAATTGTGGCAAACGTACCAGCTTGAACAACAATTCACTTAGCGATAATCCGGGCTTTGAATATCACGCAACCGAGCCGCATCCCGCATCCCGTATTCCCGGCGGCAAAAGCGGTCGAGTTGGGCTTCAAAAAAGCGGCGATTAGCCATTAAATGTCTGGGATTCGGGTCATCCAAGGGATACAACAACGCCGCCCGCAACGCCTGAAATACTGCGGAAGTGACACAATACATCGAGCGTTGGAAACTGACTGCCAATTGGTTTAACATATCGTCCTCACCCCGGCAGTGTTGGCGGTAATAATCCACCAAATAATCCGGGAGAAAATGCAACATATCCTGAGCCAAAAGGGTGGGGGGGATCCCGGCGGTGCCTACCGGGAATTTATCGGCGTATAGCACCCCGTAGTGAAAATCCTTTTGTTGATCCGGCACCATCTGAGCTTGAGCATTGTAGGACTTGGTGCCCCGGAAGGGAGACGTGCGATAAAACACCGCTTCCACGTAGGGCAGCGCTGCCTCATACAGCCACATGAATCCCCTACTTTTGGGAATGACTTCGTAACATTCTCCCCGGATGTACACGTGATGGTAAATTGGACGACCGGCAATCGCAAAAATGCCGTTCACCAAAAAATTGACCGCATCTTTAACGGTGGCAATCGTGCCTTCTAAATAGCGGTCGTGAATTTCAAAAAATACCGGCGCCATCACTTCCCAAAACAAGCCTAAATTTGCATAATAGGAGGCCTGCCGACATTGCTCCAAAAATAGATCGGGAAACAGGCGGTAGAGTCCTAACATCAGGGGATTGCCTTGAAAGTAGGCACGAATTGCCCGGTCGGCGTTGTGCTTATATTCTTCGCTATCTAAGTAGGGGTCAAATTGACCGCCCATCCCCCGATGCCAAAGCATCGCCCGCATACAGGCTTCGGCAAATTCCATATTGATCCGGTCATGCCAAAGATGGTGCAGTAAACGGGGCAGAGGCCGAGTTTCCCCCTGGCGCATGAATTTTAATAACGCCGGATGCGCCGTGGCTTCCCCCCGCCAAATGCGCCAATCCGCATCATCGCCCGCGTAGTGATTGTGCCGCTCTAAATACTCCTGAGAAATGAAGTATTTGAAAAACGGCAGCGGGTGCAAAAAGACCTGCTCGCCGATGTAGAGCAAATCCCGCCAATAAAAATCCATCGGCACCGCATAGGCATACCAAATCCCGACAATCTGCATCAGATTTTCCGGCGTATCGGGCAACATCGCCCCGCCCGCCTCCAGCCGATGCACCACCGCCGCAAATTCGTGCCGAGAGGGGGGCAATGTTGCCCGCGGTTCCAAAGTAGCCGTCATCCTTGTCCTCCTAAGGTTGCAAAGGTGAATGAACTGATGGCAAACCGGCAAAATGACCTTGAGTCCAGGGCGCTTGGGCTAATTCGGTTACGGCTAAAGCCTGTGCCGTCGTCTCACTCCATTTGACCAACCACATCGGTTGCAGGCCCAGGAACACAATCAGTCCGGCTAACACCAACGCCGGGGCTTTTTCAGCAAAAAACACCCGCGGATAGTAGGCCGTCCGGCTATCCAATTTGCCAAAACAGGTGCGGTTGAGCAAAATCACAAAATACACCGCCGTCAAACCCGTCCCCAAGACACACAGCAAGGTTAGCACCGGGAAAATTGGATAACTCCCCTGAAAGACCAAAAATTCCGCCACAAACCCCGCCATTCCCGGAATCCCGGCGCTGGCCATGCCCCCCAGCACCAACAGCGAGCTAATTGTCGGCAAGCCCCGCAGCGGATTCATCAAGCCGTTTAACACATCCAACTCCCGGGTGCCCACCTTGCGCTCAATAACCCCCACCAAATGGAACAAAATCGCCAAAATAATCCCGTGACTGACCATCTGGGCAATCGCCCCCACCAGCGCCAAGGGCGTGCCCACCGCACAGCCCAGCATCACGTAGCCCATGTGCCCAATGGAACTGTAGGCCACCATCCGTTTAATGTCCTTCTGGGCAATCGCCGCCAACGCCCCAAACAGCACCCCCACCGTCCCCCAGAGTGCCAAAGCCGGGGACAACTGCGCCCATGCCAGTGGAAATAACTGCAAACCGAACCGCACCAGCCCATAGGTGCCCAACTTGGCCAAAATCCCCCCCAACAGAATCGCCACCGGCGGTGCCGCCTCCACATAAGCATCCGGCAACCAAGTGTGCAACGGCACCAAAGGCGTTTTAATGCCAAACCCCAACAACCACACCAGCAATAAAGTGACCTGGAACCCGACCCCCAACCGATTCACCGTTGCCTGTACCGTCGGGTAATCAAAATTAGGACTGCCGCTCAGCCATCCCAACGCCAAACATCCCACCAAAATGAGCAACCCCGAAATGGCCGTATAAATGAGAAATTTAAGAGCCGCATACTCCCGCCGCGCTCCCCCCCAAATCCCGATTAAAAAATAAACGGGGATCAACTCCAATTCATAGAATAAAACGAATAATAATATATTTTGAGCAGTAAATGCCCCCGCCAAGCCACCGCTGACCAGTAAAATCAGACTGTAATATAAACGGGGTCGTTCCACGTCTATCGGTGTACTATAAATCACCACCCACGTCATCAACGCATTTAAGGCCAATAGGGATACCGATAAACCATCACACCCCAGGCGATAATTCAACCCCAAATTCGGCAACCAAGGCCAAAATTCTGACATCTGCATCCCCGCTTGCGCCACATCAAAACGGCCGAGAATCACCCCCACCCACGCCAACATTAAGGCACTCAACAGCAACGCCAATGCCCTTACCTGCCGCGGCTCCCGCACCAACAATACCGCTAAAGCCGCCAGCATCGGCCCCGCAATCAAGACACTCAACATCCTGCCACCCCCGTTTTAAGACAATGTAATCATCATCAACCCCACCACCAAGCCCAGACCGAGCAGGATAGTGAACAGATACCACTGGAACTTCCCGGACGTACTATACTTCAGGGTTTCCCCGCTAAAAATAGTCATGACCCCCACCCCATTCACCACCCCATCCACCAAATAGCGATCCAATAAATCCGTGAGCCGAGACAGCATATCCACCAAACTCACAACGGTTAGCTTGTAAATACGAGGTGTGTACAAATCATAAGCCAATAAATCTTGTAACTGCTTCCAGGGAAGCGTAACCGGTTTGGCCATCCCAGGATTCAGATAGATAACCGATGCCAAGGTCATCCCGGACAATGTACTAACAGTTAATAAAATCCCCCCATCCGTTTGCCCCTGCGGTAACCGCCCCGCCACCGCCAGCATCTGCGGCACATGCAGCACCACCCCCGCCAGCACCGTCATCGGCAGGATAAACGGCCAATGCAGCTCCGGCGAACGCTCGCTCATCTCCCGGGGGCGATTGCCAAAAATCAAGCAAAAGACCCGCATAAAATTAAACGTCAGCAAGCCGTTCACCACCAACACCGTCCCCACCAAAAGCGGCGATTCTAGCCCCAAATCATCCAGCAATTGGCATAACGCCCAGAATCCCCCCAAAGGCGGCACAGCCACAATTCCCGCCATCCCCACCAGGAAACTCAGCCCCGTCACCGGCCGCCGCGTCCACAGGCCCCCCAACTGGGTGACATTCTGGGTCACACTGTTCCAAATCACATTGCCGACCGCCATCACCGGCAACCCCGCCGCCAGCCCGTGGGTCAACAACAGCAGCAGTGCCGTTGCGGGATGCCCCGTCCCCACCGCCACAAAAACCAACCCCATCACCGCGCTCACCGGGTAAGACAAAGTGCGTTTCACATCAATCTGAGCAATAGCAATGGCCGCCGACCCCAACGCCGTCACCGCCCCCATGAAGACCATCAAATACATCACCCCAGGCGACAGGGCAAAAACCGGCGCCAACTTCACCAGCACCCACGCCCCCGTTGCCACTACCACTGCATTCCGCAAAATCGTGGCCGGTAAGGGGCCTTCCATCGCCTCATCCAGCCATAGGTGAAAGGGAAACTGGGCACATTTCCCCAACGGCCCCGCCAACAAAGCCAATCCCACCCCAAACATCAATCCCGGATGCAGCCGGGCGTAATCCACCGTCGCCGGCGCCTGCGCCCAGAGAGCCAACTCCGTAAAATTCCAGGTTTTCGCCAGCGGCCACAGAGCCAAAACCCCCATCAGCAGCAGCAAATCCCCCACCCGTTTAGTCAAAAACGCATCCCGTGCCCCCGTCACCACCAACGGTTGGTTCAGCCAAAATCCCACCAACAGATACGTCCCCAGGGTCAGCAACTCTAGGATCATGTAGCTAAAAAACAGGGAATCACACAAAACCAAAGCGCTCATCCCCGCCTCAAAAAAGGCCAGCAGCGAGAAAAACCTGGCCCAACCCCAATCCATTTCCAGATAGCCAAAGGCATAGACCTGCGCCAGCAAATTCACCCCGAAAATTACCCCCATCGCCGTCAACGCTTCCGGGGAAACCACGATCGGCAGCGTCAAATCCAGCCCCGCCACCTGCAACCACGGCACCGTCCAAGTCAATCCTTCCTGTCCCCCGATCGCCCACCCGGCCGCAGCGACGTGCAGCAGACTCAACAACGTCATCAACGTATTGAAGTACCCCGCCGGTCGCGGCCCCGTCCGGCGGATGATACCCGGAAACCATAAAGCCGCCACCACCGTCCCGACCAACGGATAAAGGGGCACCAACCACACCGATGCCAAAAACCAAGACAACATCAGCGACCTCAGATAGACATGAAGGGGATCAACGAAAAGCACAGGCAAAATCAGGGTAGTACCACAGCCACCCTGCTACTCACCATAACGACCCCACCCCGCTCAAGGGAAGGGGCAACTCCTCAGAATTGGCAATCCATCCTGTCAGGTTTTCTTATCAATCCCCGGTCAGCCGGCTAAAATTGACAAAAACCCTCCCCCGTGCAACCCTATGGAACCCGCCCAACATCGCATTCCCGAACATCTGGCCGAGGCGGTTTTCACCCGGGCGGCTCGCCTCCATTTACAATCCCAAGGCCACTTGAATAGTTATTCCCTCACCGAACTCCTCGAAGCCGGGCAAGCTGCCGCCATCCCCCCCGAATTTATCCACCAAGCCCTGCACGAACTCCATCAGTCCCCCACCCCGTCTCCCCGGCGGCAACTTTATGGCTGGATCACCCGTCCGCGTGGGCGCATCGTTGCTCTCGCGCTAACCCTCATCACCCTAAGTTGGGGCGGCTGGCGCACCTTTTCTCGTCCCGCTCCGGTAGCCACTGCTCAGCAACAGTTAGAAACCCTTTTCCGGCAAAAAAAATGCGAACAATGCGCCCTCAACGGTGCCGATTTACGGGGTAAAAACTTGAGTGGCTTTAATCTGCAAGGCGTGAATTTACGGGGGGCAGATTTAACCGGTGCTAACCTCACTCATGCCAATCTCAGGGGAGCCGATCTCAGCGGCGCGATTTTAGACCAAGCCAATCTAACCGCCGCCCATTTAGAAGGGGCAATTCTCAACGGCGTGCAAATGAAATTAGCCAATCTAACCGGGGCGCAACTGCAAGCGGCGCGACTGCAAGGCAGTAATCTCACCGGGTCTGATTTAACGCACGCCAATTTTCAGGGAGCCGATTTAGAGCAGGTCAACCTGAGTGGCACCGTCCGTAAAAATACCGATTTTAGCCAGGCCAAACATCTGGAAACCGTTGACTTTTCGGGAGCCAAACCATGACGGCAGCCAGTAAAAAAAACTTTGCCGACATTCGCGAAGATTATCAATTCTTTGCCGCTCATACCACTGAATTTGAGCAGGATTTGCAATCCTACCGGCAAGTGCTGAGCCACTTCCCCATACCAGAAAAGCCTCTGAAATTCCTGGATTTTGGTTGTGGTACGGGTGTGTTTACGTCCCGATTTTTATCTCTGCTGCATCTTCCCCCTCAAGAATTAGCAATTACCCTGGTGGAACCGGATGCAGTCTATCGCCAAAATGCCGTGCATATCTTATCGGCCTACACCGCAGCCACGATTACCGACTATGCCCATCTACCGGCAGAAACGGCCAGCCAGTTTCACTTAATTTTGAGCAACCACGTTTTATACTACGTTCCTGATTTACAACACACCGTCAAGCAACTTCTCAAAGTGGTTCATCCCCAAGGAATGTTACTGATTGCCATGGCAGGCCGAGAGAATGTCATCAGCCAATTTTGGCAGAAATGTTTTGACCGACTGGGGCAACCGATTCCCTACTATTTAGCCGAAGATTTAACGGCATGCTTAGATGAATATCATCCCGGTTATCAACGGCGCAAAATTAACTATGAAGTGAATTTCCCGGATACAGCCATCAATCGCCGGAAACTCCTGCGATTCATGTTGGGTGATCATCTCGAACAACTGCCAGCATCAGAGGTACTGAGCCTTTTTGATCCTTATGCCTGCAAGGGTCAAATTCAGATTAAAACCAGCCATGAGCAATTTCTTTTGACATCCTTAGACGTTCTGCCCATGAATACCCAGGATATGATATTGTAGGATGGAGCGAGCCTAAATTGGTTATTTTTAACGGTTGCGAGTGAGAATGTGAGTACCCATAGCCATCCTGTCCCCAGCGAACTCTGGTTGAGGGGCTTACTGACCGTCGCTTGGGCGGACGGGCATTATACCGAGGAAGAAAAAGCCTTGGTGAGTGATTTCCTTGGGAGTAGCCAAATTGAGCATTGCCAACCCCTAACGCCCCAAGAGTTATCGGCAACTTTTGCCGCGGACGATGCCAAAGCAGATGATTTTCTCCGCACGGCGATTATGGTTGCCATTGCGGACGGTACCTACTCGGAAGCCGAAGACCGATTGTTGCAAGAGTTTTGTCAGGCCTTGGGGCGTTCTGCCGAGATTTTAACCGGATTAAAAGCCACTTTAGTAAAACGGGAAGGGGAGCAGTGTATGCCTGCCGGTGAAGAACGGCATGACCTGCTTGACCCGCTGCGGAAATGGTTAGACGAAATGCAGATTCATGACCCGAAAATCGCCCGATTTTTATGTCGGATGATTCCGGCGCAATGTCCGTTTGAACGGGATATCGTTCTGTTTGGGCGCAAAATTGTTCATATTCCGCCGATGTGTAAACTGAATCCCCTTTATGAGCAATTGGTCGGGCTGCGATTTCGGGCGCTTTCCTATTTGGCAGAGCAGGGGGAAGATGTACCCGGCTAACCCGAACCCATGCAAATTCGCGAAGCCCACAACCCGGATTGGGAAGCAGTTTGGCCGATTATTCAGGAAGTCATCATGGCCGGGGAAACCTACGGCTATGACCCGGATTTATCTCCGGCGGCAGCCTATCGCATTTGGTTTGAATTGCCCCATAAAACCTATGTAGCTGTCGCCGGAAACACGGTTTTGGGCACCTACTATCTCAAACCCAACCAAGGGGGGCCGGGTCGTCATGTTTGTAACTGCGGTTATATGGTTGCCGCACCGGCGCGCGGTCAAGGCGTGGGCAAATTGATGGCGCAACATTCCCTCCAAATGGCGATAGAATTGGGTTACAAAGCGATGCAATTTAATTATGTAGCGGTCAGTAATACGGTGGCCATTCGGCTTTGGGAACAGTTAGGTTTTCAAACGGTAGGACGTTTGCCCCGGGCGTTTTGCCATCCCCGTTTGGGTTACATTGATGCCCTGGTTCTGTATCAATGGCTGGCGGATTGATCCGGTATTCTTGATGGGCGCCAGCCGAAAATGCCAATGATCTCGCCGGCATACCGAGTTGATGGAGAAACGGGGGCTACGCCCCGGCGACCGCCATGCTCAATTCAGGTAGGATTGCTATAGAGGTTCCCTGATGAATTATCCCCTGACAAGTCATCCCCTACTGAGGGAAATTGTCCCGCAATTAACGGAGCGATTTCAGAGCGTGGATGGACTGGTCAAACAGAATTTGATGCGTGTTGTGCAAGCGATGAATGCCCAGCGCGTGGGGGTGCATCATTTTCAGGGAACTACGGGTTATGGGCATGGGGATCAAGGGCGGGAGGTTTTGGAACAGGTATTCGCTCAAGTCATGGGCGCGGAGACGGCTTTGGTGCGTCCTCAATTTTTCTCCGGTACGCATGCGATTGCCTGTGCTTTGTATGGTGTTTTACGCCCGGGGGATGAACTGTTAGCGGTTGCCGGTGCGCCCTACGATACCTTGGAACCGGTGCTGGGCATACGGGCAGCGGGCAACGGTTCCTTACAGGACTTTGGGGTTACCTATCAACAGTTAGATTTAACTCCTAGCGGTGAAATTGACTGGGTCAAATTACCCCAGATGATTCATCCCAAAACGCGAGTTGCTTTGATTCAGCGTTCCTGTGGTTATTCCTGGCGGCCGAGTTTGACAATTGCTGAAATCAAGAAAATCATTCATACCATTAAACAGATCAATTCCCGGGTAATTTGTGTGGTGGATAATTGCTATGGTGAGTTTGCCGAAGCTCAAGAACCGCCAATGGTGGGAGCCGATTTAATCGCGGGTTCGTTGATTAAAAATCCCGGTGGTACGATTGCTCCCTGTGGGGGTTATGTTGCGGGCAAAAAAGAATATGTTTTACTGGCGGCCAATCGCTTCAATGCTCCCGGTATTGGCCGGGAAGCCGGTGCAACGTTAGGCTTAAATCGTCTGTTTTTCCAGGGGCTATTTCTCGCTCCCCAAATGGTGGGAGAAGCCTTGAAATCCGGCTTACTGCTCGCCGCTACGTTTACACAGCTCGGCTATGCCGTGCAACCGACCGTAACTGCCCCCCGCACGGATACCATTCAAGCCATTCGCCTGGGCGACCCGGAACGCTTAACCCGATTTTGTCGAGCACTACAACGTCTGAGTCCGGTCGGCAGTTACCTTGACCCGGTGCCCGCGCCGATGCCCGGTTATGAAAGCCAGTTGGTGATGGCGGGGGGCACATTTATTGACGGCAGTACCAGCGAGTTTTCCGCCGATGGGCCCTTACGTCCGCCCTACATTGTCTTTTGTCAGGGGGGCACGACGTGGCTGCATTGGTTGTGGGCATTGGAACAGTTATTACCGGAATTGCCGGCTAATCCACATACATAAATACATCGCTTTTTTCGTAGCGAACTTTCGGGCGTTGGGCGTTGGGATCATCTTCAGCCCGATAGCCCACCGGACAAACCACAACGGAACGGTAGGGCGTACCCGTTAAGCCCAAAATTTCATCGTATTTCGCCGGAATAAATCCTTCCATCGGACAAGTATCAATGCCTAAAAAAGCGGCTGTCGTCATCAGTTGCCCTAACGCCAGATAAACCTGTCGTGCCGCCCATTCTTCTAAATTCAACGGGTAGGGGGGTTGGGTTAAAAAACCCTTGATCAGATTGCCAAAACCCTGCAACTTCTCCATGGGAATCCCTTGGACGGCAGCAGTGCGTGCCAGATAACGGTCAACATCCCCTACCCCAACTTCTTTTTGCAGAGCTAAAACGACTAAATGGGAGGCATCCACCACTTGTTTTTGTCCCCAGGAATGTTCCAGCAATTGGGCACGAATGCCAGGATTATTCACCACAATAAATCGCCAGGGCTGCAACCCAAAAGAGGACGGAGCCAAGCGTAAACTTTCTTCTAAAACTTCCCAAATTGCGGGGGGGATTTTGCGGGCTGGATCAAACTTTTTCGTCGCATAACGCCAATTTAACTGCTGCTTGACTAAATCGGTAGATACACCAGCTAAGACCATTACCGCACCCCGGGTTTATTTCTGTCAATGTATTTGCCAATTACACTATAGCAATATGACTTGATTTGTGAACCATAGGCTGGCGAACTAACGACGGGGACGGTGCCCCGGCGACCGCCATTCTTAACTCAGGTAGGCTTGCTATATGGCTAAACCCTGCGGGTTCGTCTCACCAACGACCGCCGCGCTAGTTGCGTCACCCCAACCCCATTCTAAGTTCCCCGGAATCGGGGGGGTCGGTATGGCAGAAAAATGATTAAAAACCAGAAAGGGAGCCGACGACTTGCCGTGTTTCGTCTCGGCTCCCTCACTGGTTCGCTCCTCACACAAATACAATCTACCAGGATGGCTCGGGATTTGTCATCCCCTTTATTCTACAATTGCTATACAATTTTCTTATCTTAAACAGCAAATTGTACGAATAATTGCAGGTTTTGCTAATCAGTGCCCCGCTGCCAGGGGTACTGTGGGTCGGTCAATTCTGCCAGGGTGAGGGGTTGAATTCCCGCCTGGGTCGCCGATTCCACCTGCTGGGGGGTGGTGTATCCCCAGGTGGCCAGATATAGCGGAATGGTTTGTAAGGTCGGCACCTGTTGTACGGCGGTGAGGGCTTCCCAGCGGTCTTCCACGAAGCCAATCACGCCGTAGTCTCGGTGGAGTGCCTGTAAAATGGCCGTTTTGGGCTGAGCTGCGGTTTTCCCGTAGAGCCATGCCGGCGGCCAGGTCACCCCAACCGCCTGAAACAGGGCTTGGACAAAGCGTTCCTGCTTGGTTGTCACGATCACCGGCTGAAATGAGGGACTGGCCAACCATGCCCGCACCCGGTCAATGACCCCGGCGTAAAATTCATGGAGAGACAACCAACTCGATTCATCTCGCCGAATCCAGTCATCCCGCTCCCGATCCACCCATTGCCCCAAGTCGGTTGCCGACCAGCCGGTCGCTGCCAACAAGCGCGCTTGCACCTGCGGCCAAGCGGTTTCCATTGCTTGAATATCTTCACCCGTCACTAAACCATGCAGGAGTAACGGCATCTCCCACCCGTGGGTAATCACCGGGCGCAGATGGTAAAACCACTCCCGAAACGGCTCTAGGTTACCGGTACAGCCGATGTCTGGACATAACTTTTGGTAAACGGAGGCACTGACCGTGAAATACTCGTTGAGGCCATTGCACAAGACCCCGTCGAAATCCAGTGCCAGAACAGGTTGTTTCACAGTGTTCATACTGGGGTGCAAGGATTCGAACCTCGGAATGGCTGGACCAAAACCAGCTGCCTTACCACTTGGCGACACCCCATCGCAGACGCATTAATTATATTAACAATCTTGAATCGCCCCTGGCAATGGGTTTATCCTAAAGCCATGCGCTACTGGCAAACGCTTGCGACCGTCAGCAACCGCCTCACCGAGGGAGCCGGTGGGCTGGCGGTGGCCCTGGTGCCCCTGTTGGTACTGGTAGGCACCTGGAACGTGCTGGGGCGTTATTTGGGGCGGTGGCTGGGCAGGAATCTCACATCAAACGCCTTTTTGGAATTGCAGTGGTATCTCTTCAGTGCCATCTTTCTCCTGGGAGCAGCCCATACCCTTTATCAGAATGGCCATGTGCGGGTAGATGTGCTGTACAATCGCTGGTCAGAACGCCGCCGCGCCTGGATTGACCTGCTGGGAACTCTCTTATTTTTGTTACCGTTTGTCGCCCTGCTGATATGGCTTACGGCGCCACCGGTGATCACGGCTTGGCGCATCGCCGAGCAATCGCCCGACCCCGGCGGTTTGCCCCGCTACTGGGTCAAAACGTTGCCCCTAGTCGGTTTTGGCCTATTATGCCTGCAAGGAATTGTCCAGGTGGTGCGGTTGGGGCGATTTCTGCGTCAACCTCAACGTTGATAATAGGCCGGTTGCGTGCGATGGGGATTGCTCACCTGTTCTTGAAAACCTTGATGCAGGCTTTGTATCCCCCAAAACGTCCCGATAGTGGCGGCCAGCGCCAGGGACAAACGCACCACCTGCACAATTTGCTCACGCAATTGAGACATAATATAAAACCCCTGAAATATGAATAATCTCACTTTAAGCTCTCAAATTGTGGGTCGGCGTGATGAATATCACCGGGAATGGGTAAAATCAATCCACTTTTTGCTTTTTGGAGGTCATCGCCAAGCAATACATAGCCAATAGCAATCCCAATTTAATTGGAAACGGCCGTCGCCGGGGCGCAGCCCCCGACTTGGGTTTTCCATCAACTCGGTATGCCGCGAGATAAGTTTCTCCTGGTTCCAATAATAGAGGTGCCCTAATGATAGAATTTTCAAAGCTGCAACTAAGGACTTATGCCCAAACGAAATCGTCGCCCCGGTCAGAACATACGTGAACTAGAACGCAAAAGGCGAATACGGGCAATTTACTCTTTTGCTTCAGCAGCGTTGTTGGTTTGCTTGCCGTTTTTCTTGACCAGATTGTTTGAGCCGTTCCTCAACTCTTGGAAAGCCTCGTTTCCGCTGCAAAAACAGTTTTCACTCCACTTTTCCCCAATCTTTTATTATGTATTCTTTGTATTCTTCTTCGTTCTGGCCTTATTACTAGTTGCCAATGGGTTGTATTACTGGAAACGGGCTACCCATGCTGCTCAGGGTGCTAAAGGAGAAGAAGATATCGGGAGGGAATTGTCTCAACTGGAGTACGAAGGCTGGACTATCGAGTATGGTATGCGTTTAGGTAATAGACTCGGTGACGCTGATATTGTGTGTATCTCACCTGAGGGCAAGGCATATGTGATTGACGTTAAATCTCACAAAGGTGAGGTGGTGGTTTATGGCGAACAGCTTTACCGTCGCATGGGAAAAACCAATTATCCTTTTGAAAAGGACTTTATCAACCAAACAGTGAAGCAAGCTTTACAGGTAAGAAAGCAAAAGGGTCTAAAATTTGTGACGCCAATCCTAGTGTTTTCTCAAGCTAAGGTATCTGTACGCTCTAACAGATTGCGTCAGGTGTATGTAGTTGAAAAAGCGAAATTGGTGTCCCTCTTGAAGTCCCTAGACTACAGCAATCCTACCTGAGTTATGGCATTCGCCGGGGCACCGCCCCCGACCTTGGTTTGCCAAAATCTTTGTTCTCCAATCAGGTCATACTGCTATATAAGTCAAAATAAGACTTACCAACTCAGCGCCAAATCACAATATGTACAGATAGAAATAGGCAAATATTGTACTTGGATATAACTTTTAGGGGGTGAGCCTATGGTAGGGGCAATCTTGCCTGTGATTTTAATTTTTATTACGCAGAATCAAGTTTTTGGGTGTTAATTTTGAGCTGCTGGGTGAACGTCATAAAATTAAATTAAGGAACTCTCTATTTATTGAGAATGGGCGGTCGCAGGGGGCACCCCCCGCTTTGGTTCTCCGTAATTTGGACATTCTGGCCAGAGAATTTCCGCTTGGTTCCTAATAAATAGAGGTGCCCTTAAGGCTATTGAATAGGCCATAGGGACATAAGGAGCATTCTATGCTGACACTGAAAATGACGCCAAGGATTCAATTGGGTGCCGTTATTTTAGGGATTGTCCTCACTCAGGTAGCCTCTGCGGCGACGGTGACAACGGCTTGGACGGCGGGGGTGGGCACTCAAGATGATTGTCTGGCTCTCGGAACAGAGGGGGTGGGCCGAGCAGGGTTTCGTCCCAACGTGTCCCGAGACCGCCAAACGGTGTTCGGTTGGCGCGGGGAAGATAGCATTGTCGTCCGGTGCATTGCAGACCGAGACCTGGCCGTGATTTTTATCTACACCCGCCAGGGCCGTGACAATGATTGGCTCCTCAAAACGGTGCAGGATGCCTATCGCCGCTTGCCACCGCCGCCGCCGCCGCCTCTGCCCCCCCGACCGTAAGGGTTTTTCTGCTCATCCGGCCTGATAGGCAATGGCTAGCGCAGCAGGGGTGGGTGATCCATCGGTGCCGCCCCCCCCATTACCCCATCTCCCCGATCCGCAATGCCCCCGCATAGACCAACCCGCGCGGCACATCCAACGTAACAATGGCTCCATCCCGGATCAGTTGCGTCGCATTTTTGATCCCGACAATCACCGGCACCCCCAGGCGCAGGCCGATCACGGCAGCATGACCGGTGAGGCTTTCATCTTCGGTAATAATTCCCGCCGCCCGCCGCATGGCTTCCACCAAGTGCACATGGGTCTGTTCGGCAACCAAAATTTCTCCGCTCTGGAAATCCGTCAACCGTTCCCCGGCGCGCAGCACCCGCGCCCGGCCGCTCACCAAGCCCTGTCCCACCCCCACCCCCTGTGCCAACAGCGCACTCACCATGCCGACTTTGATCAAATCGGTCGAGCCCGGCACCCCCGGCAAGGTTCCTGCCGTCATCACCACCAAATCCCCCTCCTGCAGCCAGCCCCGCTCCTGCGCCATGGACATCGCCACCTGAAAGGTCTGCCCCGCCGTCGGCAACTCCAGCACCAGCAGGGGACGCACCCCCCACACCAGTTGTAACTGGCGCGCCACTTCAATATGGGGAGTAACCGCCAGAATCGCCGTCCGCGGCCGAAACTTGGACACATTGCGCGCCGTAGCTCCGGTCTTAGTCAGGGTCAAAATCGCTCCTGCCCCCAACTCGCTCGCCACATCACTGACCGCCTTGCTAATGGCATTGGCAATCGCTTGCCCCCCCGCCTGAAACGGTCGGGAATAGACCCCCTGCATCCCCGGTTGCAGACATTCCTGCTCCATGTGGCGGGCAATTTTATCCAAGGTTTGTACCGCCAACACCGGATATTGCCCGGTTGCCGTTTCATTGGACAACATCACCGCATCCGTTCCATCCAAAATCGCATTCGCCACATCCGACACCTCGGCCCGGGTCGGGCGGGGCGAAGTGGCCATACTGTCCAACATCTGCGTGGCCGTAATCACCGGAATCCCCAGGCGATTGGCCGTGGCAATCAACCGCTTTTGCAGCAAAGGAACCTCCTGGGCGGGCATCTCCACCCCCAAATCCCCCCGTGCCACCATCACCCCATCGCACACCGACAAGACCGCTTCCATCTGGGCAATGGCTTCGTGCTTTTCGATCTTCGCCACCACCGGCACCCGATAGCCATGCTGAGCAATAATTTCCTTCAGCTCCAACACATCCTCCGGGTGCCGCACAAAACTCAACGCCACCCAATCCACCCCCTGTTCCAGGCCAAACAGCAAATCTTCCTTATCCTTTTCCGTCAGTGCCTTGACCGACAGCGACACCCCCGGAAAATTCACCCCTTTATGATTCGACAACACCCCCCCCACCGTCACCCGACAGTGCAATGCCTTCGTGGCCATCTCCACCGCCTCGACCCGCATTTCCACCCGGCCATCATCCAGGAGAATCGTAGCTCCCACCGGCACTTCCTCCGCCAAGCGGTCATAACTGACAAACCCCCGTTCCGTCGTACAGGGAATCGGCTCACTGGTGAGAATGTAAGCCGCTCCCGTCGGCACCACCACACTCCCTTCGGGAAACTTCCCCAGGCGAATCTTCGGCCCCTGCAAATCCTGCAAAATCCCCACCGGCCGGTTCAACTCAAACGCCAACTGCCGAATCAGGCGGATATTGCGCTGGTGGTCGCTGTGGCTGCCGTGGGAAAAATTCAAACGAAACGTATTCACCCCCGCCTCGATCATGGCTCGCAGGGTTTCCGGGGTACTACAGGCCGGGCCAACCGTGGCTACAATTTTTGTGCGTCGAAACGGACTTCCCATGAGACACCCAGCCTTGCCGCAAAAGCCATACCGTTTGTGATTGTAAACGGCGAACCGCCCTTTCGCTTGATTTTTCTCGAACAACTTCGGGATCAGGGGTCAATGAACCGGCGGGTCAGCTCTTGATAACTGTCAATACGCCGGTCACGCCAAAACGGCCACCCCTGGCGCTGGGTTTCCACCTGAGTCAGGTCTAGCGTAACCGTCAACACCTGTTCTCGATCCACCGCCCCCCGCACCAACACCCGACCATCCGGGGCACAGACAAAACTTTGCCCCCAAAACTCAATCCCCCCCGTCCCACCGGGAGTCGGTTCCCAACCCGCCCGATTCACCGCCACCACAAAACAACCATTGGCAATCGCATGACTCCTCTGGATGGTCTCCCAGGCATCCTGTTGCGCCGCCCCCCGCTCCGCCTTCTCCCAGGGATGCCAACCAATCGCCGTCGGATAAACCAGCAATTCCGCCCCCCGCATCGCCGTTAACCGTGCCGCTTCAGGATACCATTGATCCCAGCAAACCAGAGTTCCCAGGCGAGCATAGGTACTGCTAAACACCTGATAATGTAAATCTCCCGGCGTAAAGTAAAATTTCTCGTAATACAGTGGGTCATCGGGGATATGCATTTTGCGGTACTTGCCCAGGTAACCGCGGCGGCCATCCAGCACCACCGCCGTATTGTGATAAATCCCCGCGACCCGCTTTTCAAACAGACTGGCAACAATCACAATATCCAACTCGGTCGCCAGGGTTTGTAATGCTTCTGTGGTTTGCCCGGGGATGGGTTCAGCCAGGGCAAACACCGCATAATCTTCCGTTTGGCAAAAATAGAGAGTGCGGAACAACTCCGGCAAACAGACAATCTGTGCCCCTTGGTGCGCCGCCTGCCGGATCAAATCCTCTGCCTTTTGGTCATTCACCTGCGGGTCGGGGTCGCACACCATTTGAATCAAACCCACCGTGACCTGTCCCATACATCCCTCCCAGGCGATGGCAATAAAGTTGGGGGCTGCGCTCCTGCGACCGCCTGTCCCCCATGAATCAAGGTTAATAAAGGTTCCCTGAAAACGGTGAATCTAAAAAGAACCCCCCGCAGGGGTTACGCTGCATCCGAGCAGCCATGAGCGTTACAGCAATGCCTAGCTCAGTCCGGTATTGGTGCCGGGTTTACCCGTCGCCAATTGCACCTTGACGATGGTGCCGCCCATTTTCTGAATGCGCTGTTGTTCCTTGAACCAGCTATCGTAGGGCACCAGCTTGGTGAAATAGGTATTTTGTAATTCCCGTTGCGTGCGAATCCGAGTTTGGCTCGGCACACAAGCCGTAATCTTGAACATCCGCATGGTGAAGTCTCCAGCAAAGGGTAAACGTGGGGGGCACACCGGCGACGGGTCAGGCCACCGCTCCACCCCCCCAACCGCATCTAGCTCAAACCGGAACAGATGTAATCAAAGTACACCGCCATTTCCTTCCCGGCATCCGGGCCGACCAGACCGGCGGTCACTTCCTTCATGGCTTGGATAGCTTGGATGGTCGCCCCAATCGGCACCCCCAGAGAGTTGTAGGTTTCTTTCAACCCGTTCAACACCCGCTCATCCAGAATAGAAGGGTCACCCGCCAACATGGCATAGGTGGCATAGCGCAGGTAGTAGTCCAAATCCCGAATACAGGCCGCATACCGCCGGGTGGTGTACATATTGCCACCGGGACGAGTAATGTCAGAGTACAGCAGGGATTTAGCCACCGCTTCTTTGATAATCGTGGCTGCATTCGCCGCAATGGTCGCCGCCGCCCGCACCCGCAGTTCGCCGGTTTGGAAGTACTTTTTCAGGCGATCCAGGGCACTGCTATCGAGATATTTCCCCTGCACATCTGCAGAGTTGATCACAGCCGTAATTGCATCTTGCATGGTCAGGTTCCTCTAAAACAGCTTAACAACGGTCAACCACTACTGCATCGCACTGACGATGTAATCAAAGTAGAAGCCAGCCTCCATGGCATCTTCACCGGACATCAGGGAACTGGCGGCATTTTTCATCGCCCGTACCCCTTCTGCCACCGCCGGAATCGGGGTGCCCAGGGAGTTGTACATTTCCTTGACCCCCACCAGACCGATTTCCTCGATGGGGGTGACATCGCCGGAAACGATCCCGTAGGTCACCAGCCGCAGGTAGTAGTCCAGGTCGCGCAGGCAGGTGGCAGTCATTTCCTCACCGTAGGCGTTCCCACCGGGGGACACCACGTCAGGCCGTTTTTGGAACAATTGCTGCCCCGCTTCCTTCACGATCCGTTCCCGGTTGTCGGAAAGAATTTGTGCAATCCGCAGCCGCTTCTCACCGGAAGACACAAAACTCTTAATCCGGTCGAGTTCGCCGGGGCTGAGGTAGCGGGCTTCGGCATCAGCATTCACAATCGATTTGGTGACAATACTCATGAACCTACTCCAGAGGGTATGTCAATTTGTCAAGTGGACAACCAGGCGCAAACCTAAGTGCCCAGCAGTGATCTTATCAGGGAACTGCCCTTGATCCTATCTCCTGAGAAATAGAACCAAACGCTGATTTCTCCGGCATTTATTCTGCGCCAATTCGGTCACATCCAGGGATAGAACTTAACATCTTGTAATAGTTTTTCTCAGTTTGGTCGGGTCGGTCGCCGAGCCGTATGGGGCAACCGACCCGCTCCCTAGGCTCGATGCAGGCAGAAGGGGTAACCCTACCGGCAGCCGACGGGTGGGAATCAGCACCCCTCCGGCCCACAGAAACTTTGCCCGTACAGAACCTCGGCATCACAGAGGTAAATCATACCGGCAAAATCCAGAAAAAACTGCATACCGATTTGGTCGGCAATTTTTTCCGCCAAATCCCGGTCCGGCGTGAGTACTTCAAACTTGACATTCGCTTTGGTGTCCGAAACACTGGGCTGTCCCGATGAACGCACGTTGCGGCTGCCTTTACCGCCGGTTTCCAGAACCGTATAACCGCTGGCACCGGATTCTTCAATGATCTGGGCGATCTTTTTGAGCAGAATCTTCTCCGTGATGATGACCAGTTTTTTGGCCGGCTTAGCCATTGTCATGACCTCCTAATCGATGGGAAAGCAAACTAATTCGCCCCGAAGGTCTGGGCAAGACCCAGGAAAAACGGGATACACAAACCAATGGCAACCGGAGTTCCGATCGCCGTGGAAGCGCCGATGTAGGCCGAGGGATTGGCAGAGGGGATACCGGCGCGCAGGGTCGGCGGCCCGGAAATGTCGGAACTTGAAGCGGCAATCACCGCCAGCACCACCACCCCACCCAGGCTAAACCCGGTCGTGTAATGGGCAAACAGCCCCAGCCCAAAGGCAATCAACCCATGCACAAAGGGAGCCACCACGCTGTACACCACGTACCACTGAGCCACCTTCCGCAGTTCGCCAACCCGTGACCAAGCCTCCATCCCCATGACCAGCATCAAAATGGACAACAAACCCCGAAACAAGGGGTCGTAAAAATTTTGATAGACACTTTCAGGGCGGGCAAACACTCCCAGCGCCAGCCCCAGCAACATGGCCGAAAGAGCCGGTCCTTGCAAGCTTTCCTGGACAATCGGCCAGATCTTGACCCGGGGCAGCACCGCCCGTGTTGACCGACCCGGATAGGCTCGGCGCGTACGGGAATCATCTCCGGCGGTCACGGCGACTTTGCTCAGGGGTTCGGCGTAGGCCATTTCCTTAAGCTGCTGCCGGTTGAGGTAAATGTTGGCGATCACAATCGCCGTCACCAGGGCGGGAATATCCATAAAGGGATAGAGGGCACCCGCCCACGCCTCAAATTGTATTTTTTGTTCTTCCAGCAGGGTCAAAGCCGCCGCCATGGTCGAGCCACTCACCGCTCCAAACAACCCCCCGGTGGCAATCGCATCCACCGTTTTCACCCGCGGCATCCGGCCTAACGTATAACGGGCAATGAACACAATCAAAATCCCCAAGAGTGCCGCAAACACCACCGGTAAGACCATTTCTGTGAGGTTGGAATTGCGGATCGCCATGCCACCGGTTAAACCGATTTTGGCCAGCAGCATAAAGATAATAATTTTACAAATTGCCTCGGGAATTTCCAGTTGACTGCCTAACGCAGCAAGCGCCATACCCCCGATTAAAAAACTGAGGGTAGGAGACTGCAACTGCTTCACAAAATCCATGAAAAAATTGCTGAAAAAATCCACCGTTGATTTCCTCCTAAATCAAGTAAAAAATCCTGTATAACCAGAACGAATGCCCCTGATAATCCAGCTTAGACCTGAGAAAAGCTACGCAGGCTAAGACGGGGTAATCATCAGAACTTCTGAGCAGCAACTCGCAGATAAAAATTTCTGTCCATTGCTTTGTCTATAAAGAAACTTAGTCTAAAAAAAATGAATTGGGTAGAACTTATTTTTAATCAATGCTATAAGTAGGCGTTATCGCAATCCTAATCGCAGGGTGAACGGCGGTCGCAGGACTGGGTTCCCCAGAATCTTTATTCTCTAATCAGGTCAGATTGCGATACCTTAGGGCTGGCTTCCCTACTGCCCACGGTCTGCGACTTATGCGGAAGGAGAATGATAGCCATCCTACATGAGTTTAGAATGGCAGTCGCAGGGGCGCAGCCCCCGGCCTTGGTTCTCCAGAGTATCTGTTCATCAATCAAGTCATGTTGCTATAGTAAAATTAATGGAAACATTAAAACGCTCTCCACTGTTCACGGTTCATAAAAAAGCCATTACCTTTGCCATTGGTGCAGGTCAAACCGTTAGTGGTCGAGTTACAACTAAAGCCATTTTTACGCCAAGTCTTACCATAATTAATAATTGCGAAATCCGGTGAATAGACCGTATCGCTGATACAGAGAATTTCGGCTTTTTGGCGATCACTTGTCAGTAAAAAACCTCCACCCCAGTCAAATTGGCAAGAACTTGGTTTGAGTGGCATCGGTTTGAGTCCGCTGCGAATTTCACAACGCAAAAATTGCTGGGGCGATTGTCCATAGCTAAAACAGACAATGTTGCGACTGGGCATGATGAAGCCGTCGCCAGTTGTGAATGCCTGTAGAGGTTTAATGTCAGTAACTATGAAGCAAGCCGAGAATAAAGAGTAAACGAGAGTAAACGATGGCAGATAAATGATTGGCCAACTTGGTCATCATCTTTGTTTCTTGATAGCAGTGTTCCCGCAAAGTTAGCACAGATGCGGGACATCTGACCCAACTCTAATGGCAAACTCTATTGATTCAGCATGAGCGCTCGCCGGGGTGCAGCCCGCGTTTTTCGCTCTTTAGAACCTCGATTCCCAAAGAGCACCTCTTTTTATTTATGGGAACCAGCAGAAAATCATCTCGCCGGAATGCCGAGTTAATGGAGAACCAGAGACGGGGGCGGCGCCCCTGCGACCGCTTATTCGTAATTTTATAGAGGTTCCCCAAATTAGGTCATACGGCTATCTATACCAAAACGGCTTTGCCTCCCCAATCAATGCGTAGGTGACCCGGATATTGCACCGCATCACCTACACAAACAGGAGTCAAACAGGAATTAGGCCGATGGCTGAGCCTGAATTTCCTTAGCCAGGTTGGTATCGATTTTGTAGATGTGATCGACCAACCACTCCCCCAAAGCAGTATGGATTTTGCGGGCTTGCTCCTCGCTGGCACCGCTTTCGGTATATTCCCGATGCCATTGGGCGAGCATTTCCAAAAAGCGAACGTGCGCTTTCTGATTGGTTTCGGCTAAAGGACATTGATGACGAAAGGCACAATTTTCTTCCTGATCAAAATGCCACTCCGCATAGCCCTTGAGAAAGGCAATCAGCTTTTTGACGGCAGTGGAACCTTGATTGCCTTCAATGGCCTCGGCTAAATCGTTGATCGCCTCGATTAACTCCCGGTGTTGGTTATCAATCAAAGGCAAACCCACTTTGATGCGGTCATCCCATACATAACGAACGAGCGTGGTGGTGGTCATGAATTGCTTCTCCTAGCGATACTGCGATGAATCATTAACTTGCTGAATCGAGTCCCGGAACATGCCTTTAGGAAGACATCGCCAGGGTATTGCCACTACTGGTGAGAAACTCTTGCAGACAACTCACCACATTTTTGACTTCGAGGTTAATCACCCCCATCTTCGCCTGCCGATCCGCCAACACCAACAACACCGCATCATCGGTGCAATTGGTAATAATGCCGTAGCCTAGGCTGCCTTCCACCCAAACCCGCTCGATGGCACCCCGATTCAGTTCCCGGCCAATCCGTTCACTCAAAGAGAGCAACGCCGCCGCCATCGCCGACACCCGCTCTTCATCCATCCCCGGCATCAGACAAGAAGCCAAGGCCAACCCATCCGGAGAGACGACCGCCGCTGCCTGCACATTGGCAACGGAACCCACAAACTGTTGTAATGCCCCTGTCAATTTCGCCACATTAATAGACATAATTTCTGTCTCCAAAATCAATCTCGCCAACATCTTTATTATGGCTAATTAAAGCGGGGTAAAGCCTATTGTTTTATAATATCTTTATCTCGATTTTTTCTGGATATTAAATGGCAGATTTTTACAAAAAAATACCCCACTGATTCCCATTTTTTATCCTGGGAATCATCGGGGTAAAAAACAAAGTGATCCTTGCCTTAAAGTTGTTGTAAAGATTGCGCCAGTGACTCCAAAAAATCCCCCGTTAATTCGGAAGCGGAAGCCGCGCCTAGCTGCTTTGCCGTTGCCAAAAGGGGCAGTTCCGCCACCAAACCCACGCTCATCAACCGGAAAGCCACCTGCTGGACGGTCAACACCTCCACCTGCCACGCTTGGGCAATGCTGGCCAAACTCGTTTCACCGTCAGCGTACTCCCACAAATGCCATTCCTGATGATTCAGGCGGTAAGGGGGGCGGCCTTGGTACCGACTCACCAGCGCTGAGGCCGGCTCCGGCAACTGGTCGAACAACACCCGCCAGTCTCGCAATGCCCGCAGTCCCGCCAAGAGTACCTCCAGGGGTTCCGCCGATAAACCCGTCAGGTGGGCTAGAGGCAACGCTTGCCGGGGACGGAACTCAAACCGGGCCTCTGCCGCCCCCAACAACCGGCAGACCGGACGCACCACCTGTTGGTGGAATAGCCACTGCAATTCCCGCCACTGCCATCCATAACGCTCCACCAACCACACCCCAAACGGGGACTTACTGCCCGCCACCACATAGGCGCGCATCGCTACTTGTAACACCGATGCGGACACCCCCCCTTGTGACATCATCAATTGATGCAAGCTAAAGCCCGGCGCTAATGCCCCTACCATCTTGCCCGCCTGCCACCACAACTGGTAACGCATCGGTTGCAATTCCAACACTCCCGTCGCCTGCCCTTGTCCTAACAGTTTCAGTACCTCGGCCAAAGGGATTTCTGATAAGCGTCCCTGCATTGTTGTTACACCTCCTGAGCAGATAATTGGGATTGAGTTCGCCGGGTATGACACCGCTGGATCAACTGGACTAACGCCGACACCACAGAAGGCTTTTGGGTCGCATTGACCGCCAGCAATAAATCGGGATGAACCCCCACCGCCATCCCCACATAAGGCAACGGCCAAGCCTGGGGAACGTCCAAATGGGTCACCCCCACCAAGTAGGGCAGGCGAACCCGTTGCTCCATAAACGTTAAAATCCGCCGCGCCGTCCGAAACGCGCCGGGTTGGTGACCCGGCACCAACAAAATGTAGGCGTGGGCATGTTCGATCAGAATCTCCCACATGAAATCAAAACGCTCCTGCCCCGGTGTGCCGTACACATGCAGACTCATTTTGTTGCCAAAGGTAACCCGCCCGAAATCCATGGCTACCGTTGTGGTTGCTTTCAATAGAGCCGTTTCGTCCGTCGCCTGTCGGTCAGTATCAACGGTCTGGATTTCACTCACCGTACGCACAAACGTACTCTTTCCTGACCCCACCGGTCCCGTGACCACAATTCGCATGATCGCCATTAATGGTGTCCTCCTTGCCAAGCAAAATATCGGCAGAAAACGTTTTTATGGTGAAGAATACCTAGCAATTCCCTACTCCTTTTCGATGGTATATTCATCATGATAGATGCCGATTCTGAGGAAAATCCATCAACAAAATCAAATAATCATGTACCTTAAAGCCGACTTTAAGGATAGGGATGGAAGGATTTGGTAGTATTGCTTCGCAAAAGTTAATATCAGGGCAAGCTTCCTTGTAAAAACCCTAATAGCTGATCCAAAAAACCTTCCGTGACGGGAGTTTGAGAAGCGGATAATTCCGGCTTTCTTTGTAGGTGAATGTAAGGAAGTTCGACCACCAAACCGACCGTCAACAAACGGAAGGCCAATTTTTGGACTTCCAAGACAGGAACCTGCCATTTCTCGGCAATTTCCCCCAGACTCATTTGGCCGTTGCTGTACTCCCACAGCCGCCATTCCCAGCGATTGAGGTGATAGCCCGGCTGCCCGCCACAACTTTTTAATCCCGAGTCGGGGTCAGGCAATTTATCCAGCAAATGTTGCCAATCCTTCAACAACCGCAGACCGGCCAAAATCACTTCCAATGGCTCCGCCCGCAATCCCGTCAGGAGCAAATGGGACAACTGGGTTTGGGGTCGCAACTGAAAGGGAGCATCGGGTAAGGCAAACAAGCGACAGACCGGCCGCAATACCTGCTGACTGAACAACCACCGGATTTGAGAGCGTTGGAGTAATCCCTGCTCCACTAACCAGCGGCCAAAGGGTTGTTTCATCTCTTGACGCTGATAGAGATGGCTCAAGCGTTCCAGGGTTTCTGGTCGGAGCCACCCCTGGGTCACAACGGCTCGCCGCCAATCCCATTCCGGCAGGGATGCCCCCACAATTTGACCTTCCCAAAACCCAATTTGATAGTTGGCTAATGCGAGTACACCGGTTTGTTTTCCCTGCCGCAAAAGTGAATAGAGTTCGGCCAGAGAAAACTCGGCTAAATGCCCCTGAATTTGCATAAATTACCTCTTATGACCGGGTTAAAGAAAGATTGAAGCGTCCATCGCTTGAGTAGTTTCATCCTAGGCAACAATCTGCCGGTTCCCCCACCGTGATCCCACGGAATTTCTCTAGCCTGACTCCCAAGTCACAAAAGGGTTCCGTTAATCCTATTATCAATGCCCCGCTAGCCCGTGCTCATGCCATTTCTAGGGCAAACCAATCTATAATTTTAGCACCAAATGTAAAAATATATTTAATTGCTTAATATCAAGTAATAACCCTAGACATGTAATAGAATCACATCATTAAATCAGCATCAAGCTTCGGAAATTCCTGGGTTTAGCCCGCAAATCTCCAGAAAATTAACCACCCCTTTGGGCGGTGTTATATTGGCGCCATCTTTCTACGTACCCTGGTTCCGTGTTAACACTTAAACAGAGGCGAACATTGCAAAAATTTACCTGGCTAAAAATTGCTTTATACTGCGACAAACTTAGATTGGTCTCTTCTTTTAGTATACGGTAC
>CALHCP010000077.1 GCA_937936705.1 uncultured cyanobacterium | reverse complement strand
CGCCCCGGCGACTGCCATTCTAAACTTAATAACTTATGGACACCTCTATTTATTAGAGCCAGCAGAAAATCCTCTCGCTGGCATACCGAGTTTAGGGAGAACCCAAGGGGGGGCTGCGCCCCGGTGACCGCCATTCTCAACTCAGGTCAGATTGCTGGAGCCGTTCCCCTAAAATCCGTTTGGAACATTACGGTTTTGTTCTCCGTCTTGCCGGATTGTTCTCACCTGTATGGCCTATGTTTCGCTCGCGTTGGTTGTGGTTATGCCTAACGGTACTGCTCTGGTCGGCGCCCGCTCAGGCACAAGAGTTCTTTGGGGCAATCGCATTAGGGAAAAACAGCAGTCGTTTCGGCTACAGCTATGACTGGAAAACCCCCTCCCAAGCCAGTCAACGGGCGCTCCAGGAATGTGGCAGCCCGGATTGTCAGGTGGTCGTGAGCTTCAATGGCGGGTGTGGTGCCGTGGCCGAAAGTGCCGGCCGGACGGGAGTCGGAACCGGCAAAACCCGTGCCTTGGCCGAACAAGCTGCGCTGAAATTGTGCAACGAACCCACCTGCAAAGTCACGGTCTGGGCCTGCAATTCCCAATGAGTCCAGAGAATTTGGCCAATCGGATTATTGTCGCTCTGGATGTGCCGGACGGTGATACAGCGTTGCAGTGGGTCGAACATCTGCCGGATGTCCGCTGGTGGAAAGTGGGTTTAGAACTATTTACCGCCGCCGGCGTCCCAATTATTCGCGAACTCAAACGGCGCGAAAAATCCGTTTTTTTAGACCTGAAATACCACGACATTCCCCAGACGGTGCAACGAGCCTGTCAAGTGGTGGCGGATTTGGGGGTAGATTTTTTAACCCTGCACGCCAGCGCCGGTTCGCTGACCTTAACCCAAGCCCAACATACGGTGGCCCATCGTTCCCTAAAATTATTGGCGGTTACCTTGTTGACCAGCATCAGTTCTGAGCAGTTCACCCGGGAATTTCACAGCCATCTCCGCCTCGATGAATACATCCTGCACTGGGCACGGCTCGCCCAACAGGCGGGGTTGGCAGGCGTGGTTTGTTCCCCCCAAGAAGTCGGTATGCTGAAACGAACCTTGGGGAGTGATTTCCTGTGCGTTTGCCCCGGTATTCGTTGGCAGACGGCAGCGGCATCCGATGACCAAAACCGCACCTGCACCCCGCAAGCGGCGTTGGCTGCCGGAGCGGATTATTTAGTGATCGGTCGCCCGATTTTACAGGCGGATCAGCCCCAGCGGGTTTGGCAGGAGTTGATGGCCTTATGCCCGTAAATCCCCAGGAGATCATCAGCCGTTGGCAGTTGCAACCCCACCCGGAAGGCGGCTATTACCGGGAAATTTACCGTTCCCCTCTGGTGGTAACTTTAGATCACTGTTCCTACAATGCCTGTACCCATATCTACTGGTTGCTCACCCAGGGGGATTTTTCGGCCTGGCATCGGGTGCGCCAAGGGGATGAGATTTGGCACTGGTACGGGGGCGACCCGCTGGAACTACATACCCTCAGCCCGGATTACAGTTGTCAAGTTCTCGGTGCCGAACATCCTTGTATGGTGGTACCGGCGGGGGTTTGGCAGGCGGCGCAGTTGGTGGCGGGCGGCGATTGGGTCTGGTGCGGCTGTACGGTGAGTCCGGGGTTTAGTTTTGCCCGGTTTGATTTGGGGGAACGGGTGCGGCTGATACAAGAATTTCCTGCCCAGGCGGAGGTGATTACCCGTTTGACCCGGATGTGACCGGGGCATTGCCGAGACGGGGCGCCGATGCAAAAAATTAAATCAAATAGGCAGTCGCAGGGGCGCAGCCTCCGCTTTGGTTCTCCGTAATTTGGGCGTTCTGGCTAGAGAATTTCCGCTTGGTTCCCATAAATAGAGGTGCCCATTATTTTGAAAAATTGTAAAAATGAGGGCTATGTCCCTGCGACCGTTAGGCAAAACTCAAATCGGATGGCTGTACCCTCAATGGGGTAGGCTGTGATTTTTCCCCGATATAGCGCACCGTTTCGACGGGTCGGCTGGCCAGGAAGTCCGTCAACATCCCTTAAAATCAAAGCATATTCTGGTGCTCATCCTTCAACGGAATGGCAGGGTCATGTCAGGTCAACGGCCGTACATAGCAGCAGTGATTATTCCTACCGGCATTGGCGCACAGGTGGGGGGCTATGCGGGGGATGCCCTGCCGGTGGTGCGGGTCATGGCGCAGGTGGTGGATGGGTTGATTACTCATCCCAACGTTGTGAATGGAGCAATGTTGTACTGGCCGTTGGAGCGGGTCTGGTATGTGGAAGGCTATGCCTTGGATCGCATGGCAGCGGGGGATTGGGGGTTACAGCCGGTGCAGCAAAACCGGGTGGGAGTGGTCTTGGATCAAGCCATCGAACCGGATTTGCAACTGCGGCATCTCCAGGTGATGCAAGCGGCGCAGGCAACGCTGGGGTTACCGATTGTCGGTTATGGGGTGACCGATGCCCCCCTGGGAGTCGGGTTAAAAACGGCGGATTCCGGGGCAACGTGGGGAACGCTGGCCAACCCCGAGAGCTTATTGCGGGCGGTGGCCCAATTAAAGGAACGGTATCAGGTGACGGCGGTGGCAGTCGTGGCTCGGTTCCCCGACCAAGGGGATGCAGCGGTGATGAGCTACCGGCAAGGGCAGGGGGTTGACCCGTTGGCAGGGGCAGAGGCGGTGATCAGCCATTTGGTGGTACGGACGTTTCAACTGCCCTGCGCCCATGCCCCGGCGCTGCGTCCCTTACCGTTAGACCCCAGGGTGGCTCCCCCGGCGGCAGCAGAGGAGTTGGGTTATACGTTTCTACCGTCGGTGTTGGTGGGCTTGAGCCGGGCACCGGCCTATGTCAACCGGCGGGGACAAGGGGGGCTGTGGACGGAACAGGTGGATGCGGTGGTGGTGCCGGCTACGGCCTGCGGGGGGCAAGCGGTTCTCCATTGGGCGCAGCAGGGGAAATTAATTATTGCCGTCCGAGAGAATACCTCGCGCATGAGGGTTCCCCCGGCAGCCTTAGGCATCCAGGCGGTGCAGGTGGATTCGTATCTGGAGGCGGTGGGAGTGTTGGCGGCGCATCGGGCGGGGGTGGATTGGCAGTGGTGCGGGCGGAGGCAACGGCCATGACCCCAACTCCGCGTTTGAGCCGCATGGAGGTGCTGGTGGCAATGGGTTTAACGGCGGTGGGGTTGTTGCTGGTGTCCCGGATCTGGCAGTTTTTTGACCCGATGGCGCAGTTTAACCTGGTGTGGCGGTGGCAGGATGTCTGGCTGGGGCTGCTCCTGGGGCTGGGGATTACCGGGTTGAGCCGGGTGGTGTATTGGCTGTGGCCGAGTTATCGCGACTGCAGTAATTATTATTTGGAATTGGTATTAACTCCCTTGGTCTGGCCGGATTTGCTCTGGTTGGGACTCCTGCCGGGGTTGAGCGAAGAATTATTGTTTCGGGGGGTGATCTTGGCGGCGATTGCGCCCGCTTGGCTGGGGTTAATCGTCAGTAGTTTGTGCTTTGGGGTTTTGCATTTGGGCAATTGGCAGCAGTGGCCTTATGGGGTTTGGGCAACCTGGATCGGCCTCATTTTGGGGTTGGCGACCTTAACCAGTGGGAATCTCCTGGTGGCTATGGTGGCGCATAGTTGCACCAACTGGATTTCGGCGGGGCTGTGGAAATGGCAACAGCAACGGGTGACTTGAGCCGCGGCCTGGTATAGTTGCAGAAATTAGCATGGGGTAAAGGGGTTACAGTCATGTGGCGAGAAATTGCGGGGGGGGTGACGGCTCCCCAGGGGTATCGGGCGGGGGCAGTGAGTGCGGGGCTGAAACCCTCAGGGGCGTTGGATTTGACCCTGATTTACTCGGAAACCCCGGCGGTGGCTGCCGGGGCTTTGACCACATCGCAGGTGCGGGCGGCTTGTGTGACCTATTGCCAAGAGCAACTGCAGGCGGGGCATCCCATCCGGGCGATTGTGTGTAATGCGGGGCAAGCCAATGCGGCGACCGGTAGGCAGGGGTGGCAGGATGCCTGTCGGACGGCAGCGGCCTTTGGGCAGGCGTTGGGGGTGGCGGCTAACCAGGTGCTGGTGGCTTCGACAGGGGTGATCGGTCAATTGATCCCGATGGATAAGCTGATCCAGGCGATTCCGGCGCTGATTGCGGTTACCGACCCGGACGGCGGCGACTTGGCCGCCCAAGGCATTCTCACCACGGATTTAGTGACCAAAACCGTGGCGCTGGAGAGTACGGGCTTAACCCCGCCGGTGCGGGTCGGGGGGATCGCCAAGGGGTCGGGGATGATTCACCCGAATATGGCGACGCTGCTGGCCTTTATCACCTGTGATGCCCCGGTGGATGGGCAGCTTTGGCGGGATTTAGTCAAGGCGGCGGTGGCGGTCAGCTTTAACCAAATCACCGTGGACGGGGACACCAGCACCAACGATATGCTGCTGGCGCTGGCCAACGGGGCGGCGGGGGGTGAGCCGATTCAGCGCGATAGCCCGGCGGCGGCCACCCTGGGAGCGATGCTCACGGAAGTGTGTATCCAACTGGCCAAAAAAGTGGCGCGGGACGGAGAAGGGGCAACCTGCCTGATCGAAGTGCAGGTGCGGGGTACCGCGACCGATGCCGAAGCCCGGCAAATTGCCCGTACCATCAGCGGCTCCCTGTTGGTCAAAGCGGCAGTCTTTGGCCGTGACCCCAACTGGGGGCGGATTGCGGCGGCAGCCGGACGGGCGGGGGTAGCGTTTAACCCCGATGACCTGGCCATTGACCTGGGAGCAATTCCCCTGATGCGCGCCGGGCAACCCATCCCCTTTGACCGGGAAGCGGCGAAACAGTATCTCCATGCCGACCCGGTGGTGATCCAAGTCCGGGTGGGCAACGGCGCCGGGGTCGGCTGCGCCTGGGGCTGCGACCTGAGTTATGACTACGTCCGCATCAACGCCGAATACACGACCTAATGGGGGAACCTGCCTAAAACGTCTGGGTGGGCGATTGCCGCAACTCGGCGAGTAACCCCTCACAGGCATCCGTGAGTAAATCCAAAACCAATTCAAACCCGGCCGCCCCGCCGTAATAAGGGTCGGGAACTTCTTTTTGGGAATAACGGCGGCAAAATTCACCCATCATCTTGACTTTGTGCTGATAGCGATTGTCCGGGTCAAGCGCCAAAACATCCCAATAATTTTGCCGATCCATGGTTAGGATCAGGTCAAAACGCTCAAAATCCGCCCGTTCAAATTGGCGTGCCGAACCGGTGAGGCGAATACCCCGTTTCTGCGCCGCCAACTGCATCCGTTCGTCCGGGGGACTGCCCCGATGGTAACCAATCGTTCCCGCCGAATCACACACAAATTGCTCCTGCAGATTTTCCCGCCGCAGGAGATGATTCATGATCCCTTCCGCCGCCGGGGAACGGCAGATATTGCCCATACAGACAAACAAAATTCGGGTAGGCGGTTGACCCATCGGCGGCAACTCCTGACACCAAAGCAATTTTAATTTAACAAAATTGCCCCGAAACCCGCTAAACTGGGCATTGGTTCATCTGGATAGAAGCGTATGGCGGCAGAAATGTATATCGGCCAGCAGGTGCGGGTGTGTTGTCTGAAAGACCGGGTCGGCTCCGAGGTCGGCAAAAAATTGGGACAAGTGGGCATCGTGGCCGATATGCGGGTGGTGGACGGCAAAGGTATCGGCCTGATCGTGCGGTTCAGCGACCAGAGCCAAACCTGGTTTTTCCCGGAAGAATTAGAACCCGTCTTTAAGCTGAACGGATGACCCGAATCATCACCTGGCTAGGCCAAGCAGGGCAACGGGCACCGGTTGTGGGGGCGGTGGCGCGCTGGTTTGCTCAACGGCAACGACGGGTGCTGCTGGTGACCCATTGCCCCAATCCGGCTTTGGAGGCGGAGCTGGGAACCGCCTTAACCCCTCAGCCTCAGGAGGTGAGTCCCGGTCTGGCCGCCGTCCAGTTGCAAGCCATTGTCTTGCTCGAACAGCTCTGGGAAGAACTCAAAGCCCTGGAAGCCCGCTATGTGAAATCCCCCTTTTTTCGGGATGTGTACGGCCAGGAACTCGGCATCTTGCCCGGTTTGGATAGTCTATTGACCCTGAATGCCCTGCGGCTTTATCTCAAAGAGGCTCAGTACGATGTCATTATCTACGATGGCACCAGCGACCGGGAAACCCTGCGGATGATGGGCGTACCCACCTTGGCAGACTGGTATTACCGGCGGTTTACCCAGGTGTTTACCGCCTCCGAATTGAGCCGCAATGTATCGCCCTTTTTGAGTCCTTTATTCGGGGCGATGTTTACCGGCGGCTGGGAAAATCAAAATCTGGAACAACCCCAACAGTTGCTGGAAGACCTATTCCGGCAGGGACAAGCCCTGGTCAATGACCCGCAGGCGCTGGCCGCCTATCTGGTCACCGGTGACCAACCTGCCGAGGTGCAGATGGCGCGCTGGTGGTGGGGCAGTGCCCAACAGGTGGATGTGCGGGTACAAGGGGTGATTCTCACCCAGGGGGAACCCGCGCGTTGGGGGGAACTATTTGCCCCCCTGCCCCTGGGAACGGTGAGCGATTTGTTGGATTTTGACCAAATCACGCCGGTACCGCCGCCGTTGCGGCTGGATGTAGAAGCCAAACAAATTCAGTTATTTTTGCCCGGTTTTAGCAAATCCCAGGTTAAACTCACCCAGTACGGACCGGGACTAACCGTTGAAGCCGGGGATCAACGGCGTAATATCACATTGCCGCCGGAATGGCAGGGAAGTGCGATTACTGCCGCCCGTTTCCATGAACCCTATCTAACGATTACGTTTTAATTTTTTACATTTTAATTTTTAATTGAAGTAAGCCTTTGAGTTCAGTATTTTGTACCGGGGGGACCTATGGGGGACGCGGAGGAACGGCCAACCAACCCACCACCAGAAGCTGCCGGGGGAGAACCCACGCCAGAACCATCAGCCTCCCTGGCGCCGGGGGAATCCCAGCCGCCGTCGGCATCAGCGTCCGAGTTAGAACCAGCGGCGGTAACGGAGCCGTCGTCTCAGGAAGCTGTACTGGAGGTTGCTGCCACGACCCCGCAATTACCATTGCCGCAGTCGCCGCCGCAACGCTCCTGGCGTTGTGCCCCCCGCCCCCAAAAATGGACACTGTTGCAACGCCCGCCTACTTGGCCGCTCTGGTCGTTGGGTTTGGGCACGTTGGTCTTAGCCTATGTTTTGGTGCTCCACAGCTTTTATTGGGTGGGGCAGGGGGTCAGTCAGATTTTATTTGTGGCGTTCCGTTACTTTACCTGGGTGCAGCCGCCGGTGTGGCTCACGGTGGGATTGCTGTGGCTGTGTTTGACCGCGGCGCCTTGGGTACTGCGGTTGACCTTACGGCGACTGGGGACAGGCCGCTCGCTCACCTGGGCGGAATTGAGCGAGAATTTTCCGCTGACCGCGCAATTACTCCAGAAATTTAGTACCGACCGGCGTTGGCCGCCGGTGCGGTTGTGGCTTTTGGAAAGTGCGCCGCCGGTGGTGTGGAGTTTTGGCTGGCTGCCCCGCGCCCATTGGCTGGTGCTGAGTCGGGGGGCGTTGGCGACCCTGACCGACCCGGAATTGCAGGTGGTGGTGGCGCAGGAGTTGAGCCGCCGGTTGTTGCTGCGTTTACCCCTGGGGCGGACATCGCTGTTTTTGGGGTTGGGGTTGTTAACCGGTTTGACTTTGTTATTACAAATTCCCTATTTAATGTATTTACACTTGGCGCAATTGGGGGAACGGTGGCCACGGGTCGGCTGGCTGACGGGCACGGTGTCCTGGTTGTTTTATGGGCTGTGGTGGTTTTGGCGGTGGGCGGGTTTAGGGTTTGCTCGTATATTTACATTGTATGCAGACCGCCGGGCGATGTTTTTGACCGCTGACCCGAACGGGTTGGCGCGGGCGATTTTGAAGTTAAATGTGGCCACGGCGGGGGTGCTGCAGGAAAAGGGGGGGATGCCGCACCTCTACGATTTGTGGGAATTACTGTTGCCGGTGCATCCGCGCTGGGGGGTATTTTTGGGCAGTATCCCTCCGTCTGTGCCTTGGGAGCAGGTATTGCGGCCGCGCTGGCCCTGGTTGAATCTATCTTTAGCGCAGGCGGATGTGACCACCCGCTTAGGGTATCTGATGCGGGTGGCACAAACCTGGAAGGTGCCGCTGGAGGTGAGTATTCCGGAGCGGGAGCCTTTACCTTGGCAACAACACGCCCTTTATCTGGCACCTTGGTTGGGGTTGGCGGCGGGTTGGCTGGTGGGGTGGTTGATTGGTTTATTGATGGGGTGGTTTTTGTCCCAGCCGGATGGGTCGGTGGCGGTGGCCTTGGCCTGGGCGGGTTGGGGCTGTGGTACGTTGGTTCGGGTTAATTTTCTCTACCCGGATATGCCCCGGACGCGGGCGGACGGAGAACCGGAGGTGGTGGCGGCGGTCACCGGGGCGGCGCATTCTCCGGCTTATGGACAACCGCAGTACTGGCAGGGGCAGTTGTTAGGGCGTTTGAGTTGGGACAATGCTTTGGGGCAGGATTTGTGGCTGGCGACCCGTAACGGCACGATTCCTCTGCATTACCAACCGTCACCGAGTTATCTGCGGCATCTGTGGTTGGGGCGCCGCCATCCGGTGCAGTTCATCGGCAAGGCGGTGGCGGTGCAGGGCTGGTTACGCTGGGGGGCAACCCCTTGGTTGGATGTGGAGCAAATCGAAACCCGGCAGGGGCAAAAAACCAAGGGCGGTCATCCGATTTGGTCAACTTTAGCGGCTTTTGCGGCGATTGGGATTGGGGTGTATATCTTGGGGTTTGTGGGTGTGAGTTGGCAGATTTTTACCCCGACGGAATCCAGACCTGATTTGGGTTCGTAGGGATTGCTTGAGTGCGGTTGGCGCCCAGCCCAAGATTGACCC
>CALHCP010000076.1 GCA_937936705.1 uncultured cyanobacterium | reverse complement strand
CGCCCCAGCCCCACGCCACTGTGCAGTTGCAGCCAGGCGGACGGGGCAATCTCCTGGAGATCAGCCGCCAGGGCGACCGTCTGGGTGGGCAATACCCCGATTTTTAACAACGCCTGGGGTTGCGTTGGCGGCAGACTGAATCGCTGCGTTAATTGTGCTTCCGTCTCCGGGGCAATTTCGGTGACGGTGACCGACCCGTATAGCTTCTGGAAACGTGCCACCTGTTCCGCCACCGTCACCGCCGTCCCCCTTAGTTCCAACCACAGGCTCAATTGCGCCGGATAGCCCAACTCGGCCACCAGCGCTGCCGACAGGACATCGCAGGCGGTGGGTTGAACGGCCGAATCCAACAGGCGCTGCCGCAGGAGCGCCAAATCCCCCCCCTGCACCAGAAAACTGCGGGTCACCGGGGGCAGGGGATAGAGCCGCAACGTCGCCTGGGTGATACAGCCCAACGTCCCCCACGAACCCGTTAAGAGTTTCATCAGGTCGTAGCCCGCCACATTTTTCACCACCTGCCCCCCCGCCTTCGCCTGGGCACCGTCCGGGCGCAGCCAACCCACCCCCAACAGTAAATCCCGCACCCCGCCGTAGCGTTGTCGCCCCGCCCCCCCGTCCGCCGTCGCAATAATGCCCCCGATGGTCGCCTGGTGCGGATAAAGGGGAGACACCGGCCAAAATTGTCCCTTTTCGGCCAAAATGCTCTGCAAATCCGCCCAGGCGACCCCCGCCTCCACCGTCACCACTAAATCCGCCACCTCATAACTGCAAATCCGATTCAATGCGGCGGTACTGATGACTGCCAAGTCCGAGCCGCCCACATTGCCCCAGTGAGCCTTGCTGTTGTGTCCCTCGATCCGAACCGGCCGTGAGCCGCTTTGCCGCAACGCCTCCCCCAATTCCGCCACTGTTTCGGGTCGCATCATTCCCAAAACTGTAATAATTTTTCACATTTTGCCCCGGTTATCCCCAGGTTATCCCCAGTTATCCCCAACTTATCCACAGGTTTCCCCCAGTTATCCACAGGCTCTCACGTTATTATCCCCATTCCAGCCCCCCTCTGTGGATAACTTTCCCTGTAACGAAATGTAACAAAAATCCGCCGCAATCCCCGTGTTTGGGTTGGCAGTAAAGAAATGTTACAAAGTGGGGGAATCCGGTGAATTTGACAGCCTGTCTTGGTTTCGGCTGAAATAGGCTTAGGTGGGGCGAGTGAATTTGTTAATTTTTTATAACATTATGAGGCCAAGGGCATGAGTAATCGGGTTTGGGTGCGGGCGGAAATTCCCGGCGAGTTGCATGAGAGTTTGGAGGGGTATTTAGCGAGCCACCCGGACTGGGATGTGGACCGGGTTTGTAGTGCCGCCTTGTCGTTATTTTTATTACAAAATGCGGAGAATGACCGGCGGGTGGCGCGGGTTTATTTGGACACCCTATTTCGGGTGCCCCGGTAGGCGGGGTATAACTGGAATGGTGTCTGCGGAGCCTCAAGACAATGTTGCGATTTCTGGTATTGTCGCCGGGTGCGGCGGTTGAGCAGTTGTGGCTGTTTCCCACATTACGCAGTTTGCGCCAAACCCCGGCGCAGGTGGATGTGGTGGTGGCTCCGGCGGTGGCGTCTCTTTACGCCTTGTGTCCTTGGGTGACGCAGGTCTGGCGTTACGAGTACGGCAGTCGTAATAGTTTGACCGAGTGGGTGAATCTTTTGGGGACGGTGCGGGACGGTTATTACGATGCGGTGTTGTTGACCCGTCCCAGCGGCAGTTTGAGTTTTTTACTCTGGTTGAGCGGGGTGCGGGAGCGGGTAGGGTTTGCCGGCGTGGGGCAACGGTGGTTGACCCAGGTGGTGACTCCGAAACCGGAGCAATATCCCCCGGAGTACTATCACGATTTGGTCACGGGTTTGGGGTTGCAGGTGCCCTGCGGGGCGTTGGCGGTGCAGATTCCGGCGGCGGCGGTGACTTGGGCAGAAACGCAGCAACAGCAGTTGGGGCTGACGGGCGGGTATGCCCTGTTGGTATGGGATGAGCAATATCCCCACTGGGGGCAGGTGGTGGCGCAGCTCCGGCAACAGCAGCCCGATTTACCGCTGGTGGCCTTGGGCGGGACGGCGGAGATGCCCACCCTCAACCCGGCGGACGAGGGGCAGACGGCGGCGCTCTTGGCAGGGGCAACCCTGGTGTTGGTCAGTGAAGCGCAATTGCTTTTATTGCAACTGGCGGTAGCGGTGCAAGCGCCGGTGGTGGCTTTGTTGACCACCCCCCCGCAGCGCCTTTTACCGACCTCGGAACTGTGCATGCCCCTACACGCCCCGACCCTAGGGGAAATTAGCCCGGAGCGGGTAGTGCAGGCGTTGGGGTGATGCTTGAGGAGAAGCCCATCAAAGTTCCTGTACAGTGGGCAAAAACAGGGTTAGTGTTAGCGAGATCATTTTCTGCTGGCTCCAGTCAATAGAGGTGCCCTTGAGCCATTCTGGTTCATCTAATCCTTTTTCTCTCAAAGCTGATACTCTATCCATGCTCCCTCCGTAAACAAATCTCATTGCTGTTGAGACCCTTGCCTTTTGCAAGCGAGAAGGAAAAACCGGGAAACGCCGTTTTTGGTCGAGACGCTCGATGTGGCTCCCCGACGGGGTTTGAGCCTATTTATGGGAGCCAAGCAGCAATTCCCTAGCCGGAACGGCCAAATTACGGAGCACCCAAGCGGGGGGTGCCCCCCTGTGACCGCTCATTCTTTTTTCCCTAAAGTTTTCCTAAAGATGCCCTAAAAATCAATGCCATCGGGAGTGCGGGGGAAGGGAATCACATCGCGAATATTACCCATCCCGGTCATAAACTGAAGCAACCGTTCAAACCCCAAACCAAACCCGGCATGGGGCACTGTGCCAAAACGCCGTAAATCTAAATACCACCAGTAAACAGCGGGGTCTAAACCTTGATTTTCTAAACGTTGCAGCAGAACATCGTAGCGTTCTTCCCGCTGGGAACCGCCGATCAGTTCACCGACCCTAGGCACCAACACATCCATAGCGGCTACGGTTTTTTCATCCGCATTCAGCCGCATATAAAAGGCTTTGATTTGCGTAGGATAATCATACACAATCACCGGTTTCCCACATAATTCTTCCGCTAAATAGCGCTCATGTTCGGATTGTAAATCCAGCCCCCAGGCTACCGGGTATGTAAATGACTTACCGGATTTTTGTAACTGGGTAATCGCTTCCGTATAACTCATCCGCTCAAAGGGTTGTTGAATGATATTATGCGCGGTTTCTAAAACGGTGTTGTCAATCCGTTTTTGGAAAAATTCTAAATCGCTGCTCCCTTTTTCTAAAACATAGCGAAATATATCCTGCAAAAAGGCTTCCGCTAAATCCATATCCCCTTGGAGATCACAGAAGGCCATTTCCGGCTCAATCATCCAAAATTCGGCCAGGTGCCGGGATGTATTGGAATTTTCGGCTCGGAAGGTGGGGCCAAAGGTATATACTTTGCTCAGCGCCGTGGCCATAATTTCTGCTTCGAGTTGCCCACTTACGGTCAGATAGGCGGGGCGACCAAAAAAGTCCTGACGAAAATCCACTTCCCCCTGCTCGTTGCGGGGGATATTCTGCAGATTCCAACCCGTCACCGTAAATAATTCCCCTGCCCCTTCACAGTCACTCGCCGTCAAAATGGGGGTGTGGATCCACACAAAACCCCGCTCCTGAAAAAAACGGTGAATCGCCATGGCACAGTGGTTGCGCAGGCGCATGATGGCTCCAAAGGTATTGGTGCGGGGACGCAGATGGGCAATGGTGCGGAGAAATTCAAAGGAATGCCGCTTCTTTTGCAACGGATAGCTGTCCGGGTCGGCATTCCCATAGACAGTAATGGTCTCTGCCTGCAATTCGACCCGTTGCCCCTGGGCAGGGGAAGCGACAAGCTGCCCGCTGACCCCGATGGCCGCCCCCGTATGCAAACCGCTGGCCAGATCGTACAGGGGGGATGACCGGGGCACCAAGACCTGTAAATTCGCCAGACAACTGCCGTCGTTGAGTTCGAGAAAACACAGGTCTTTTAACTCCCGCCGGGTGCGTATCCAACCCTGGGCGACCACCGGCGTATCCGGGGCAACTGTGGTCAGTAGGGTCTGGATGGGAGTGGCCTGCATGGGCTAGAACCGGACGAATACGTTGGCTACCCGACCCTGCCGAGCAACGGTCAATACCAGCGCCCGGGGTCGCCGCTCCAGAAATGCCCGCAATTCCTCCGGGTCATCCAGAGGAAAACCGTTCACCGCCAGCAAGCGGTCGCCGGGACGTAACCCAATCGCCTGGGCAGGAGAATTGGGTTCTACCTCTTGAATCACCAGGGTATTCGGGTCGAGGGCTACCCCCAGGCGCACTCCCTGTTGCACTGGGGAACGGGGCGGTTCCGGCGCGGTGGCTACGGCAGAACCGGGGTTATTCCGGTTTTGGGCAATAAAGTCCTGGGCATTCAAAATACTGGTGGCAAAGCCGATGCCGATATTGCCACCGCTCATGCCGGGACTCAAAATCGCTCGGTTGACACCGATCAATTCCCCGCGCGAATTGAGCAACGGGCCGCCCGAGTTACCAGGATTAATAGCCGCATCGGTTTGTAAATCGCCGTTGGGGGCAATGCGGCTGAGAATGCCGGTGGTGTAAGTGCCCGACAAACCGAAGGGACTGCCGATGGCAAACACCCGTTGCCCCACCTGAATCCCGTCACGGTTGGCCAAGGGAATCGTCGGTAAACGCCCTTGGACATTTTCTAAACGCAGGAGGGCTAAATCTCGTTGGCGGTCGGTCGCAATCACCTGGGCGGTGTAACGGGTACCTGTACTGGTAGTCACCTGCACCCGGCGAAAGCCGCTGACCACGTGTGCGCCGGTCAGCACCAAGCCATCGGGACTGATAATGCTGCCGGAGCCATTGCCATTCCCGGCGCGGATGGTGACGACCGCCGGGCTGGCTTTTTGATACACCTGAATACTGACCTGCTCATCCCCGTGGAAGCGGGTTTGCGCCCAACCGGGAGCCGTGGAGATAACCGGAGTGGCCGTCGCCAACGTCAAGGTCAAGAACGGCAACAGGAGTGTTGAGGCTTTCATAGGGTGTAAGGCGTATAACTATGCAGTTTAGACGCAAACCCAAGCTCTAGGTTTCACATTAGATTTTAATATAGGGCACCTCTATTTAT
>CALHCP010000075.1 GCA_937936705.1 uncultured cyanobacterium | reverse complement strand
TAAAACCTCCGTTTCCACCCGTTGCCCGCTGCTGTTGGTTGTGAAGTATTTGATGGGCGAGCAGTGGGTGGCCGGTGCCCGTAAGTTAACCGCAAATTCCTGACCAGAGCCAACGGAGAACCAAAGCGGGGGGTGCCCCCTGCGACCGGCATTCTAAACTCATGTAGGATTGCTATAGGGACAAGCACTGTGAATGCTCCGCTCATGACGCTTAGCGTGCATAAGCGGCTTCCCAATCCTGTTACCGGAGAGGGGGGCGGCATTCTCGCCTACTGCCAGGAACTTTAGCCTTTGCAGCACCCCAGGCCATTTCTGCCTGTGGGTTTTAGGTTCAATTTGTTATGCCAACTTTTGACCCGTTCCCTACGTTTATCAATCGGGTAATACCAGGATTTATAGGTTTAGTTGTACCTTGCCAAGCAGGTCTTATATCTGCCCAGTAGCCCAGAGTTCGTGTCCGGTGGGCAATAGTGCCATACTTGACTGAAATAATTATATCACATCCGCCGCTAACTAGCGAATGACGCTTCACTTTCATTCGTAGGATGCGCGGCGGCTTTGCTCAAGCTACTGCCCCGTTTAGTTTTCGACTCCCCTCTCTCCTTGTGGAAGAGCGGCGGGGTGAAAGCAAAACCGTCCTAATTTCCACCCGCAGTGCTATGCTTTTGCGGATGGACTAAACAGGCATTCAAATCCTTTAATAAGGTTTCCTGGTCTAAATCACGCCCAATAAATACCAGTTGATTTTTCGGGGGTACAGGTCGGTCGTCCACATCCAAACTGTAGCGTTTACCGCTCAGTTGAAAGACATACCGGAGGCTACTGCGGTCAAACCATAAAATCCCCTTCGCCCGAAATACATTATTCGGTAATTGATCCGTCAAAAAGAATTGAAACTTCTCCAAATGCAAAGGATAATCACTCGTAAATGAAACCGCCACAAAGCCATCGTTTTCTAAATGGTGAGAATGATGATGGTGATGTTCATGGTGATTGTGATCGTGATGATCATGGTGTTCGTGATGATCGGCTTGTCCTGAAGACATCAAATCGGAATGGGGGGACTCAACCCCCAAAATCAACGGCAGGGATACTTGCCCATGAGTCATCGTTAAAATGCGGGCACCGGCTTTCATCTCATGAATCCGGCGGGTTAAGTCCTGTACCCGCTCCGGGGTCACCAAATCAACTTTATTCAGCAGGATAATATCCCCATAGGTAATCTGACTCAAGGCCGCTTCACTATTGAATAAATCCGGGGCAAACGCCGAAGCATCCACCACTGTCAAAATCGAATCTAAGTGGGTCAAATCTCGCAATTCTGTACCCAAAAACGTTAGGGCAACCGGTAAGGGATCGGCAACTCCGGTGGTTTCCACGACTAAATAATCAATCCGTTCCTGCCGTTCTAAAATACTATAAACCGCATCCACCAAACTGTCATTAATCGTGCAACAAATACAGCCATTGCTCAGCTCGATCATCCCCTCATCAACCGAGACTAAAAGCTGACTGTCAATATTAATATCGCCAAATTCATTCACCAACACCGCCACCTTCAAATCCTGCCGGTTTTGCAAAATATGGTTGAGCAGCGTCGTCTTCCCACTCCCCAAAAAGCCCGTGATAATCGTGACGGGTAAGCCCCGTTTGGGCAATTCTAACCCCATCGTTACCAATGCCTGCTCCGTCATAGCCCTTTACCAATGATAACCATTCTCATTGTAAGCGCCGGGGAGCTTAATTGTTGGGGGTAACCAGGCTTTCTCCTTGCAAGAGACGACGGGCAGCTTCCAGGAGCGTTTCCTCCAGATAGGGCTTGGTAAAGTAAGCGTTAGCTCCCAGTTGGATGGCCATTTGCCGGTGCCGCTCTGCCCCCCGTGAGGTCAGCATCGCAATCGGCAGTTGTTTCAGTTCCGGATCCCGCCGCACTTTGGAGAGCAGTTCCAGACCGTCCATGCGGGGCATTTCAATATCGCAGAACATCAGAGCGCAGGGCAGGCCATCCCGCAGTTTTTGCCAGGCTTCCTGTCCATCCCGGGCTTGTTCGACCCGGTAGCCTTTGTTGCTGAAGGTCATGGAGAGCATTTCCCGTACCACAATCGAGTCGTCCACAATCAACACGGTGGGTTCATGGGTGGTTTCGGCTTCTGCCGGGGTGGTGCCCGACCACAAAGGTACGCTGGGAGGCGGCATCTGCCCCAAGGCCAAATCCACCAATTCCAGGATGTCGGCAATCATCATGATCCGGCCATCCCCCAAAATGGTTGCCCCGGCGATACCAAGAGGTTTGCGGACCGGCCCGGAAAGCTGTTTGATCACCACCTCCTGTTCGTTGAGTACCTGATCGACTTGGAACGCCACATACCGACCGAGACTTTGCACCACCACCACCGACATCCCCTCCTGGGTACCGGTGCCGCCGTAGATATTGCCCCGCCCGATCAACCGTCCGTAGTGCAACAGTTCACTCAACCGGCGCAGGGGAATCCGCTGTCCGCCTGCCCACTCCAGCGTCTGTTTGCCATCCGCTCCCGTGTGGATCATATTTGGGGTCACATCGACCGGCACATCCGCCACCCCGTCCATCGGGAAGGCCACCTGAGCATGGCTGACCACACAGGGCAAGGACTTGGAAATACTCAACGTCAAGGGCAAACGGATCGTAAACGTTGTCCCTTTGCCCAACTCCGAATCCACCACCACCGTCCCCCGGATCTCGGCCAAATTGGTACGCACCACGTCCAGCCCCACGCCCCGGCCGGCAAACTCATCCGCTTGGTCTTTGGTGCTAAACCCAGGAGCAAACAGTAATTGGTAAATATCTTGTTTGCTCATGGTCGCCGCCTGTTCTTCCGTAATCACGCCCTTTTCGATGGCCTTCCGCTTTACCCGGTCGGGATTGATCCCCACCCCGTCATCACTCACGGTAATCACGGTTTGGTTGCCCTGATAGGCGGCTCGAATCACAATCCGTCCTGCCGGAGGTTGCCCCGCCGCCTCCCGCTGCGCCGGTGTCCCAATCCCGTGGACGATGGCATTGTTCACCAAATGGGTCATGGGGTCGGTGAGCTTTTCCAGAATCATCTTATCCACCAGAGTTTCCCGCCCCTCGATCTGCAGAGTGACCTGCTTGCCACACTTAAGGGCCACATTCCGCACCGCCCGGGGCAGACGATCCGTCACCCGGGAGAAGGGTTCCATGCGGGCGTTATTAATTCCCTCCTGCAAACCCTGAGTAATCCGTTGGAAACTGCGCACCACCTCGTCAAAGGCTTCCACCATAAAGCCGATGTCCTGAGCCGACTCCCGCACCCGCAACACCCGCTCGGCAATCTCTTGAGACAGGGTATGGAACCCGGTGAATCGATCCATCTCTAGGGCATCAAATTCGGCACCGGTGCTGTGTTGTCCGCCTTCTCTTCCGGCACTTGCTGAACCCAGAAAGTTGGCTGCCCCACTCCCCCGACTGGCTTGCAGAGCACCTTCGAGAAGAGAACGCTCATACAAATCCTGCATCCGTTGGCTGAGGTCATTTAGTTGGTGCGCCTGATGCAAAAGATTTTCCAAAAATTGCCGCAGTTGGTTTTGATCTTCATTCAGGGTATTCCGGGAAACCACCAACTCCCCAATCAAATTGCTGAGGTTGTCCAACTGGTGGATCGGTACCCGCATGGTTTGTTCCTTTAGCGCACTCGCCCGGGAGTCCGCTGCCGCCGCCGGAGCGGGTGTCTTCTCCGCCGTAGTCTGTGTCGGCTGTTGGGGTGTCTTGTTGAGTATCTTCTCAATCTCTTCCAAGCCTAAATCATCATTTTCTAAACCTTCTAAACCTAAATCATCTCCCACATCTCCCAATAAGTTCGCTTCTAACTGAGCGAGTTCTAAATTTCCCGAATCGGTTAAATCAGGGAAGTCTAACTGTTCCAAATCACTGGTCAAATCAGGCTCATCTACAGCGGGCAGGTCAAAATCGAGCGCTACATCTAGTTCCCCTACCGCCAATTCATCCAAACTTGCAATTTCCTGATCCAAGGATTCTAAATCGGTGGATTCTAAATTGGTGTCTGACCAAGGCTCCTCAGAACTTGCTGTTAGTTCTTCCTGCTCCTGACCCAATCCGGCAAACTCGGCTAAGGTTGCTTCCAAATCTGATTGGATGTCACCCAACAGCCCTGAGCTACCCAAACTTAATTCATCAGAAATTTCAAAGGTAGAATTAAAGCTGCTTTCTTCGGATGAGTATTCTGTTGCCAAATGAGCATCATCAAGGCTAAGTTCTTCTAAATCACTTAAATCACTGGCAATAGTTTCCTGTAATTCTGACGATGCAAACTGCGATTCACCCAACTCAGGCGCGGCTTCACCGCCGAAATCCAACGCCGGAACTTCTGACAATTCTTCGCCTAAACTTTCCGTAAAACTCAGTTCGGCATCCCCAAACGAGCCGCTGAATTCACCGCTCAACTCCGATGCAAACTGCGATTCACCCAACTCAGGCGCG
>CALHCP010000074.1 GCA_937936705.1 uncultured cyanobacterium | reverse complement strand
TTAACATAATCCACAGGGAACCTCTATGAATTAGGTATAGGCGGTCGCCGGGGCGCAGCCCCCGTTTCTCCATAAACTCGGTATGCCAGCGAGATCATCTGCTGCTGTCTCCGATAAATAAACCATTACTAGGATAAAATCTGCATTCCCCAATGGCAAAATTGAGCCACAAAAAAATCCACCGCTGCGTCATCATTTTTTAATGCCATCACCGCTTGCTTAGCTTGCATTAAATCGGCATACAAGGCAAACACCGTCGGCCCCGAACCCGAAAGTAAACTGCCCAAGGCGCCGGTTGCTAATAACCGTTGTTTTAATTGCGCAATTTCGGGATAGGCAGGCAAAACCACCTTTTCAAAATCATTGTGTAAATGGGCGGCAATCTCCGGCAGAGCCTGCCTCGCTAAAATCTGCACAAAGTGATCGGATTCCTGGGCAGAAGCCAAAGCAAAGGTATGGCTGAATTGTTCCCTGTAAGTACGATAGGCCCAGGGTGTGGAAATGCTCAAATTCTGGAATTTCGCCAACACCACCGCCCCACCGGATAACGGGGGCAAGGGTTCCAAGATTTCCCCCCGCCCCGTGGCCAAGGCCGTGCCCCCCTGCACACAAAAGGGCATATCCGAACCCAGCCGCGCCGCCAGGGTTTGGAGTTCCGCCTGGGTCAATCCCAACCCCCACAGATGATTCAACCCCACCAACACCGCCGCCCCGTTGCTCGACCCGCCCGCCAACCCCGCCGCCACCGGAATCTGTTTGTCAATGTGAATCCCTACCCCCGTCGCCTGGCGGGGAAACTCCTCGGCCAATAATTGCGCCGCCCGCACGGCTAAATTCGTGCTGTCCGTGGGCACTTGGGGGTGATTGCAGGTAATGTTAATTTCCTGACGCGGGTGGGTCGTCAGATGCACCCCATCCCGGAGCGTGACACTCTGGAGCACCATCGCCACTTCATGGTAGCCATCATTCCGGGAGCCGAGGATGCGCAGGTAGAGGTTAATTTTGGCCGCCGCCGCCAGGGTGCATTGGGACATGGTCGGTTTAGCGTGAACATTCTTTATTCTGACCGAAATCTAGGTTTTACACTAGAGATACTGTTATCTGGAGTTGCCATGTCCCTCGCAGCCCGCACCCAAACCCTAGGGCAGGAATTGTTAGCCGCCACCCGCCCCGGTCATTCCTGGTGGGCACAGGTGCGGGAGCAGTGGCAGTGGGATGAAAAACTGCTGGCCTGGACGATGGAGCATCCGGGGTTGCGTACCCAGATGTTTCGCCTGATTGATACCCTGCCGTTTCTGCAAGGCTCCGGGGAAATCAGCCGCCATATCCAAGAATATCTCCAGCAGCCGGAGGTAGAACTGCCGGAAATGCTAAAAAAATTGCTCCATTTCACCGGGCGGGAATCCCCGGCGGCACAGGTGGCTGCCCAAACCCTGACCACGGCGGTACGCACCCTGGCTCATAAGTACATTGTCGGTGAAAACTTTCAGCAGGTGCGCCAGACCTTAGAACGGCTGCGGCAGCAGGGAATGAGCTTTACCCTGGATATTCTGGGGGAGGCGGTGCTGAGTGAAACCGAAGCCCAGGGCTATCTCCAGAAATACCTTGACCTGATGACGCAATTAACCCAGGTGCACTGGGGCTGTGTGCCGCAGGTGTCGGTGAAACTGACGGCCTTTTATTCCCAATTTGACCCGCTGGCGGCCAAAGCCACCCGTACCCACGTCACCGAGGCGGTCACCCGGTTACTGCGCCGGGCAGGGGAATTGGGGGTAGCAGTCCATTTTGACATGGAACAATACAAGTACAAAAACCTAACATTAGCCATCCTCAAAGAGGTTTTATTAAGCGATGAATTTCGCACCCGTACCGATGTGGGGTTGACCATCCAGGCGTATTTACAAGACAGTGAAGCGGATGTGCGGGAGCTGTTGGCTTGGCTAAAACTGCGGGGTACGCCTCTGACGGTGCGGTTGGTCAAGGGGGCATACTGGGATCAAGAAGTGATTTTAGCGCAGCAAAAACACTGGGATTTGCCGGTTTATGGGCGCAAAAGCGCCACGGATGCCAATTACGAAAAACTCACCCGGTTATTGTTAGAAAATCACGCGCTCTTGTACCCGGCCATCGGCAGTCATAATGTGCGTTCCCAAGCCTATGCGTTGGCGGTTGCCGAGGCATTGGCGCTCCCGCCCACCGCCTGGGAAGCACAAGTGTTGTACGGCATGGCGGCTCCTTTGGCCAAAGCCTTAACCGAGCGGGGGCAGCAGGTGCGGATGTATTGCCCCTATGGAGAACTCTTGCCGGGGATGAGTTATTTAATCCGGCGTTTGTTGGAAAACACGGCCAATACTTCGTTTCTGCGGCAGCGGTTACAAAAAGAAAATGAAGCGGAATTGCTGGCACCGCCCCCGGTCGGCGAACCGGCACCGCCGCTGCTGCCCTCGGAATCGTTTGTGGGCACCGCCGATACCAATTTTGCCCTGCCGGGGGTCGCCGATGAGTTTTTGCAGGCGATTGCGCAGGTCAAAGCGCAACTGGGACAGGATTATGTTTTGCCCCATTGTTCTCCAGAACGCACCCTTGATTCGGTCAATCCCGCCGACCCCACCCAGCTGATCGGACGGGTGGGATTAGCGGATGGGCAGAGCGTGAGGAAGGCGCTGGATTTGGCGCAGCAAGCCCAGGCGGTTTGGCGGAAAACCCCTTGGGAGGTGCGGGTGCATTTACTCCGAGCCATCGCCGAGCGCTTGGCACGCCAACGGGCGGAATGGGTAGCCTGGATCGTCTGGGAGGTGGCCAAACCGATCCGGGAAGCGGATGCGGAAGTGTCCGAGGCGATTGATTTTTGCCGTTACTACGCCCAGAGAGCGGAACAATTGGCGCAGGGTTATCCCACCGATGTCCTGGGGGAAACCAATCGCTATATTTATCAACCCAAGGGGATCGGGGTGGTGATTGCTCCCTGGAATTATCCCCTGGCGATTTCGGTGGGGATGATTACGGCGGGGTTGGTAACGGGCAATTGTGTACTGTATAAACCGGCGGAACAATCGGCGGTTTTAGGCTGTAAAATTACCCGGCTGATCAGTGATTTACTGCGGGATTTGGACGTACCGGCGGGAGTTTTTCAGGGTCTGCCGGGGTGGGGCGAGGAAATCGGGCCGCTGTTGGTCACCCATCCGGCGGTGCATTTCATTACTTTTACCGGTTCGCGGCAGGTGGGTTGTCAGATTTATGCCCAAGCGGCGCAGATGACGCCGGGGCAAAAACACCTGAAGCGGGTGGTGGCGGAAATGGGCGGCAAAAATGCGATTATCGTGGATGCCAGCGCCGATTTGGACCAGGCGGTGCAGGGGGTGGTGCAGTCGGCCTTTGGCTATGCGGGGCAAAAGTGTTCCGCCTGCTCGCGGGTGATTGTTTTACCGGATATTTACGAACCCTTTGTGCAGCGTTTGCAGGCGGCGACGGCATCGCTGGTGATCGGACCGGCCACCGACCCGGCCACCACGGTTAACCCGGTGATTGATGCGGCATCCCAAGAGCGGTTACACCAAAACATTGCTTTAGCCAAACAAAGGTTGCCCCTAGTCCTAGAACGGCCAGCGCCGCCGGGGGGCTATTTCGTGGGGCCGGTGATTTTTACGGAGGTGCCCCCAGAAGACCCGCTGGCGCAGGAGGAGTGGTTTGGGCCGGTGTTGGCGGTGATGCCGGTGGCGGATTTTGACCAGGCATTGGCGGTGGCCAACGGGACGGATTATGCCCTCACGGGGGGACTGTATTCCCGCACCCCCAGCCACATCCAACGGGCCGCCCAGGAGTTGGTCTGCGGGAATGTGTACATCAACCGGGGGATTACCGGGGCGTTGGTGGGACGGCAACCGTTCGGGGGCTGGCGCTGCTCGGGGGTGGGTTCCAAGGCGGGCGGGCCGGATTATTTGTTGCAGTTTGTGGAACCCAAGGTGGTGACGGAAAATATCCAACGCCAGGGGTTTGCGCCGGTAGCGGAGGAATGGTAATGCCGCCGGTGGTGCTGCTGCCGGGTTATCTGGCGGGCTGCGAACCCTATCAGGGGTTGGTGCAGGCGGCGCAGGGGTTGGGGGTGACCATCCGGGTGGTGCCCCTGCGCTGGTGGGATTGGTTGCCGACCTTGGGCGGACGACCGGTTACCCCGATTTTGGAACGGTTAGACCACACCATCCAACAGGTGCAACAGCAGTACCCCGGCGAAAAGATCACTCTGATCGGCCACTCGGCGGGGGGCTGGATTGGCCGGATTTATTTGGGGCAGGCACCCTACTGCGGGCGGGTGTGGGGGGGGGTGGCGCGGGTGGCGCGGTTGATTACCCTGGGGACACCCCACACCAGCCAAGAACGTTGGACGCGCCGCAATCTGGAGTTTGTCAATTCCCGCTACCCCGGCGCCTACCACCCGGAAGTTCAGTACATTTGCATTGCCGGTGAGGCGGTACAGGGGCGCAAATGGACGCTGGCCTACGAAAGCTATCGCCTGACGGTGGGCAAAGGGGAGGTGTGGGGGGATGGGATTACACCGGTGGCGGCGGCGCATCTGGAGGGAGCGGAGAATATCACCCTACCAGGGGTGTGGCATTCTCCCCGTTCCCCCGGCGAGTGGTACGGTTCGCCCAAGATTCTCCCTCAATGGTTGCCGACCGTTTCGGCAGCCATGAGATAGCCAGGTGTCTCAATGGTTCTCCAGCATATCGGTTCATAAATCCGGCCCTATTGCTATAGGGAACCTCTATTGATTCAGAATGAGCGGTCGCAGGGGGGCAGCCCCCGCTGTGGTTCTCCACAATTTGATAGAGGTGCCCTAAAGATAAAAGTTGCAACTTCTTCATGGTTCACGCTGAGCTGTTGGTTCCCGGTCGAACATCTCTCCATCAATCGGGGGAAATTGCCATCCATTCCCCCAAAATCTAATCCTGGGCGGCGAACACTTTAATCCCTTCAGATTTCACCCGTAGCCGTACCCTGGTGCCGACCGGCAGCATCTGCCCTTGAGGCACCCGGACGTGCAGTTCTTGACCGGAATGGGTGCCGAGGCAGTAACGATATTCCCGCCCCAAAAATTGTCCATCCCAAATGACCCATTCCCCTTGGTCGTCCGCTTCCAGGCGGATATTCTCCTGGGGGATCAGCAGTTCGCACTTGCTGGTGACTGCCGCAGTGGTCGGTACACCGGCAATTGGACCAATGTCGGTTTGCCAAGTGGCATCGTCTTGGCGTTGCCCCGATAACCAATTGCCTTGCGTCACCAGTTGGGCAACCATGCGCGAGGCGGGGGATTGGTAAAGTTCCGCCGGAGTGCCGATTTGCTCAATGCGACCTTGGTGCAGGACGGCAACCCGGTCGCAGACGGCAAAGGCTTCTTCCTGGTCATGGGTGACAAAAATTCCGCCCGTGCCGGTGGTTTTGAGAATGCGGCGGATTTCCAAACGCAGTTGTTGCCGCACATGGCTGTCCAAATTCGACAGGGGTTCGTCCAGCAGCAGTAACCGGGGCTTAGGAGCAAGAGCCCGCGCCAGGGCGACCCGCTGCTGTTCCCCGCCGGAGAGTTGGTGGGGGTAGCGGGCTTGGTAATCCTGGAGCCGGACGAGTTCTAAAACCTGACGTACCCGTTCTTGCCGTTGGGATGGCGGCCATTGCCGCAAACCAAAAGCCACATTGCGCTGCACATTCAGATGCGGGAAGAGGGCATAATCCTGAAAGACCATGCCCAGGTGGCGGGCTTCGGGAGGAACCCAATGGTTTGCTCCGGCGACGATTTCATCGGCGAGCTGAATGGTGCCCGCCGTCGGAACCATAAAACCCGCAATAAGTCGCAGTAAGGTGGTTTTGCCACAGCCAGATGCTCCCAATAGACCCAAAATTTCCCCCGCGGCCAGGCTGAAGCTAATGCCCGTCAGGGTGGCTTGGGGTTGGCGAGGAAACCGGTAACTCACCTGGTTGATGTGGAGCAATGCTGCGGATGACATGGGCAAAAAAAGCGGGTTTTGTTGCAAAATAAATGCAATAGATGATTTTTGATTTTAGCATAACTCATGTTGATTCATTCACGCTTTTGGGCGTCGTTCTGGTTGTGGGCGGGGTTGGGGGTCGCCGGTTTATTCCTGGTGCCGGTGTTGGTGGTGTTGGCCAGCGTGTTTGACCCCCAACCGGAGGTGTGGCACCATCTGCTCAGTACGGTGTTACCTGAGTATATTGTTAATACAATAATTTTGGCCGTGGGGGTGGCGATTGGCACAGTGGCGGTGGGGGTGGCCACGGCTTGGCTGGTGGGGGTGTGTGATTGGCCGGGGCGGGGATTTTGGGAGTGGGCCTTGGTTTTGCCTTTTGCGGCACCGGCTTATGTGCTGGCGTTTGCCTATGCGGAATGGTTGGAGGTTTTTGGGCCGGTACAGGGGTGGCTGCGTGCCCTCACGGGGTGGCAGGTGGGGCAGTATTGGTTTCCGAATATCCGCTCGTTGCCGGGGGCGATTTTGCTGTTTGTTTGTGTGTTGTACCCCTATGTGTATTTGTTGACACGGGTCAGTTTTCGCCAGCAGTCCCGCACGCTGTTGGAAGCAAGTCGGTTGTTGGGTTGGAATGCCTGGGGGACGTTTGTGCGGGTGGCGTTGCCCCTGGCTCGACCGGCGGTGATGGCGGGTTTGGCGCTGGCTTTAATGGAAACGTTGGCGGATTTTGGGGTGGTGGACTATTTCGGGGTGCCGGTATTGACGACCGGGATTTATCGCACTTGGTTTAACCTGGGTTCGCGGGTGGCGGCGACCCAGCTTTCGGTGTGTTTATTGGTTTTGATTTTGGGGTTGGTTGTCCTGGAGTTGTATTCCCGCCGCCAGGCGCGTTATACGCAGGTTGGGGGGGGAAAAGCGGTGCGGTCTCGGTTAAAGGGCGGTGCGGTGGTGGGGGCATGGTTGGTCTGTGGCCTGCCGGTGTTGATTGGCTTTGTGATTCCGGCGGGGGTGTTGTTGGCATTGGCGGTGCGTTATCGGACGCAAACGTTTGATGCGTCTTTTTGGGAGGCGGTGGGGCATACCTGTACTTTGGCAACGGTGAGTGCGGTTTTGGCGTTGGCAATTGCCCTGTTTTTGGGCTACGGCACTCGCTTGTTCCCCTGGGGGGCATTGCCCTGGGTGACGCGTTTGGTGGCGATGGGTTATGCGGTGCCGGGGGCGGTGATTGCGGTGGGGGTGTTGTTGGTGTTGGGTTGGCTGGATCAACATCTGGGGCGCCTGGTGGTGGGGGGCACGCTGGCGGCGGTAATTTTTGCCTATCTGGTGCGGTATCTGGCTTTGGCGCTGGGTGCGGTGGAGGCCGGGTTAACCCGGATTGCCCCGGAGTTGGACGAGGCGGCGCAGAGTTTGGGGCATCCGCCTTGGAGTACGCTGGTGCGGGTGCATTTACCGTTGTTGGGGAGTACGCTGGTCAGTGCGGGGATTTTAGTGTTTGTGGATGTGGTGAAAGAACTCCCGGCGACTCTGATTATTCGTCCGTTCAATTTTGATACGTTGGCGATCCGGGTGTATCGCTACGCTCAGGATGCTCGCCTGCTGGAAGCGTCGGGGCCGGCGCTGGCTCTGGTGGTGGTGGGCATGATTCCGGTGTTGATTCTCTGTCGGCAAATTGCCCGGGAAGAGGATTGAAGGCGGCGGCGGTGTGGGCAATTACTTGGGTCGCCCGGCGCAGAGCCGGTCACTGAACCTGAGTGCGACCGCAGTCTCAGGGATCCAAGTCCGACGGCGCAACGGTATGTCGGCGAGATGACTTTCTGCTGCTTTATGCCGCCTTGCCACTCTCATTACCGGTTGGATGCTCTCGGTTCGATAACCGATCCACCACCTGAGCCGGTTGGGTCGGCGTAAACAAAAGCGGTAAATAGCCGGGTTGTTCTAACAAAACCACGCCATCCCTGCGAGAGAGATACAATTCCACCCAACCCCGCCGTTGCGTCCACCGCCAGCCAAAACCACCACTCCACCCGCCGACAACCCAGCCCATCTCCTGCTGCAATTCCGCCGGGGACAATTGCCTGACCTGTCGTTGCGGGTGTAATTCCAGCCACCGCCGCCGCACCGGGAAACGAATTTCCAACCGCTCATCATCTCGGATCACAAATGCCGTTGGCCGCCAGAACAACCCAATCCCCCCATTC
>CALHCP010000073.1 GCA_937936705.1 uncultured cyanobacterium | reverse complement strand
GTAGGGGCGAACGGTAGTTCGCCCGACGGCAGTTCGCCCCAACATGCCATCATTACGCGCGAAGAAGCGGCGCGCAACGATTACAACCTCTCCCCCAGCCGCTACGTGAGCGTGAACGGCAAGGAGGAGGTCCTGCCGCTGGAGGAGGCGCTGGTGCGGCTGGAGGAGGCCGAGGAGGAACGCGCCGAAGCCGAGCGCGCTTTGCGAGAGATTCTACGCGGATTGTTGGGGCGACCCGCCGGGTCGCCCCAACCGGAGAGCGCGGAGAGCGCGGAGGGAGAAAGATGAAAAACTCTGTGATCTCGGTGCGCTCTGCGGTGAATTTCAAAGACACCCCCCTCGGCCCCCTGCCTGAGGATTGGCAGGTGGTGAGGTTGGGGGAGGTGCTCTCCCCTGTTGGCAAGAAACAGAGAGAGCAAAAAATTGAGGATAGTAAAATATATTCTCTTTTGACTGTTCGTTTGTATGCAAAGGGTATTTCTTTGAGAACTAAACAGGCCGGATCGCGCATTGGCACAAAAATTCTATATCGAACTAAAGCTGGCGACTTCATCTTTTCAAAAATAGATGCCCGCAATGGGGCGTGGGGATTTGTCCCTGAAGAATTGGCAGGAGGTCTAGTAAGCGGAGATTTTCCGATACTTTCATTAGACTGTTCAAAAGCAAATCAGTCTTTTGTGGAATTTTTGCTAGGGCGTGCCACTATTTGGGAGCCTTTACGTAACTTGGCAGTTGGTACGACTAATCGCCGGCGCTTACAGGCATCACAATTGCTTTCAACAATCATCCCCCTCCCCCCTCTCTCTGAGCAGCGGGCGATCGCGCACGTGCTGCGGACGGTGCAAGAAGCGAAGCAGGCCAGCGAGCGGGTCATCGCCGCCCTGCGCGAGTTGAAGCGGAGCCTGATGCGCCAACTCTTCACCTAAGGGCCCAGACCCGTTGGGGTTGGGGCACGGCATGCCGTGCCCCAACGAGAAACCGAAATCGGCCCCATCCCCGCGCATTGGCAGGTGGTGAGGCTGGGGGAGGTGGCTGCTGTCCGAGGTGGCGTCGCCTTTCCAGTGAGGTATCAAGGATGCAAAAATGGTCGATTTCCTTTCTATAAGGTGTCAGATATGAATTTGCCTAGGAATGATATTGAAATGGAGCAGAGCGCCAATTGGATAGACGATAGCACAGCCCGTTTGATAAAAGCCAAACCGTTCCCTTCTGGAACGATAATTTTCCCAAAGGTTGGTGGTGCACTTTACACAAATAAAAAGCGGCTGCTCAGGATAGATGCTTTCTTGGATAACAATCTTATGGGTGTGACGGTTGTTTCACGTATGCGTTGCTACCCAAAGTTTCTTTTTTACTGGATCGAGATGATCGACTTGAAAGACCTATCGAACCCTGGTCCTTTGCCTTCGATAAACGCCGCGAGAGTAAGAGATTTGCAAATCCCCCTCCCCCCTCTCGCCGAGCAGCAGAAAATTGCCGACATCCTAGGTGCGGTGGATCGGCGCATTCAGGCCGAGGAGACCTATACCCGCGCCCTAGGCGATCTGTTCCAATCCCTGCTGCATGAGTTGATGAGCGGGCGGAGGAGAGTGAAATTCACCACAGAGAACGCGGAGAGCAACTCACAGGAAGGATTCAGCCATGTCTGAGGTCTTGTTCAAGAAAGTAGATTACACGGTCAACAAGTTGCTGGAAGACATCGAAATCGGCAATATCGGCCTGCCGGATATTCAACGTCCTTTCGTCTGGAACAAGACCAAGGTGCGCGATCTATTCGATTCAATGTATCGCGGTTTTCCTATTGGTTACCTTCTCTTTTGGGAAAACGGCTTGCCTAGGGAACACCGCCTCATCGGCGCCGACCGAAAGCAAAAAGCCCCAGTTCTGCTCATTGTGGATGGACAGCAACGGCTGACTTCCCTCTATGCCGTGATGAGGGGCAAGCCGATCATAGACGAGAATTTTCGCACCACACGCATTCGCCTCGCCTTCCATCCCTTCGAGCAACACTTTGAGGTAACCAATCCGGCCATCGAACGCGACCCGGCATGGCTGGCAGACATCAGTGTTCTCTGGCAACCAACGACCAGCCTGCTTACCTTTGTCAACAAGTTCATTGCCCAACTGGAGACAAGACGCCCGCTCTCGGACACAGAGCGCGAGCAGGTCTATCAGGCGATTGACCGCGTGGTGGATTTGCAAAAATATCCCCTAACTGCGCTTGAGGTCTCCTCCAGTGTCACAGAAGAGCAGGTGGCGGATATTTTCGTTCGGATCAACAGCCGCGGCACACCCTTGAATCAGGCCGACTTTATCCTGACCCTGATGTCTGTATTCTGGGATGATGGCCGCAAAGAACTGGAGGACTTTTGCCGAAGAGCCAAAACCCATCCTGCAGACGGTCATCCTTCACCTTATAACCCGTACTTCGCACCGGCTCCTGACCAGTTGCTGCGTGTGAGTATGGCGCTGGGATTTCGGCGCGCGCGCCTGGAATACGTCTATTCCCTTCTGCGCGGTAAAGACTTGCAAACCGGCGAATTCTCCACCGAGAGGCGCGATGAACAATTCCAGATTCTACGCTAGGCGCAAGCAGATGTGCTCAATTTGAAAAACTGGCACGAATTCTTTAAGGTGCTTATACGAGCCGGGTATGTTCATCCCAGCCTGATTACCTCCGAGACAGCCATTCTTTACACGTATGCGTTATGGTTGATTGGCAAACGCGATTTTCACGTGGAAGCCTTTGCTCTCCGCGAGATGATGGCGCAATGGTTCTTCATGCCCTCCCTGACCAGACGTTACACCGGTTCCCCAGAGACTCGTATGGAACAAGACCTGACTTTTTTGCGCGGACTCTCAACTGCGGATGAATTCATCCGTACCCTGCAAGAACAGATCGCGGCCGTATTGACACGCGACTATTGGGAGGTAACCTTGCCCAATGAACTGGCTACTGCCGCGGCGCAGAGCACCAGTCAATCGGCCTTTTATGCAACGTTGTGTTTGCTAGACGCACCTGTTCTCTATTCGAAGATGTCGGTCAGGGAATTGCTGAATCCGAGCGTTCATGCTCCAAAGCCTGCCCTTGAACGACATCACCTTTTCCCGCGCCAGTATCTCAAAAAGATCGGTATACAGGATCGCCACGACATTAACCAGGTTGCCAACTACACGCTGGTTGAATGGAAAGAGAATATTGACATCAGCGACCGTCCTCCCGCCGATTATGCCCCGGCCCTTGAGGGACGTTTCACACCCGCTGAATTGATCCGTATGTATGAACTTCACGGCTTGCCGGCGCAATGGTATCGTATGCCCTACACCGATTTTCTGACGGAGCGGCGGAAACGTATGGCAGCAATTATCCGGAAAGGGTTTGAACGTCTGCAAACAGGGGAACATTATTGAGGAGGACACGCTATGAAATCCTATGATCCCGACCGTCATCATCGCCGTTCTATCCGCCTGAAGGGGTACGATTACACCCAACCCGGCGCGTATTTCGTCACCCTTTGCACCCACGATCGCGCCCATTGGTTCGGCGAGGTTGTGGACGGCGAGATGCGGTTGAACGAATGGGGCGAAATCGTGCGCGACGAATGGTTCAAAACCGCCCAGGTCCGGCCGTATGTGCAATTGCGGGATGATGAATTCGTGGTGATGCCCAATCACATCCACGGGATTATTTGGATTGCGGACAACGTAGGGGCGACCCGGCGGGTCGCCCCTTCCGACCGGGTCGCCCCTTCCGACCGGGTCGCCCCTTCCGACCGGGTCGCCCCTACAACACCGCGCGGCCCCGCGCCGCAATCCATCGGCGCCATCATCGGCCAATTCAAATCCGCCGTCACCAAACGCATGAACGAATTGCGCGACACCCCCGGCGCACTCGTTTGGCAACGTAATTACTACGAACACATCATCCGCAACGAACGCGCCCTGAACGCCATCCGCTATTACATTCAGGATAACCCGCACCGTTGGCACATGGACCGCGAAAATGCCCTCCGCACCATGCAAGACCCGCTGGCGCGCGAAATCTGGGACATGCTCCAAAGCGATGACCGGCAACATCCCCACGGAGGTTCCCCATGACCCTTTCCTCCGAACGTCACACCGTCCAAAACCCGCTCATCCGTTACGCCATCGAGGCCGGCTGGGAATACCTGCCGCCAGACGAAGCCCTGCGTCTGCGCGGCGGCGAGGATTGCCCCATATTGAAACAGTTGCTGGTCTATGGCGATGGGCGCAGTGGTACTGCACCCCTACTGCAACACCTCAACCCCGGCGTAGTGACCACCGCCGCCAAGGCCGAGGAGGTCATCCGCCGCCTGCTGGCTATCCGCGCCGACATCGAGGGCAACCGCGA
>CALHCP010000072.1 GCA_937936705.1 uncultured cyanobacterium | reverse complement strand
ACTCGCGATGGCTAACCCCTGGTTGGGTACATCAACCCACTGCGCTTGAATTGCCATAGGATTCCCTCTATATTCCCCTCATTGTATCCTAAGACGGAATTCGGTCTAGGGCACCTCTATTGATCGGAGCCAGCAGAAAATGCTCTCGCTAGAATCCTGAGTCTAGGGAGAACCGGTGACGGGGGCAGCGCCCCGGCGACCGCCGTTCCCTAATTAATAGAGGTTCCCTCTATTTCAATACCATTGGTCTGTTCTAATTGCCGCACTTCTTGTTCCAGAAAATAATTCAAAAAAGTCCGAATAAAACTAATAGCCGCCAACCGACCAATGGCATCCCAACTGGGAGAAACCGCCGTGGACACAATATCAGCCGCCAGTAACAATTCTAGGGCTAAACCGAGATGCCGCCCCAATTCTAAACGTAATACGGGTTGGAGCATGGCAAAATTACTACGTTTACAGTGGCGAATAAACTTCTGCAAAGTAACCACTGTGCCATATAAAATCAAGACCACCGCCATAAATTCTAAGATCACTTTAATTATCCCCGCCAATTCTCCTAACTTAATTTCTAAAGGGTGAAATAAACTGGTTTCTGATATATTCAGTACGCAAAAACCGATGTACATTTGGACCCCTCTATGGATGGCAACCAGCAGAAAATGATCTCGCTAGAATATCGAATGGATGGAGAAGCCAAGTCGGGGGCGATACCCCTGCGACGGCTATTGTAAATCGAATCAGGATCGCTATAGACAAAACTTCAATGCTCTGGCTAGCCATCGTCAGGCTTTACCGTACACCGGAATGGCCGCCCCTCGGATATCCTTAGCGGCGGGGGAAGCCAGGAATAAGATCAACGCTCCTAGGGATGCGGGGCTAACCCATTGCCAGGCGTTGGCTTCCCCCATATCCCGCCGATTTTTAGGGGTATCAATCACACTGGGTAACACCACATTGGCGGTAATATCCGAGTCGCGGTCGCGGGTTTCCTGGGCAATCGCCTGCGTCAGGGCGACCACCCCGGCTTTCGCGGCAGAGTAGGCGGCCAGATGAGCACCCGGCTGCACCGCCCCCCGCGAACCCACGGTCACAATCCGCCCGTACCCCTGTACCCGCATCCGCCGCAGACAATGTTTACACAACAAAAAAGTGCTATTCAAGTTTTGATCCAACTGGGCTTGCCAATCACTGAACGGAAACGTCTCCGTTGCCCCCATCTGAAAACCACCCACCAGATGAATGAGAACATCCGTACGGGGCATCCCATCGACCATCGCTGCCACCTGGCTTTCATCGTACAAGTCCGCTGCTACCAACTGTAACCGCCCCAGGCTTTCCGGCGTCAGCCCGGCTTGCAGTTCATCAATACTCTTGCGGCTGCGGTAGGGGAGGGTTACCCCGGCCACCCCGGCCGCCAATACCATCTGGGTCACGGTTCGACCCAATCCCCCCGTGCCCCCGGTAATCAGTACATATTGCCCCTGCATCCTGCTCTCCTTCGCTGAATCAATCGGTACAACCCTGATGCCAACCAACAGAAAATCTCCCTATGAGCACCCAGAGATTAGGCAGAAGCAACGACCTCAGCATCAAAGTCACCCCGTCACCCCCCATGCGGAACCCGAGACTCGAACTCGGAAGCCTTGCGGCACATGAACCTGAATCATGCGCGTCTACCAATTCCGCCAGTTCCGCATAACCGACAATTGACTATTATCCCATGTTGATTCTAGCTTGTCAATTTGGTCGCCAACTCATAGCCGAATAAACGCGGGTCAACCGTGTCGAGTCGCAAGTCACTCAAACCGTATTCCGCCCAACGGCGAGTCACCAAAGCGGCAATTTCCGGGTCAGAAGTCAGCGGTGCGCCCCAAGTATGTTCCGTTTCCGGGGGGATTTTCGTGGTCGCATCAATGCCCATGCGACTGCCCAAGCCCACCTTGGGACAGGCAAAATCCAAACTATCAAAGGGGGTATCCGGCAGAATAAAAACGTCCCGCTGCGGGTCCACTTTCGAGCTAATTGCCCACACCACCTGCCGGGGGTCACGAATGTTAATCTCTTTATCCACAACAATCACAAATTTGGTGTAAGTAAACTGGGGTAACGCACTCCAAAACGCCAATGCCGCCCGCCGCGCCTGCCCCGGATAGGCTTTATCAATGGCAATAATGGCCGCCTTATAACTGAGAGCTTCCATGGGCAGGAAAAAGTCCACAATTTCCGGGACTTGTTTGCGTAAAATCGGCGTGTAAATCCGGTTCAACGCAATGGCAATCAGAGCCTCTTCCTTCGGGGGACGACCGCTGAAGGTGGTGGCATAAATCGGGTTTTGGCGATGGGTCATACAATGAAAGCGAATCAAGGGCGAATCTTCCACCCCGCCGTAATAACCCATGTGATCCCCAAACGGGCCGTCGGGCACCACTTCCCCCGGCGTAATCGTCCCTTCCAGGACAAATTCAGCATGGTCGGGTACGTCTAAATTGAGGGTTTTACAGCGGGATAAATTCACCCCCGTCCCCCCGTATAAACCCGCAAATAACCACTCGGATAATTCCACCGGAATCGGGGTAGCCGCCGCCAAAATCAGCAAGGGATCCACCCCTAAAACAACGGCAATTTCTAACTTCTTGCCCGCTTGGGCGCACTTGCGTAAATGTCTGGCTCCGCCCCGCACCGATAACCAATGCACCGACATCGTATTTTGGGACTGCAATTGCAGCCGATAGACCCCCACATTCGGGGTACCCGTTTCCCAATCTTTCGTAATCACTAAACCCAGGGTAATAATTTTGCCCGCATCCCCCGGATAGGGGCGAATCATGGGAATTTGGGTTAAATCCACCTGCTCCCCCTGACGAACCACCTGCTGACACACCGGGAAAAAACTCAGCCCCGGTTTCGCCTTCACCACATCCCAGAGAAGTTTGCCAAATTCGATGAATTCGCCGGGATTTTTGGGGGGCTTAGGCTGTTGCAGTTGCCCTAATTTTTGCCCCAATGTTTCTAACTCTTGGGGCGTTTCCATGTGCATCGCCCAACAGACCCGTTCCAAAGTTCCCAATAAATTGATCGCCACCGGTATGGATGAACCTTTGACCTTTTCAAATAACAAAGCCGGCCCGCCCCCGTTGAGGACTCGTTGGGTAATTTCGGCTAATTCTAAATCAGGGTCAACCCATGCGGAAATCCGCCGCAATTGCCCGCGTTTTTCTAATAGCTGTAAAAATCCCCGCAGATCCCGTGCCATCGGTCTCACCTCATGGATGCTGTTCTGATTTTAACAATTCTTAACGGATTAGGGGCTGTGACAGGGTGCCCCGGCGAGTGACCACCCAATCTTGGCGCCCGATCAGCTGATAATATACAGCCACCAGGGAGACAAGGTTCTTAAAAAAGGAGTAAATCGGCAGCACAAAGCAATACAAAAGTGAATCCCGACCATTCCAGGGGGAGTGGGCAGTGCGCCCCTGGTGAGCCACAAAAACTTGGTAAGGACTGCTGACCAAGAGCAGCGCCGTCACCCAGCCGAACCATTGCAGCGTCGGAGCGGGTAGCGAATTGAGACTGGCCAATTCATGGTATAGGACTAAGGGGTAATAGATGACGGTAAAGTGAAGGGCGATACCGCAAATAAACATACAAAGTAAATAGATTTTTTGCCCTAAACTTAAGTACTCTGACTGAACAATCGGCCAAGTATATTTCAATCCCACTTGCAGCCATCCCTGCGCCCAGCGGCGGCGTTGTGACCAGAGGGCTGCCCCGTCAACCGGTGCCAGCTCGGTGGCAATCACATCCCGGTCATGGATGATGCGATACCCGCGCAGGAGTAGTTTCAACGTGACATCAATATCTTCGGTGAGCATCTGGGGATTGAAGCGGATTCCCCGTAATACCGTGGTGCGCCAGTAGCCGTTGGAGCCGCCAAAAATAGCCAAATCCGCCAGTAGCGAGCGCGCCGGGTGGCTGACCCCGTAGAGGTGTTCAAATTCTACCGCCACCACCCGGGTCAATAGATTATCCTGGGCGTTGCGGATGACATTGCGTCCCTGCACCACATCGTACTGCCCCCCGGCCAACCAGCGCCAGGCTCGCCGGACACTGGCGGGCGCCGGTTGCAAATCCGCATCCAAAATCAGGGTCATTTCGCCGGTGATGAGGTGAATGGCGGCATTCAAATTCTCTGCTTTGGAACGGCTGCCCTCGACATGGAGCAGCTTCAATTCCGGGTGGTGGGCGGCCAGGTGCTGGAGTTGCCCCTCAATCGGCAAGGGTTGCGGGCGGTTGTAGGCCAGGATGATTTCTAAACCGGCTTGGGGACGGGGCAGTTGGGTGAGCAAATGGGTGAGCGTATCGAGAATAATTTCCTGTTCGTTGGGCAGATAGGCGACCACGATCACCGAATAACGGGGGAGTTGGACATCCCGCCGATGGAGCTGGCGGCGCAACCGGTGGCGGGTGATGGTGCGATAGCCTAGCCAAGTGGCCGTGGCCTCGACAATGCCCAACAGAGCGGCCAAAACAAAGAGGATCGTCGTTACCCAACCTAAGCTGGACACGCTAAGTCCCCCCTTTCGCTCCCATCAATGGCTTTAACTACCATGTTTCTGCCTCACATCCGTATTCACATTAACAGATTGTTTCAAATCCTTGACCCAGAGCGGTTTGAGAAGGGCTTGGGGATCAACCAACAGGATTCCAGAAGGTAGGACGGGGACTGTGCCCCGGCGACCGCTATTCTAAACTCAAACCCGGTTGCTATTCTATTGCTGGTATTGCCGGAGATGTGTCCATGAAGCGGCGACTGTTAGAATTGGCGGCGGTTTTTGCCCGCTTGGGGGTCACGTCCTTCGGCGGGCCGGCGGCGCACATTGCCCTGATGCAAAAAGAGGTGGTGGAGGAGCGCCGGTGGTTGCCGGTGGAGGAATTTTTAGACCTGATGGGGGCAACCAATTTGATCCCCGGCCCCAATTCGACCCAAATGGCGCTTTTGGTCGGTTTGCGGCGGGCGGGTTGGGCGGGATTGGTGGTGGCCGGGGTCAGTTCGATTCTCCCGGCGGTGTTGCTCACGACTTTGCTGGCCTGGGGGTATCGGGACTGGGGAACCTTGCCCCAGGTAGCACCGCTGTTGGTGGGGATTCAGCCGGTGACGGTGGTGTTAATTGCCCAGGCGGGGTGGCGGTTGGGGCGGCAAGCGGTCAAAAGTCGGCGGCTGTTGGGGGTGGGGTTGGCGGCCATGGTTTTGGCGGTTTTCGGGCTGGGGGAGTTGGGGGCGTTGCTGGCTGCCGGTGCTTTGGGGGTAGGGGTGAGCCGACCGGTACAAGCGACCAGGGCGGTTGGCTGGCCGGGATGGTCTCTGGCCGTAGCTACACCGATGGCCAAGGTGGCTCCCGGTTTATTGCCGCTGGGGTTATTTTTCCTCAAGGTGGGGTCGGTGTTAGTGGGGGGGGGATATTTACTGATTGCTTTTATTGAAAAGGATTTGGTCAATCGTTATGGTTGGCTGACCCAACAACAACTTTTGGATGCGATTGCGGTGGGTCAATTTACGCCGGGGCCGGTGCTCTCAACGGCGAGTTTTGTGGGGTTTCAAATTGCCGGATGGGCCGGGGCGGTCGTGGCGACAATCGCTATTTTTCTGCCCTCGTTTGTGTTTGTCGCTTTGTTAAATCCGCTGGTGGTTTGGTGCCGACGCACGGCTTGGACGGGGGCATTTTTGGATGGGTTAAATGCGGGGGCGGTGGCGTTAATTGCGGTCGTGGCGGGACGGTTGGGTTGGCAAATCGGGGTCACGCCGTTTGCCACATCGGTCAGCCAAGGACTGTGGGTTGTGGGGATTGCGGTGTGCAGCGGGGTTTTATTGTTGGGGAAACGGGTGTCGGCGCCGGCGCTGATCGGATTGGGAGCGGTTTTGGGAGTGGTGGGCTACCGGCTGGGGATGATGCCGGTGAGTACGGGTTAAATAGGGATTGGCTCGCCGACTTGGGTTCGCCAATCCGCTCACAGGGCGATAGGGGTGCCCATTAGCAATGCAGGGCTAAATCGGCGGGTAAATTGCGGCCGATCACCACGATCTGGGTGCCCCGGGATTCCCGATCTGACCAGGGGCGGTCGTAGTAGGTATGCAGCCGTGCCCCCACCCCTTGCACGACCAACCGTAGAGGTTTCCCGGCGATCTGGGCCCAGCCTTTGACCCGATAAATTTCCTGATGGTGCAGCATCGCCTGCAACTGTTGCGTGAGCCATTCCGGGCGGGCGATGGCTCCCGCCCTCAGCACCACCGACTGTAGGGTTGAGTCGTGGTCAGCCTCGTCGTGTTCCTGGTCGTGGTGGCTGGGACGTTGGGCTAAATCATCTTCCACTGCCATATTTTGGCCGAGCAAGACCTCGACGGGGACTTGTCCGTGCCGACAGGGCATGATCTTGACTCCCGGGCGCACCTGAGTTTGCAGCCAGGCGATCAGTTCCTGCTGCTGGGCTGGAGTCAGGGTGTCGGTCTTATTCAGCAACACCAAATCCGCGCAGGCCAACTGATCCGATAGCAATTCGGCCAGGGGGGTATCATGCGCGGTCAGCGGGACACCGTCTGTATAATAACGGGACAATTGCCCGGTTTGGAGATTTTCCCCATCCAGGAGGGTAATCACCGCATCAACGGTGGTGCGGGTGCGAATCTCCGGCCAAGCGCAGGCCTGCACCAGGGGTTTGGGCAATGCCAAGCCAGATGTTTCAATCAAAATGCCGGTCGGGGGCGTTGGCCGTTCCAGCAACATGCGCATGGTGGGCAAAAAATCCTCTTGCACCGTGCAACACAAACAGCCATTGGTGAGTTCCACCACCGGCGGGTCACAGCAATCCGATAGCAGCGAACCATCAATGCCCACTTCGCCAAATTCATTCACCAGCACCGCCAATCCGGCGCTTGATTTTGCTTGCAAGACATGGCGGATCAGGGTGGTTTTCCCGGCTCCTAAAAACCCGGTAATCACCGTCACAGGAATTTTACCCATGGTTACCTCAGTCGCGAATATTACCCAGGGATTTCCCCCCTCAATGGCTTGGTTGACCGGAGCGTACCTCTATGGATTGGAACCAGCAGAAAATCATCGCCGATCCCTAATTGTATAGAGGTACCCTTCATACCTTTAATTGGCGGAAACTAAGGGGGGAATCCGTCCCATTACCCGATTTTTCAGGAGCTCTGGCCGTTCCCCATAAGGCACAAAGCCATCGGCTTTTTCTCGGTGCAATTTGGCCATTTCCACCAGGGCTTGCACGGTTTCTGAACGTTGGTCTTTAGCCGGTAATTGCCCCAAAATGTAGGAAAACTTCCCCGGTGCCGTGATGGCAACGGCACAGGAATTGAGACAGGCACTCAAGCATTTTACCGGTTCAATTTGAACCCCCGCATCCGCCAGAGCTGTCTGCAAATCCCGGAGCAAAAATTCCCCGGCGCTGGTGCCGATGCGTTTGCCATCTGCCCAGGTGCTGCCACAAGTGGTACACACAAACAAGGTGGAATTGGTTGAATTGACAGTCATGGATGGATTCTCCTAAACTCAGCCGAAATGGACTTACATAAAACCTCAAACCCTAGGAGTGCCAGACTACAAAAAATTTCTACCTACCCGTCGCCGCTAGGGTAAGTTTGCCTGGACTCCCGCGATGACCTGCGGAGTATTTAGCCGCAGCGAATGAATGACTTCAATTGCATCTGTACCTCGCAGAATTAAGTAACCATTCCGGCGGGCATCCTGACTCAGAAATTCCTCAAGAACTTCATCACAGTTGCGGGACAGCGGTGGATTTGCACCACACTTTCCCCGTTACCTGGCTGGGCTGACCCCCCAACCAACCGGCTCTTGCATCTTATAACACGTTTGACTGTATCGTGCGAGGACGAGGAGGGCACCTCTGGGAGGAAAACCAGCCTGTCTATCGGTTATCCGAGGCTTGTTTGAAGGATTTGGCGAACCCAAGCCGCCGTCAACGGGGCAAGTAAAACGCCGTTGCGGTAATGCCCGGTGGCCCAGATCACGTTTTTTGCTTGAGGGTCAATCTGCACAATCGGAGCGGGTTGCCCCACAGGACGCGGTCGCAAACCGTACCATTGTCTGCACCAGGTTTTATCGGCCAAAATAGGGCATAAATGGATAGCTTTTTGCCATAGTTGCTGCAAAAATTCGGGGTTGGGCACGGGCGGCTCTGCTGGCGAAAACTCGACGGTTGCCCCCACCCAAACCTGGCCCGAATCCTGCGGTACAATTGCCGTATCGTCGCCATACAAAATCGGGTAATTTGCCAGTTCGGGACACCCTACTTCAATGGCTTGTCCCAACACCGCTTCTAACCGAAAGGGCGGGATTAATCCCCGAATTTGCGTGGTACCTAAACCGGCACAAACAATTACCCAATCCGCAGCGACTGGTCGGTCAGGTAATTCTAATTGCATCGGTTGACCGGGGCTGACCTGCCTAATGGGAGAATCATAGTGAATGGTTACCCCCTGTTGTGCGGCTAAATCGAGCCAGTTTTGGGTGAGAGCAATCGGCTGAACTTGCCTTTCTTGGGGGCACCAAATCGCCCCGCTGAGATGGCTGCCGTTCACCCGCGGAAATTGTTGCGAAACTTGCGCCGGGGTGAGGGATGCCACCGCCCAACCTTGTTTTTGCCGCTGCCGGACTTTGGCCAGGGCATTTTGCCAACTTTGTAGGTCATAGTACAAATGCAGTATGCCTCTTGAGTTGCCGGGGATGTCTGATTGGGTTTGTATTTGTTGATAACGTTGTAAACCGGCCAGGCGTTTCTGCGCCCCCCGTTGGCTTAAAACGGCCATGAGGAGTCCCAAAGCCGCGCCGGTCGCCCCCTGGGCAGGGGAGGGCCGGGCTTCCCAGACGTGAATATCAGCCCCCGGCAGGGTGGACAATTCCCAGGCGACGGCTGCCCCGATGACTCCGGCACCGATGACGGCAATGCGCATTACAGAACCAGTTGCACCTGGGAACCCGCCTCGGTTTTACTGACTTCGATGCGGGTCTGGAAGGCTTCTTTCAGGTTGGGCATGTGGGTCACCATCAGGATACAGGCATATTCATCGGCAATGGCACTGATGGCAGCAATCAGTCGGTCACAGCCCTGGGCATCCTGGGTGCCAAAACCCTCGTCCACGATCAAAAGTTGCAGGGTGGCGCCTGCCCGTTGGGTGAGCAGACGGGCAAGGGCCAGACGGATGGCAAAGTTGACCCGGAACGCCTCCCCACCGGAGTAGGTTTCATAGGGACGGGTCCCCTCGGTATCGGCAATCAGAATGTCTAGGGTTTCGATCGATTGGTTCTTGCTACCGCCGTTTTTTTTAGGTTTTTGCGTCACAAAACGAACATGGAGTTGATGGTTGCTCAATCGCCCTAAAATGTGATTGGCAGTGATTTCCAATTGAGGTAAAATTTGCTCAATCATCAGGGTTTGAATCCCATTTTTGCCAAAGGCTTGGCTCAAGACTTGATACACTTGGTATTGATGTTGATGGCGGGTCAGTTCCTGTTGATTTTGCTCGTGTTGTTCCCGCAATTGGGTTAATTTTTTTAATTGTTCTTCTAGGGCACCCCTGCGCGTGTATTGGTTGCGTAGCTCCTGTTCCTGCCGGTGAATTTGGGTTGCCAATGCCTGTATAGCAGCCGTGCAATCGGGTAATTCGGTCAAGGTACGGGTAATGGCTTCAATGCGTGCGGCGATTTCCTGACTGCGTTTGTCCAGGTCTTCTTCCCCAGCCCGAAGATTTTCTAATTCTTTGACTAGGCGGGGATATTCCTGCTCAGCTTGGTTTAATTCTTGATAGCGGAGGGGAGCGTTGTCATACTGCTGCAATTTTTGCCGAATGGTTTGATGCGTCGCAGCATCGTAAGCGATAGCGGTTAATTGTTCCTGTAATTGATCCAATCGGTAACGCAGAGGGGAATGGTGGGTGGTTTGGTCAAACTTGCGGTCTAATTCTGCCATTCTTTTTTCTAATTGCTGCAACTCTTGGGAAATATGGGTATGTTCTTTGTCGGCGTTTTGAATTTCTGCTTGTTTAATCTCAACCCATCGCCATTTTTCCACCTCACCACGGGCACAGGTGTGAGCCTGTTCATCGTAATTAATGCCAGCTAAAGTGGCAGAAATTTGTTCGAGTTCTGGACTGGTTTCGGGTTGCGCCAGTGCTGCTTTCAGGGTTTGTATCTCGGTTTCAGTATTTTCAATTTGCGCTTGCAGTTCGTTACGGTGTTGCAGTCTTTGGCTGAGTTGCCCTTGGCGCTTATGGAGTTCTTCTCGGGCTTCTAACTGGGTTTTAATTTCCCGATACTCTTGCCGCAGTACTTGGATTTCTTTCTCGGTAACGGTGATTTGTTCATTGGTCAACCAAATAACTTCTTCGAGTTCTCGGCATTCGAGTTCCTGTTTCTTGTGAACGACTTGCCAATGTTCGGCATCCAAGGGATGGGCGCAGAGAGGACAGACGGCTTCGGGTTGCTTGAGGAGGGTAATTTTTTGGCGAATTTGCTCCAATTGGGTTTGATAGTTTTCCAGACGAGCCTTGAGATTATCTTGAAAACTTTTGCGTTCTTTGCCCTTTTCTTCCAGGTGGTTTAAGTAAACTTTTTTCTTATCTAATTCGGTCAACTGACACTCAATTGCCGCCAGCTCTTGGTCTAGGTTATTCAGTTGTTGAAGCTGTTGCCGGCGGTGTTCTAATTGCCGTTGTTGTTCTTGCAATTGGGCTTCTTGACGGGCACGGTTTTGCTCCTGCTGCCGACAAAGTTGTAAATAACGCTCCTGTAAGGGTTTGTACTGCTCTGCCAGTCGGTCAAGGCGTTGCAGTTCGGCCCGGGCGGCGGTGAGTTGGACAAGAGCGGGAGCAATTTTGCCGGCTTCTTGCCGGATACGTTCCTGTTTTTCTTGGTTCTGAATGAGTGTCTGATACTCGACGTCTAACCTTTGTTTTTCTAATTCTAGTTCATGTAGCGCTTGCCGATATTCTGATTCACATTCATTGTATTCCTGTTGCAGTTGTTGTTGCTTTTGCGCCTGTTGATTCAGGTATTCTTCCTGCTGTTGTAAATCCCGATAGGTGCGATAGTCCTGGGTAATTTGCTCCCCCTGCTGCAAAAGGGTTTCCAGTTGCTCAATTCGCTGTTGCAACCGCTCTCGCCGGTCATGGCTTTCGGTTTGATTCTGAGTGAGTTGCTGTTGCTGTTCTTGGAGCCATTTTTGCTGTTCTATCCATTTTTGCCGCTGTTGGTTTTGCTGTTGATATTCATTGATTTGGGTTTGCCATTGCGCGCGCGTGGTTTCGCCAGTATGAATGGTTTGCTTTAGGTGTTCATATTCTTGTTGAATCGCCGGCTCTTGGTCTAACTCCTGGGATTGGTCGGCGAGGATTCGGCGCAGGTTCTCAACTCGCCCTTGGTGATCATTGGCTTGTTTTTTGGCCTGTTCTGCCAATTCGTCATAATGGTCGAGTTGCAGCAAATTGGCCAGGACTTCCTTGCGTTGACCGGGCGTTTTGAGCATGAATTCGTCGGCTCGTCCCTGGCGTAGATAAGCCGAGTGAATAAAAGTGGTGTAGTCGAGTCTGAGTTCCCGATTGATCAAGTTTTGGGTGTCTTTAATGGTGCGTTGGGTCAGGGGTTGCCACCGGCTTTGCGCCATCACTTGAAATTCCAAAGTGGTATGCCCTCGCCGCCGCGCCCGGATCACCCGGTAGGTCTGGCCGCCGCTGGTGAAACGAAAATCTACCTGCGCCTCCCTGCAACCGGTATGAATGATATCGTCTGGGCTCCGCACCCGGGACTCCCCCCACAAAACCCAGGTGATGGCTTCTAGGAGCGACGATTTCCCGGCACCGTTCGGGCCGCAAATACAGGCGGTGTGCAGACCCTGAAAATCGAGGTCGGCCTGACGGTAACTGAGAAAGTTCTTAAGAATGAGTCGTCGAGGAATCACAAAAACTAGGCTAAAGAAACAAAAATGCAGCACCCGACTTCATTATAGCTCAATTTTTCCCGATCTCCAAGTGTCCATAGGAGACATGGGAAATGTTTTTGTCGCCTTTGATTGACCCTAGGGTTGCTAACGGTCTAACAGTCCTAAGGTTTGCAATTCTTGCTGCAATTGTGCCCCTGTCGGTGAACCCTGTTGCTGATATAAAGAGATGGCTTGACGCCAATGGCTTTGGGCGCCGGCCAAGTCCCCCAATTTACACAGAACGATGCCTAAATTTTGATGCGCTGCCGCCATCGTGGGTGCTAATTGAATGGCTCTTTGATAGGCTTGTACCGCCGCGGGCAATAGGTTTAATGCCTTGAGGGTGAGACCCAAATTGTAGTAACCGGTGGCCCAAGTGGGGTCAATTTGAATGACTTGTTCAAAGAGGTGGCGGGCCTGGGTGAGCGCCCCCTGTTCTTTGTATAGGCTGCCGAGGTTGGTGTAAGCTCCCAGTTTGGTGAGGGGGGGACAAGGGGTGGCAATCGCCTGTTCGTAGTGTTTCTGAGCGGCTTGCCACTGCTGTTGTTGGGTGTACAACAGGCCGAGGTGAAAATGAATTTCGTACTGCACCATCGGCTCGCCGGGTCGGGTGGCTAACGCCTGCTGGAGTAAGCTCAAAGCCTGAGTCAGTTCTCCTTGAGCCAGGTACAGGGCGGCTAATTTGGCGCCGAGATAGGCATCTTCCGGGTGACGGGCGAGGGCTTGGCTGAGAATCCGTTGCATTCGGGCGGTTTTGTCTTTGCTCTGAATGACGGCTGGGGTGTACCCCTGGTGTTGGAGGGCGACGCTGGCAAGGCTACCGACCCGCCAGTGGGGTTCCTTTTGCCGAATTTGCGCGATGCTATCGTCAATCAATTCGTGGTACGCCCGTTCAAAGCGAATATCCGGGCGGTTGCGAAAGAGGCGGGACACCAAAGAATAGGGGCTTTGGCAACTGCCCAATTCCTGCCGGAGCAAATTGACCGCAATCAAGTCGGGCTGCTGTACCGCTTCTTGGATCAAGGGAATTACAGCGGGTACGAGAACTTCATCCGCATCCAGAACGATGATCCATTCCCCCTGCGCCAAGCTCAGGGAGTAGTTACGAGCCGCGGCAAAGTCATCGTGCCAGGTGAATTCGGCCACCCTGGCTCCGGCAGTCTGGGCAATTGCAATGGTGTTATCCGTAGAACCCGTATCCACCACAATCATCTCGGCCACCAGGGTTTGCACACTGGCCAGACAACTGGCGAGGGATGCCGCTTCATCCCGGACAATCATGCACAGACTAATCGGTACAACCATCCATCACCTCGACCCTGGTATTGAGGATACTCTCTCTGCCGCAGTTTCAGAATCGGGGTGGGGATTCAGGCTCGGCAGCGCAAGATAGGTCACCCGATTGGCGCGCCCGCATGTACTCACCACAGGTAAAAAGATTTGCCACTCAAGATATATTGAGAACTTCTACATAGGAATCCTACCTGAGTTTAGAATAGCCGTAGCGCGTCTATGCCTAAATCAAGCCATATTGCTATATTTTTCTACATTGATCCAGAATGAGCGGTCGCCGGGGCGCAGCCCCCGTCCTTGGTTCTTTAGCGTATCTATGCCTAAATCAAGTCATATTGCTATATTTTCCCACATTATTTATCCAGAATGAGCGGTCGCCGGGGCGCAGCCCCCGTCCTTGGTTCTTTAGCGTATCTATGCCTAAATCAGGCCATATTGCTATATTTTTCTACATTGATCCAGAATGAGCGGTCGCCGGGGCGCAGCCCCCGTCCTTGGTTCTTCAGCGT
>CALHCP010000071.1 GCA_937936705.1 uncultured cyanobacterium | reverse complement strand
GTGCCGATTCGCCCCGGTTGGTGTTCCACGGCGGCGGGGCGGTATCAACTGCTCTCGACGACCTGGTATGAGAAGGCGCAGCGTTACCATCCCCAACGGCAGGGCTTCAGTTTTACGCCGGAATATCAAGACCGGGTGGTGTATGCTTGGCTGAGCGACCCCAACGCCTGGAATCTGAATCTGGCGGCCACGTTGCGGCAGGGGGAACTCCAGCCGGTTTTGCGGGAGTTGTCCACCACCTGGACGAGTTTGGGGTATGGCCGGGAGTCGAATCGTTGGACCCCCCTGTTACCTTGGATTTATCAGCAGGTGCTCCGGGAAGAATTGGCGCAGGAATGATGGTAGCATCCCGTTTGACTTTGCCGGTTCCCGAATGTTTTGCCGTCCGCTTGGGGGAAAATGTTCGTCTGGCTCTGCCGGCCAACTCGGTGCGCGAGGTGGCGCAGGTCGCCTGGGGGGATGTCTGCCCCTTACCGGGGGTGCCTGCCGCCCTGCTGGGGGTGGTGAATCGCAGCGGTCAGTTGTGCTGGGTACTGGATTTGGGGCTATTTCTGGGTTTGCCGGGGGTGGCCAAGGAACCGTTACCGCTCACCGTGGTGGTGGTGACCGGCGGTAACCGGCGGCTGGCTTTGGTGGTCACGGCCTTGGAGGGTATCTTCACGGTGGCTCAACCGCAGCCGCTGCCTTTACCCCAACAACTCCAACGTCGCTATCGGGAGTTATTGGCGGGGCTGGTTTATCGGCAGAGGGAAGCCTTGGCGCTGGTGCTGCCGGAAACCTTGCTGGCTCGCTTGGCCGAGATTTAACCCCGCAGGCGTTCCTGGACTTCTTTGGGTAAGATGATCACCCGGCGGCCATCCGGTAAGGTCTGAACCTTTGCCCCGGCTGCCACCAGTTTTTGCAGGGCAATCGCCCGCACCCGGGGAGTGGTGGCATAGCCGAAGATGCTCAGCCAGCCGATGGCTTTGGCCACCCGACTGTCCGGATTTTCCCGCAGGAGTTCGGCGGAAATTGTGGCCCGTTGCACCGCCGCTTGACTGGCCGGCGTATTCCAGGGTTTCGCCCAAGCCGCCGCCGTTTCAAAAGAGCGAATGGCCGCCTGGCCATCCCCCAAAAAGAGCATTTCATCAATCCCCCGATACAGCCAGGGATAGTAGGAATCGGGCACCGCCGGGGTCAAGCGTTCCATGGCGCGGGCGGCAATTTGCAGACTCCGTTCCGGTTCGCCCGCATAGAGCGAGCCCGTCGTGGATAACATTAAATACGCCCGCACAAACCGGGGGTCTTGCCCCAAAATCACTTCAAAAAAGGCGGGAACCAGGTCATAACCCAGGGCGGCTCTGGCCTCGTCATCGCCGAAATAAACGTTGAACTGAATCAGCCAAAAATCGGCCACCATATTGTTGAATCCCAACGCCGGCAAATCCCGCCACAGGCGCAGTTGGGTTTGGGTGATAGCTTGCTGCTGTTGCCACAGGGGGAGATTGTTTTGCTGTTGGCTGGTCAGAAAGGTTTGCCGTTGCATTTGTAATCCCACCGCCGCCGCAAAGGCCGCCACCCCAATCCCGATATTAGCCAGGGTTTTGTTCATGTTGGCGCCCGGTTTGCCAAAAACGATACAGCACGTCCTGCACCACCTGTTTCCAGGGTAGCCCATGGCGGCGGGCAATGCGGGCGCAGTCTTCGTACTCGGGTTGCACATTCAGCAACCGCCCCGCCTCTTCCGCCAGTTTCACCTTTACCTCGCCCCACGGGGTCATCACGGTGACCAGCCGCCGGGGTAGAATCCGCCGTTCCTGCCATTGCCGCCGTACCCCCAAGGTAGTGGTTTCCCGAAAGAGAATCTCCTCACAGCGAGCCACCAGTGCCGGGGGACACAACACCTGCAGCAAGACCCCCTGGCGACCCTTTTTCATGGTAATGGCCTGCGTCCACACCTCCAACGCCCCCTGCGCCAACAACTGCTCGCCGGCGTAGGCCAGCCCCTGGGGGGACAAATCATCGATTTGGGTGGCCAACAACACCACCGGCTCCGTCAGCACCGACGCCTGGGGCACCCCTAACCAGAGCCGCAGAATGTTCGCCAGCGGCCAATCCCCCGCCCCCGCCCCCCAGCCCACCCGCTCCAGGGTCATGGCGGGCGGACGACCAAACCCTTGCGCCAAGGTGGTGACAATCGCCGCCCCCGTAGGCGTCACCAATTCTTTGGCAATGCCGTTGTCATACACGGGGACTTGTTTTTGTTGGCACAATTGCAGAACCGCCGGGGTGGGTACGGCCATCAGCCCATGCGCCGTTGAGACCGTTCCCGAACCCAAAGGCAAGGGGGAACAATAGATTTCGGTAATGTGAAAATAATGCAAACCGATACAGGTGCCGACAATATCCACCAGGGCATCCACCGCCCCGACTTCGTGAAATCCCACCTGCTGCGGGGGAATCCCATGCACTGCCCCTTCGGCGCTGGCCAACTGGGCAAAAATGGCCTGGCTCCAGGCGCGGACGCGGTCGGGCAAGCGCGCCTGTTCTAGGAGCGTTTGAATTTCGCCCCAATGGCGATGGTGGGGTTGCTCTCCCTGGGGCTGGACGTGCACCTGGGTTGCCCGCTGACCTTGCCGTTGCACCGACTGGACACTCAGGGTAAAAGTCAAATCGGCAGGCAGACCCCGGAGCTGTTGTTGCAATTCATCGAGGGGTAAACCCGCATCCAGCAAGGCTCCTAAGCACATATCCCCCGCCACCCCGGTCGGGCAGTCAAAATAGGCAAGGCGTTCCATCACGGGCGCTGCAGGATCAACACCCCCATTAAACCATTGGCAATCGGATAATGACAGGCGCGAAACCCGCACGCTTGCGCCCATTGCACCTGTTGGTCGCCGGGGGGAAAGGTTTGCAGACTCGCCCACAGGTACTCGTACTCCGCCGCCAAACCCAAACGGGCGGCGATGGGGACAACCACCTGTTGCAGATACCACTGTTGCCAGGCGCGTAACCAAGGCGCCTGGGGCCGATGAAAATCTAAAATCCCGGCGCGTCCCCCCGGTTTCAGCACCCGCCAGATTTCCCGCAAACATTGCTGCCGGTCCGGGACATTGCGCAGCCCGTAACCCATGGTCACCACATCCACGCTGGCCTCGGCAAAGGGTAACTGTTGCACATCCCCCCAGTACCAATGGATGGGCAGATGGGCATAGCGGCGGCGGGCCAAAGCCAGCATTGACTCGGAAAAATCCACTCCCCACACCTGCCCCGTGGCTCCGATTTTGGCCGCCAGTAAGCCGGTCAAATCGCCGGTGCCGCAGCACAAATCCACCCCCGTCTGGCTCGGCTGCGGGTCAACCCAACCGACCACCATGCGTTTCCAAAGGAGATGTTGCCCCCAACTCAGCCAATGATTTAATCCGTCGTAATGGGGGGCGATGTGATTAAACAGAGCTTGAATCGTAGGCTGATGCATGGGAATTCATCGGCAAGCGGTTACATACATCAGAGCATACCGAACGGACAACCCTTGAGCGCAAGATCGCCACCGCCATGGGCGATCTTCGTTGCTTGGGAATGGCAAGGTTTTCCGAAGCGATCAAGGGCTGGATTAAGAAAATTACAGGAAATCGAAGGGAATAAAAAACAGTTTGTTACACTGACACCTGTACGTTGCTGGTGGGTGGGGCTCCATGGAAACCTGGAAACCTTGGGGGTGGAGAGCATTGCTGGTTGGGATGGTACTTAGCACTGCGGCCTGTAGTACTAAGAAAGCGGCTGCCCCCCGAGAAGTACCGGTGCAAATCCAGGAGGTAGTCCGTGGCTTGGTCGAGGACAGTTCCCAATTTGTCGGCAACCTGGAAGCGGTGGCGCGGGTGTCGTTGCGTCCCCAGATTAGCGGGCGCATCACGGAAATCCCGGTGATCAACGGGGCACAGGTGCGCCGGGGGACGGTGATTGCCCGCTTAGAACCGGATCAAACGGCCACCCAACTCGCGGGAGCCTTGGCCGGGGTGCGGGCAGCTCAAGATGCGGTCAAGCAGGCGCAGGCCAATTTACAAGTGGCTCGTTCCCAACGGGCGGCGGCGCAGGCCACCCTGGAGTTACAGCAATTGGAATACCAACGAGCCGTTGCCCTGCTGGCCGAACAAGTCATCTCCCAACAAACCAAGGATACGGCCACCCGCAACTTAGAAGTGGCGCAAGCGGACTTAAAAACGGCGACGGATCAAGTCAAAGCCGCCGAAGCCGCCTTAGAACAGGCCAATGCCAACCTGCGGCAAGCCCAAGCCAACGCCGGGACGGCGCGGGTGAGCTTTGATTTCAAGGCGGTGCTGTCCCCGATTGACGGCATGGTGGCCAATATCCCGGTGCGGGTGGGGGATTTTGTCCAGACCGGCGAACCCATCACCCAGATTGTCAAAAATGATGTGTTGGATTTACGCATCGCCGTCCCCACCAGCCGGCTAAGCCAGTTGCGCCCGGATTTACCGGTGCTGCTGGCCGACCCCAACAGCGGCCAACCCCTTGCCCAAGGACGGCTGTACTTCATTTCCCCGGCGGTGGACACGGGCGCGCAGACGGTACTCACCAAGGCGCAATTTCGCAATCCCCAGGGGTTGTTGCGGGACGGCCAGTACGTGCAAGCCCGGCTCATCTGGAATCGCCAACCCGGTTTACTCGTCCCCGTGGTTGCCGTCGTGCCGGTGGGGGCGCAGGCTTTTGTCTTTACCGTGGCCGAGAAAGATGGCCGTACCGTTGCCCGCCAAAAACCCGTGCAACTGGGAACCATTCAAGGACAACAGTATCAGGTGCTGAGGGGATTACAGGCCAACGAGCAAGTGATTGTTTCCGGGTTATCGGGTCTGGCGGATGGCACCCCGATCCGCCCCGCCGCTGCCACCGCCACCCAACTTACCCCCTAATCGGTCATGCTGTTGAATCTTTCGGCTGGTTTTATCAAACGCCCGGTGCTGACGACCGTGTGTTCCCTGTTGATCGTCTTAATCGGGGGGATTGCCATTCCCCTGTTGCCCTTGGCGAAATTACCGGATTTGGCACCCAAACAGGTGCAGGTGTCCGCCAATTTTCAAGGGGCGGATTCCCGGACGACCGCCGATAATGTCACCACGGTTTTGGAGCGGCAAATTAACGGTACGCAAGGGATGCTCTATATGTCTTCCTACACCGATAGTAGCGGTAATGCCACGATCAATGTCGCGTTTCCGGTGGAAGTCGATGCCAATACCGCCCAAGTTTTGGTGCAAAATAAAGTCTCGACGGCTCAACCCCAGTTGCCGGAATCGGTCAATCGGGTGGGGGTGTTAACCAATAAACAGTCCCCCAGTATTACCATCGCCTATGCCATTTATTCCGATCAAAATGAACAGGGCGAATTTATCTACGATGCCACGTTTTTAAGTAATTACATAGATCGGTACATTACCGATGAAATCAAACGCCTCGATGGGGTGGGAGCCGTTTTCGTTGCCGGCAGAGGGCAGTACGCCATGCGGATTTGGCTCAACCCGGATGCCCTGGCGGCGCGGGGGGTGACGGCGCAGGAGGTAGTGAATGCCATTAACCAACAGAATGTGCAGGTGGGGGCGGGGGTCATCGGGCAGGAACCGGCGCCGCCGGGGCAGCAGTATCAGTTGAATATCCGTGCCGTGGGTCGGTTTACGACCCCCGCCGAAGCCGAGGAGATCGTGGTCAAAACCGGTGCGGATGGGGCGTTGATTCGCATCAAGGATGTGGGGCGGGCGGAGGTAGGGACGCAGAATTACAATGTCAATGCCATCTTCAACAAGGCACCGTCGGTAGCTCTATTGGTGTATCAACTGCCGGGGTCGAACGCCTGGAATACGGGCAAACTGGTGCGGGAGAAGATGGCAGAACTGTCCCACAACTTCCCGCCGGGCTTGCGGGCGGCGGTGGCCTTGGATAATACGGATTTTGTGGCGGCGGCGTTGCAAGAAGCGGTCAAAACTTTATTGGAAGCCATTTTGCTGGTATTTTTGGTGATTTTATTATTCCTGCAGGATTGGCGCACGACGATTATTCCGGCGATTGCCATCCCGGTATCATTAATCGGGGCGATGGCGTTTGCGCTGGCGTTTGGCTTTAGTATGAACCAACTCACCCTGTTTGGGGTGATTTTGGCAACGGGGTTGGTGGTGGATGATGGGATTTTGGTGGTGGAGGCGGTGGCGCACAAATTGGGTCAGGGGTTGCGGCCGGTGGCGGCGGCGCTAGACTCCATGGGGGAATTGTTGGGGGCGGTGATTGCTACGTCTTTGGTGTTGGTGGCGGTGTTTATTCCGGTGACGTTTTTCCCGGGAACGACGGGGATCGTCTATAAGCAATTTGCCTTGATTATTGTCTTTGCCATTGTGATTTCTACGTTTAATGCTATGAGTTTTTCCCCGACCATGTCGGCGATTTTGATGCGCCCTAGTCGGGAATTGCACGGGCCGTTGGCTCATCTTTTTGCCGGGTTTAATCGGATTTTTGCCCGGCTCCAAGCCGACTACACCCGGTTGGTGACCCAGGTGATCCGGTGGCGGTGGTATGTGGTGCCGCTGTTTGTGGTGGGGTTGATTGCTTCGGGATGGATTTATCAGGCGACCCCCCAAGGGTTTATCCCGGAAGAAGACCAGGGCTATTTTTTCCTGTTGGGGGAAGCGCCGGCGGGGGTCTCTTTGCAGTACACCACCGACCAGGTGATGCAGGTGGAAGACTTGATCCTGCAAAAACCGGAAGTTGAGAGTGTCATGGGGGTGGCCGGGTTTAGTTTTGCCGGGAATGCCAGCAATAAAGCCCTGTTTTTTGTGAAACTCAAGCCCTGGGAAGAGCGCAAAGGGGTGCAGAAATCGGTTTTTGGTTTATTGCGCTGGGTCAACCGGTTGATGGCGACCCAGGTGACGGGGATGCGGGTGTCGGCGGTGAATGCCCCGGCGATTGATGGGCTGGGCAGTACGGGGGGGCTGGAGTTGTATCTCCAGGATCGGGCCTACCGGGGGATGGAGGCGCTGATCGCCAATACGAAAAAGTACTTGGCGGCGGTGAATCAACGCCCGGAAATTGCCCAGGCGTTTCCCAACTTTACCCCCAGTGCGCCCTTGCTGGAGGTGAGCGTTGACCGGAATCTCGCCAATGCCCAGAACGTGGATATTAACACGGTTTTTAATACCATGCAGACCTATCTGGGGGCGACCTATGTGAATCAGTACGTGCTGGGGGGATTCCTCTACCGGGTGTATGCCCAGGCGGATGCCCCTTATCGCTCCGACCCGCAGGCGATTGACCGGTTGTATGTGCGCTCGCGGGACGGCCGGCTGGTACAGTTGAGCCAGGTGGTACAGGTGAAGCGCACCACCTATCCGCCCATTGTTCAGCATTACAATATCTATACGGCGGTGAATATTTTGGCCAGTCCCGCACCGGGGTTTAGTACCGGGGATGCGATGCGGGCGCTGGAGGAGGTGGCGCAAGCGGTGCTCGACCCGGGGTTTACCATCGCCTGGACGGGGATGGCCTTTCAGGAACGGGCGGCGGCGGGGGCGGCGCCGATTATCTTCGGGTTGTCGTTTGTGGTGGTGTTTTTGATCCTGGCGGCGCAGTACGAAAGTTATATTGACCCGCTGATTATCATGCTGACGGTGCCCCTGGCGATTTTGGGGGCGCTGGGGGCGATCCAACTGCGCGCCAATTTACTGCAATCCTGGAACGGCTGGCCGGCGGTCAATAACAATATGTACACCCAGCTTGCTTTGGTGATGTTGATTGCCCTGGCGAGTAAAAATGCGATTTTGATCGTGGAATTTGCCAACCAAGCCCACAAAGAGATGGGCATGAATTTCACCCAGGCGGCCATTCATGCCTGTCGGGAGCGGCTCAGACCGATTTTGATGACGGTGTTTTCCGGTTTGGTGGGGTTTGCGCCCTTGGTGGTGGCAAAAGGGGCAGGGGCGATGAGCCGCTGGTCGCTGGGAACGGCGCTGCTGGGGGGGTATGCCATTTCCACGCTGCTGAGTTTGCTGCTGGTGCCGGTGCTGTACGTGGTGATTAAGAATCTGGAGCAGCAATTTTTCGGCGATGATGAGGGGAAAACTCCGGCAGCCCCGCCCAAGGAACCCGCCCAAGAGGAGCGCCCCGCCCCGGTGATGCGCCTGGAGGGAGGGAGTTCGGAGGGGCAACCCTAGATGGAACTACAGGGACAAACGGTGCTGGTGACGGGAGCCAGTAGCGGCATCGGCCGGGATTGTGCCCGGGGGTTGGCGCCCTTGGGGGTGCGGCTGCTGCTGGTGGCGCGGCGGCAGGAACGGTTAGCGGTTTTAGCGGCGGAATTACACGCCCGGTACCAAACGGCCTGTCTGGCGCAAACCCTGGATGTGCGCGACCGACAGGCGGTGCAACACTGGTTCGAGCATCTACCCCCGGAATGGCAATGTATTGATATTGTGATTAACAACGCCGGTTTGAGCCGGGGGCTAGACCGGTTCCAGGAGGGGAATATCAACGACTGGGAAGAGATGATTGATACCAACCTCAAGGGGTTGCTGTACATCACCCGCGCCGTATTGCCGGGGATGGTGGCGCGGGGGCGCGGTCATGTGGTGAATATCGCCTCGATTGCCGGTCTGGCCGCCTATCCGGGGGGCAACGTGTACTGTGCGACCAAGGCCGCCGTGCGCATCTTGGGGGATGCTCTCAAACAGGATTTATTGGGAACGCCGGTGCGGGTGACCACCATTAATCCCGGCTTAGTGGAGACGGAGTTTTCACCGGTGCGGTTTCGGGGCGATACCGAACGCGCCCGGCAGGTGTATCGGGGCTTAACCCCCTTAACCGGCCAAGATGTGGCGGAGACGGTGGTTTTCTGCCTGACCCGCCCCCCCCACGTCAACATCCAGGAACTCACCCTGCTGCCCACCGACCAGGCCAACGCCCTACTGGTGCACCGTCGAGAATAGCACCGGCGGAACGGTCAGGGGTTGCGCCACCACGGTCGCCGGGGCTGGCCATTGCTCTGCGATCAACGTGGTAGCCGGATTCGACCAATCGCTCAGGCTGCGGGGATAGGTGCCCACCACCAAGACCGGAATTAACAAACTCAGGGCGATAAACAATTCCCTGGGGTTGGCATCGCCCCCCGCCCAAACCGCTGCCCCCGGCGCTCCGTAAAAGACCCGCCGCAGCAAATCCAGCAGATAAACCGGCGTCAGGATCAAGCCCACCGCCGCCAGGGTGATCGCCAGCCCCTTGAACAGGGCATTGTAGAGACTGTCCGCCAGCCCCAAAAACACCGACAATTCACTGATAAAGCCACTCATACCGGGCAGTGCCAGCGAGGCAAAACTCCCGGCGGTAAACAGGGCAAAAAGGCGCGGAGCGGACTGCGCCAAGCCCCCCAACTGCCCCATCTCCAGAGTGTGCGTCCGTTCGTAGGCCACCCCCGCCAGGAAAAACAACACCGCCGCGATCAACCCGTGGGACACCATTTGCAGCAACGCCCCCTGCAACCCCAAAGCATTCAACGCCCCCAACCCCACCAACACAAACCCCATGTGGGAAATGGAAGAATAGGCCAGGCGTTTTTTCAGATGGTTTTGGCTGTAGGCCGTCAACGCCCCGTACAGGATATTCACAATTCCCAGTACCACCAGCATCGGCGCTAAAACCTGGTGCGCCTGGGGCAACATCTGCACATTGAAACGCAGCAACCCGTAGCCCCCCAGCTTCAACAACACCCCCGCCAACACCATCGAAACCGGCGCCGAGGCTTCACTATGGGCAAAAGGCAGCCAGGTATGCAAGGGAAAAATCGGCAACTTGACCCCAAAGGCGACCAAAAAGCCCAGATAGGCCACGATTCCCAGCCCCAGGGGCAACGGTTGCTCCCGCAAAACCGCCATATCCCAGGTGAAGGCATCGCCGGCAAACGCCAAGGCCAGCCCCGCCACCAAAATAAACAGCGAACCCAAGGCCGTGTAGAGGATAAACTTGGTGGCCGCGTACTGCCGCTGTTGCCCGCCCCAAATCGCAATCAGCAAATAAACCGGCACCAGTTCCAACTCCCACATCAGGAAAAACAACAGCACATCCTTGGCCGCAAACACCCCCAACTGCGCCCCATACAGCACCAACATCAGGGCGTAAAACAAGCGGGGACGGTGCTCAACCCGCCAAGCCGCCGCCGTCGCCAAGGTAGTCACCAACGCCCCCAACACCAACAACGGCAGGGACAGGCCATCCACCGCCAGCGACCACTGCAGACCCAGCTGGGGCAACCACGGCCATTGCTCCACCATCTGATACCCCTGGGTGGCCGGGTCATACTGCTGCCACAGCCCCGTCAGCAACCACCCAAAATCCAACAAGCCCACCCCCAGGGCATACCAGCGCACCGTGCGCCCCGCTTTGGCAGGCAAAAGTGGCATCCCCAATGCCGCCCCCAAGGGTAACAGCACCGCCACCGTCAGCCAAGGAAATTGTGTGTCCATTAGGAATAAATACCTAGAGT
>CALHCP010000070.1 GCA_937936705.1 uncultured cyanobacterium | reverse complement strand
TTGAGATTTAGTGAAGTTCCCGGCAAATTCCTGAGACTACCTCTAGGATGCAAGTGGAGCTTGGAGGAACTGCTTATGTCTGCGCTGGTGACAACCACGATTGATAGTATCCGCGCCTGGGAAGTGTTGGACTCCCGCGGGCGACCGACGATTGCGGTGCAGGTGGATTTGGCGGATGGGGATACAGGGATGGCGATGGTTCCCAGCGGTGCTTCAACCGGAACCTTTGAAGCCCATGAACTGCGCGATGGCGACCCCCAACGCTACGGGGGAGCCGGGGTGCTGAAAGCGGTGAATCATGTGCTGGAAACCATCGAACCGGAATTGCTGGACCTAGATGCGACCAACCAGCAGGCGATTGACCAAGCTCTGATTGACCTGGACGGCACCCCCAACAAAAGTAACCTGGGAGCCAATGCCATTCTAGGGGTGTCCATCGCGGTGGCCAAGGCGGCGGCGCGTGCCCTGGGATTACCCCTGTATCGGTATTTGGGCGGGCCGATGAGCAGTGTTTTGCCCGTGCCGATGATGAATGTGCTCAACGGCGGGGTGCATGCGGATAATAACGTGGACATTCAGGAATTTATGATTGTGCCGGTGGGGGCTTCCAGCTTCCGGGAGGCGTTGCGCTGGGGGGCGGAAGTCTTTGCCACCCTGAAAAAGGTGTTGAAAGAGAAAAAACTCAATACCAGCGTCGGCGATGAGGGCGGGTTTGCCCCCAATTTGGGTTCCAATCGGGAAGCGTTGGATTTACTGCTCCAAGCCATTGAAAAAGCGGGCTATCAACCGGGGGAACAGATTGCCTTTGCCCTGGACGTGGCCGCCAGCGAATTTTACCAAAACGGCCAATATACCTACGACGGCCAGACCCGCTCCCCGCAGGAATTGATCACCTACCTGGAGGAACTGGCGCAAAGTTACCCGATTGTTTCCATCGAGGATGGCCTCGCGGAAGACGACTGGGATAACTGGCAAATCCATACCCAAGGGCTGGGGCAAAAAATCCAACTGGTGGGGGATGATTTATTCGTCACCAACCGCACCCGCTTACAAAGGGGGATTGACTTGGGGGTGGCCAATGCCATTTTGATCAAACTCAACCAGATCGGCACGGTCAGCGAAACCCTGCAAACCATCGATCTCGCCACTCGCCGCGGCTACCGCTCGGTGATCAGCCATCGTTCGGGGGAGACCGAAGACACCACCATCGCCGACCTGGCGGTGGCCACCAACGCGGGGCAAATTAAAACCGGTTCCCTCTGCCGCAGCGAGCGGGTGGCTAAATATAACCGGCTGCTGGAGATTGAAAACGAGTTGGGAGATACGGCGGTTTACGCCCCGCTGATGGGTTTGGGGCCGCAACCTCGCAGTTAGTTGGGGCAAGGGTTAACGAAACCCAATGGCGGCTTGCCAGACAAAGGCCAGCAACAGGAAAAAGACGGGGATGACCGGCAGAATGTCCACCAAGGGGTCAAAAATGGCGTAGGCTTCCGGGAGCTTCGCCAGCAACAATGCAAGTTCCATAGGGTTACAACACGTCAGGTTATTTTTTTAGGTTATCACCTGGCGCTGCCCTTGGGACTAGGTGCGGATAGAACCATCGGGCATTTTGGCGCCGCTTAGGTCCACCCCGGCCAGAGTTGCCCGTCCCAAATCCGCCTTGGTTAAATCCGCCCCGCTCAAATCCGCCCCACTCAGGTTGGCCTGGGCCAGATTGGCACCCATGAGGTTTGCCCCCTCCAACGAGGCGCCGCTGAAATTGGCCTGACTCAGATTGGCACCGGACAGGTCAGCCCCCTGGAGACAGGCTCCCACAAAGATGGCATTGTTCAAGGCCGCTCCGCTGATGGTTTCCCGGCGGAGGTTGCTGGCGGTATTGAGGATAATCCCCCGCAAATCCGCCCGTACCAAGGTCACGCGGGTCATACAGGCCCGGGTGAGATTGGCCTCGGTCAAATTCGCCCCGCTGAGGTTGGCTTCACTCAACAGCACCCGGGTCATACTGGCCTGGGAGAGCAGCGCCTCTTTCAGATTGCAGCCGCTCAAATCCGCGCCGCTGAAATCCGCCCCCTGGAGCTGAATACTGCGGAGATTCGCACCCCGGAGATTCACCCGGCTCAGATTGCACCCGGCCAACACCGGCGCATTCAGGGTTGCCTCGCTCAAATCCGCGCCGCTCAAATTCGCCCCGCTCAAATTCGCCCAACTCAAATCCGCCCCGCTCAGATTCGCTCCGGCCAGATTCGCATCGCGTAAATCCGCCTGGATCAACTTGACTTTCGTGCAATTACTCAAACTCAGGTCGGCTCCCCGCAAACAGGTGCCGCTGGCATTGCTCCACACCAAGCCGCACCCCTGGAGGTTGATGCCGCTCAAATCCATGTGGATGAGTACGGCTTCACTCAGATTGACCCGACCAAAATCCCGCTTCCCGTTTTGATAATGCCGCAACAACTCGTCCGGCTCGAGCAACCCCATCTCTAGCATAGTCACTGGTGGGAGCAATGCCTCACTGCCATCACCCTAGCAGATTCTCAGGCGAATATCTCGCCCCCTTGTCCCTGGCCGCAAACCACACATCAAATTGGGAGCGGCGAACTGCCATGAGGCCGCAGCCGTCGCCGGGGCTTCGTCCCCGACTTTGATTCGCCAATCCAGTCCCATTGCTATATTAATTATTAAAAATAAATTAACCCAAAATAAATTAACCCAAAAATCAGCTCGTCCCCAGCGTAAACTTACGGATTTGTAGCGTAATACTAAGTTCTTCATGAAATTTTAAGAAAAGGTTTTGTACTTACTTTGTTTTACGCTCAAGTCGGATTTTTCTTGATTCAAAGCGGTTTTTGCCAATTGGGATTAGCATGATGTTCTAAGGCTGAGGGCATTTTCGGTAACTCTGCGGAAGCGGTTTTTACGGAGATTCCGTGATTTTGGGGTAGTAGGGGAGGTTGCGCTTAGTTATATTAATTTCATTCAGAAAACCCCGTAGTTTTGTAACTAGTTTGTAACCAAGGTTGAAGGAGCGTATAGATCATGATCACGCCATCCCAATTACTCAAAGCTCTCATCTGGGTCAAGCAACAACAGGAAACCGGCTGTTTGGTCTTTACTCTGGGAGAAAGCCGCTGGCGGTTTTACCTCTTTATGGGGCGGGTTGTGTACGCTACGGGGGGAGTGCATCCGGTGCGGCGCTGGCGGCGGTTGTCTGCCCGGCATTGGCCGGGGTATGCGCCGAAGCTCCAGCGGGTGGAGGGGGGTCTGCCCTGGGAATACGGGATCATTGCCCACGGGATCGCGCAGGGGCAGATTACAAAAGAACAGGCGCAAAGTTTTGCTCAGGAGTGGGCGGATGCCACCCTGCTGGAGTGTTTGATGACCTGGGGACGCAAAAATAGTTTGACCCCCCAGATCGAGTGGCAGGCGGGGCAGGAACTGCCCCAGCGGTGGAT
>CALHCP010000069.1 GCA_937936705.1 uncultured cyanobacterium | reverse complement strand
CCCATAAATAGAGGTGCCAAATTAAAGAAACTTTTTTATTAATTGGGGAACGGCGGTCGCCGGGGCGGCAAAAGAATCAGCTCCCCGGTTGCCCAGGGAGCCGCTCAGGTTGTCAAAATCAAGTTTTTAGCATTAACCCGAAATCAACCGGCACCTTAACCGGGGCAGACGGGAACGTTGTTGGCGTTCAACTGCACTTTACCGGGGTCGCCGTTGATTTGGATGGGCACTTCTTCTTTACCCACCTGCCGGAACATCACCCCGCGCTGTTTGGAACAGCTGCCGATGCTGCTGGCCCATTTCTTCAACAGGTCGTTGAAGTTCTTTTGGTGGGCAGGAATATCATCCAGATTCTGCACCCCATCCCCGGTGTAATCCCGGAAGGGCGGGATTTTGAATTTGTCGCTCACCGGACTGGCAGAAGTGCCCGCCACCTTCTTGATGCCAATCTTGAATGGTTGCATACTCCGCTCGATGGCGAAGGGATGCTCGTAGTAGGAAGGCTTGGGGAATTGAATGATGGTCTTGGGCTCATTCCACAGGAAGGGTTTGGTAAAGGGAGGCCAAGCTTCGGATTTCTCCGCTGTGGTGGTCATCACCGGCGGCTCGTACAGTTTGGGGGCAGGTTGGGCACTCGCCGACGCCGCCACGACCAGCACCGTGCCAGTGACCGACAGAGAAAGTAAGGTTTTGGGACGCATTGCCGTAACTCCTCAACAGTTAAACAGGCTGATATACAAACGTTGTACCTAAACTCACTACAGGTTCTGTAGTGATGCTAGCCAAATCATAGCAGGAAATTGACTCCGTTTGACCGCTGGATTCCTAAGTTTAACCTGGTCATAACCTAAAGCTAAGTTTAACCTGGTCATAACCTAAAGCAAGGGGGGCTTTGCGGCGGGTTCGGGCTTTAGCCCCTGCCACTAATGCGGGCCGCCCACTTTTTCAGCAGGTCGTTGAAGTTCTTTTGGTGAGCCGGGATGTCATCTAGGTTTTGCACCCCATCGCCGGTGTAGTCCCGGAAGGGGGGGATTTTGAACTGGTCGGTGACCGGGGTGCTGCTGGTGCTGACTTTGGCGGGGGTTTGCGCCTGTGCGGGTGCCCCGAGGGTGGTCGCCAATAAGCTCAGCACAATCCAGAGATGGGAACGCATGGGAATACACTCCTGGTTAAAATCAGGTGATCAGCCGCCCATGCCTTGCATACAGACGGCCTGCCCTATCTTATCACCCGGTTTCAAGGGCTTAACCCTGGATCAAGCGGCGGGCGGTTTCCACCAACCAGCGGCTACTCTGGGTCAGCAGGGAGGGTTCGCCGGGCGTGGGGTTGAGAATCTCCGTATCGGGGGTGTAGGGAATCTGCACCTGCGCCAGGGCAGCGAGGACATCACCGATTTGGGCGTAGCGTTCCCAACTTTGCTCCCGCACCATTTTGTCCAACACCTGGGCAAAGTCTGCCGGTACATCCGGGCAATGCTCCCGCCACCGCAACTGTCCGCTGCCATCTTGGGCTTGCCATTCACTGGGGGGTAAACCGGTCAGGGCTTGGATGGCAATAATCCCCACGGCGTAGATGTCACTACTGAAGCGGGGGCGACCGGCGTATTGTTCACTGGGGGCATAACCGCGGGTGCCGACGGCAATGGTTTCCTGCTTTTGGGTGGCACCGCGACATTGTTTGACGGAGCCAAAATCAATCAACACCAGCTTGCGGTCCCGGTGACGGCGGATGATATTGTCCGGTTTCAAATCCCGGTGAATCACCTGCTGCTGGTGGACAAAGCTGAGAACTTCCAGAATTTCTTGGATCAGTTGCAACACCCGCTGGGGATGGCAGGGGGCGGTTTGTGCCAATTCGTCGCTGAGTAACTGGCCGTCAATATACTCCTGCACCAGATAAAAATCCTCATCCTGTTCAAAGTAGGCCAGCAGGGCAGGAATCTGGTCGTGTTTGCCCAACACCTCCAGGGTTTCGGCTTCCGCCCGGAAGAGGCGGCGGGCGACCTCCATCAGGGTAGGGTTGTCCCGTGCCGGTTGCAGTTGTTTCACTACACAGGCGGGGGTGCCGGGGCGTTGTAGGTCTTCGGCCAAGTAGGTGTGCCCAAAGCCGCCCGTTCCCAGGGTGCGGAGAATCCGATACCGCCCCCCCAAAAACCGGTCTAAACTCAGGCGCAGGCGTTCTTCTTGGAGTTTGTGGGCGTGGGCACGGGCATTACTGATCGCCAGCGCCGCTTGGGCAGCCAGTGCCGTCAACCGTTTCAGATGGCTGGCCGTGTACTCGACGGGGGTGTCGCTGGTGACGTTGATCACGCCAATCGCCCCTTGCTTGGTCATCAGCGGGGCACACATCAGGGCATGGATGGGGAGCAACCCCGGCACAAACCGCTCATCCCGGCGCACATCATTGACGATCTCCGCCCGCCCGCTGAGAAAAACATGGCCGGCAATCCCCTGTCCCGGCGGGAAATAGGTCTGCTCCACCGGCGGGCCATAGCTGCTGACCACCTCCAACACCTGGCTGTGGGGATTAAACAGCATCAGGCAGCCCTGGTAGCCGCCCAGCAACGCCTGGGTTTCCGCCATCACCAAGTCGGCTAAGGCTTGTAAATCCAGGGTGGCGTGCATTTTTTCCGCCAAATCGTACAGCAGATTGATTTCTCGGTAGCGGTCGAGCGTCTCTTGCGCTAGGGCGCGTTTGTCCTCTTCCTGGACAATCAGGTACTGCAACCACCGCGCCAACACCGGCGCCATCGCCCCGTACACCCAACCAATGGTTTGGCCGGCACTGGTCAGCGCTATGCCTTCGCCCCCGGTGAAGGTACCCGCCAACAGTTGATGCTGGGCATCGGCGACCCCCCATGCCTGCCCCTGGGTGAGCGCGGCTAGGATGGCCGCCAATTCCGCCTGCTGGAGCAATTTCTTGAGCTTGAGCGGTGCCATGGGATGCGTCAATGACTAAGCCCATCCTAGAGTAATCGTTGGGGTTTGATTGTTACAAATTGTCATAATTTGGGCGCCGAGCCATCAGCCTCTAAAATTGGGAAATGAACTGATTCGGGAGTCGCACCGATGTTTTACGGGCCAGCCAGTAACGGAATTTCCGCCTTAAACACTGCCAACAGCCGTTTATTTCGCTATGAAATTGTGGGTCTGCGCCAGAGCGACCAGAGCGACCGCCGCAATTTCCCGATCCGCAAGAGCGGCAGTGTGTTTCTCACGGTGCCCTACAACCGCATGAATGAAGAAATGCGCCGCATTACCCGCTTGGGGGGCAAAATCGTGCGGATTGAAGCCCTGGGGAATGGTCAAGGCTGATTAGCGTGACGGTTGCCGAGGCGCTTGCCCAACTGCAATCCCCCGACCTGAGCCAGCGGTACTATGCGGCCTGGTGGCTGGGGCGGTTTCGGGTTAAAGAAGCCGTCCCGGCGCTCATTTTGGCTTTGAGGGATGAATCCGACCGGACGGAGTTGGGGGGCTATCCCCTGCGCCGCAATGCCGCCCGGGCGTTGGGACAAATCGGCGACCCCCAAGCCATTCCGGGGTTAATCGCCTGCTTGCAGGTGGCGGATTTCCAACTGCGGGCGGCGGCGGCAACGGCGCTGGGATTACTGGGAGCGACGGCGGCCATTCCCGATTTGGTGGGGTTATTGACCGCTGCGGGGGAACCTTCGGCGCTGGGGACAGAAGCTTTACCGCAACCCTACCCGGCCATTCTCTTGGCGTTGGGGCGGCTCAAGGCTCAGGCGGCCTTGCCCCAAATTCAACCTTTTTTGACCCATGCTCTCCCCCGGGTCAGGAGTGCGGCTTTGTGTGCCCTGTATTTACTCACGCAAGACAGCGATTATATTCAACAACTCCTGCACCTGATCGGCCGTTCCGAAACCCGCTTACAACGGGTTTTGCTGGGAGATTTGGGAGAAACGGGCTATCTGCCGGTAGCCGAGGCCATGGCACAGGCGCAGGCGGAACCCAGTTTTAAGCTGATGGGGTTGCACCGCTTACTCGGCCAATGGTTGACCACGCAACCGCAGCCCCCGGATTGGACGGCGGCGGCACCGGTATTTGCCCTGATGGATCGGTTGTTGTGATCAGGCCACCTTGTAGTAATCCGGTTCATTCCCCGGTTTCCATTTGATGTTGCAGCCGATGCTGGCTCGTTGGTCGGTCGGGATGGGTTGACCGCTCAACAGGGCATCAATCGCTGCCCGCAGGTCTTTGCCGGTAACCGGAATGGGCGGGTCACTCTTGGGGCGGCTGTCATCCAATTGCCCCCGATAGACCAATTTGCGCTCCCGGTCAAACAGGTAAAAATCGGGGGTACAGGCGGCTTGATAGGCTTTGGCCACCGCTTGGGTTTCGTCATAGCAAAACGGGAAGGTAAAGCCCAATTCTTGCGCCATTTCCTTGAGGGAGGCCGGGCTGTCATCCGGGTATTTTTCGGCATCATTCGAACTAATGGCGACGATTCCCAAATCTTGGTTTTGATAATCCCGTCCCAACTGCGCCAACTGGTCTTGGATGTGTTTCACGTAGGGGCAGTGGCGGCAAATAAACATCACCAGCAAGCCGGTTTTCCCCGCAAAGGTTTCTAACGAAATGGTCTCGCCGGTGACGACATCCGGGAGATGAAAGGCGGGGGCGGGGGTGCCCAACGCCAACATGACCGAAGGGGTACGTGCCATAATCCCAACTCCTAAACCCGATGGTTCGCTTTTATTATGCCGACTTGGGGGACGGGATGCCAGAAGCTGGCCGGGGCAATCCCAACTCCTGCCGTTGCTGCACGTAGAGCTGGGCGACTTGGCGAGCCAGGTGGCGAATTCGGCCGATATAGCGGGTGCGTTCGGTCACGGCAATCACCCCGCGCGCCTCCAATAAATTAAACGTGTGGGAACATTTCAACACGTAATCCAACGTGGGAGTCACCAGTTTTTGGGTGAGTAATTGTTGGGCTTCTTTTTCGTAGAGGGTGAAGAGTTGGAATAAGAGCTGGGGGTCAGCCGCCTGAAAATTGTAGGTGCATTGCTCGACTTCATTTTGTAAATAAATGTCCCCGTAGGTGACCTGGTCATTCCAACGAATATCCAGGATTTTATCCACATTTTGCAGATACATGGCTAAGCGTTCTAATCCGTAGGTAATTTCAATGGCGACGGGGTGACAATCCAGGCTGCCGCATTGCTGAAAATAGGTAAACTGGGTAATTTCCATGCCGTCCAGCCAGACTTCCCAACCCACACCCCAGGCTCCCAAAGTTGGCGATTCCCAGTTGTCTTCGACGAAACGAATATCGTGTTCTTCGGGTTGGATGCCTAAAGCCCGCAGGGATGCCAAATAGGTTTCTTGAATACCGGCGGGCGAGGGTTTGATCAACACTTGGTACTGAAAATAATGCTGCAAGCGATTGGGATTTTCCCCATAGCGGCCATCCCCCGGCCGGCGACAGGGTTCCACGTAGGCTACCGCCCAGGGCTCCGGCCCCAACGCCCGCAAAAAGGTATGGGGACTCATGGTGCCCGCCCCTTTCTCCACATCATAGGGCTGGACAATGACACACCCCTGCGCCGCCCAAAACCGATGCAAGGCCGCCTGCACATCCTGAAAATTCATCCGCATCCCCTGAACCGCTTGTGTCTATACTGAAGGGTTGATGGTTCCCCTGGCAAGATGACCCGCCCGAAATTAATCATTTTGGATGACGACCCCACCGGCTCCCAGACGGTGCATAGCTGTTTTTTGCTGTTGCGCTGGGATGCGGACACGCTCAAAACCGCCCTGGCGGACGATTCGCCCCTGCTGTTTATTTTGGGCAATACCCGCGCCCGCACCCCGGCGATGGCCGCCCAAGTCACCCGGGATATTTGCCGTCAGCTCAAACAGGTTCTCGGGGCCGAATTATTAAAAAATCACCTGGTGATCAGCCGTTCCGATTCCACCTTGCGGGGGCATTATCCCTTGGAAGTGGAGGTGCTGAATCAAGAATTAGGGGAATTCGATGCCCATTTCCTGATTCCGGCGTTTATTGAAGGGGGGAGAATCACCGAAAACAGTGTGCATTATCTCCTCAGCAACGGGGAACGGGTCGCGGTGGATCAAACCGAATTTGCCCGAGATTCGGTTTTTGGCTATCAATCGGCCTATTTGCCCGATTATGTCCAAGCAAAAACCGGCGGCAGAATTCAACGAGAGCAGGTGGTGCGGTTGACTTTGGCTCAGATTCGGGCGGGCTGCGATGAGATTTTAATGGGTTTGGAACACAATGCTTGTGCGGTCGTGGATGCGGTCACCTACGCAGACTTAAATTTGTTTGCCGAAGCCCTCTACCGCTGTCACGCCCGCGGCAAAAAATTTCTGCTCCGTTCCGCCGCCGGTATCATCAGTGCCTTAGCGCAATTGCCCCCGCAGCCGGTTGCCCCGGCGTCCATGTCTGAGTATGTGCGGGGCAGGCTGCCCGGGGTGGTGATTGTCGGTTCCCATGTGCAGCTTTCCACCCAACAAGTTAACCACTTACTGCAACAGGCAGCCGTGCGGGGGATGGAACTGCCCATCGGCCAATTATTGCAGGGGCAAACGCCGTTGGCGGTGGTGCAAACGGCGGTGAGCCGCATCCGGGAAACCCTGCAGCAAGGGTTGATTCCCGTCATTTATACTCCCAGGGAAGAATTGCAATTTCCCGACCCGCAAACCCGGTTAGACTTTGGCCGTCAAGTTGCCCAAGTGACCTCCCTGCTGGTGCATCAATTGCCCCCGGAAATCGGTTTTCTGGTCAGCAAAGGCGGGATTACCTCCAACGAAATCCTCAGCCACGGGTTGAATCTGACTTTGGTGCGGTTACTCGGCCAGATTGCCCCCGGTATTAACGTGATTCGCACCCCCGCCGACCACCCGCAATTCCCCCACTTACCCGTGGTGATCGTGCCGGGCAATGTGGGCGGGATTGACGTGTTGACCACGATTGTGGAGCGGCTTAGACCCCCGGCAAACCCAACCCGCCGGTGAGGTCATCCATTTTTCGTTTCATGGTGGCGGTGGATTCATCGTAGGCCGCTTTCAGCGCCGTGAATACCAATTGGGATAATTCGGCCGCATCTTTTTCCAGGGCAGCCGGGGCAATTTCCACCCGCCGGGGTTCCTGATTGCCACTCAAAACCACTTTCACCATACCTGCGCCGGCTTCCCCGACGATTTCCATGTTGTCCAATTCCTGTTGCATTTGGATGGCGCCTTCCTGCACCTGTTGCGCCTTTTTGATGGCATCGGCAAATTCTTTCATCTTGCCCAGCCCAAAGCCGAACCCTTTCCCCTGAGTCATGCGTCCAAATGCCTCCACAGCAGCAATGTTTTTAGCCTACCATACCGGCTTGCCCCCTGATCCAATCCGCGCCTGGGGAGGGCAATGCTAGGATAAATAATGCCCATTGTTAGCCCAATTGCGCCGCACGCCCATGCTGAAACTTCTCCTCGGTGACCCCAACCAGCGCAAAATTAACCAGTACAAGCCGCTGGTGGTGGAGATTAACCTGCTGGAAGAGGACATGCAACGCCTCACGGATGAGGAACTGCGGGGCAAAACCGCCGAATTTCGCCAGCGCCTGGACCGGGGGGAAACGCTGGAGGATTTATTGCCCGAAGCCTTTGCCGCCGTGCGGGAGGCCGGGAAACGGGTGTTAGGGCTGCGCCATTTTGATGTGCAGTTGTTGGGGGGGATGGTTCTGCACGAGGGGCAAATCGCCGAGATGAAAACCGGCGAAGGCAAAACCCTGGTGGCCACCCTGCCCGCCTATTTGAATGCACTCACCGGCAAAGGGGTGCATGTGGTGACCGTGAACGACTACCTGGCGCGCCGGGATGCGGAATGGATGGGGCAACTGCATCGGTTTATGGGGTTGACGGTGGGGCTGATTCAGCAGGGGATGGATGCCTCGGAACGGCGCAAGAGTTACGCCTGTGATGTCACCTACGCCACCAATAGCGAGCTGGGGTTTGACTACCTGCGCGACAGCATGGCGACCAGTATCGAAGAAGTGGTGCAGCGCAACTTCAACTACTGCATTATTGACGAAGTGGACTCCATTTTGATCGACGAAGCCCGCACGCCCCTGATTATTTCCGGCCAAGTCGGTGACCCCGAAGAACGGGAAAAGAAATACATTACCGCGGCGCAGGTCGCTGCCCAACTGCAACGGGATGAGCATTACGAAGTAGATGAAAAAAACCGCAATATCTTACTTTCCGATGAAGGCTTTATTGAGGCAGAAAAAATTCTCGGTGTTACCGATTTATACGATTCCGAAAATCCCTGGGCACACTACGTTTTTAATGCCATCAAAGCCAAAGAGTTATTTATTAAAGATGTGAATTATATTGTTCGCAACGATGAGATTGTCATCGTGGATGAATTTACCGGGCGGGTGATGCCGGGACGACGCTGGAGTGATGGCTTGCATCAGGCCATTGAGGCCAAAGAAGGAGTCCCCATCGAGCCGGAAACCCAAACCTTAGCCACGATTACCTATCAAAATTTCTTTTTGCTCTATCCCAAGTTGGCGGGGATGACGGGTACCGCCAAAACCGAAGAGGCGGAGTTTGGCAAAATCTACCAATTGGATGTGACCACCATTCCCACCAACCGCCCCAACGTGCGGAAAGATTTGCCGGACGTGGTTTATAAAACCGAAACGGCCAAATGGCTGGCCATTGCCGAAGAATGTGCGGAACTACATGCGCTCGGTCGTCCGGTCTTGGTGGGGACGACCAGTGTGGAAAAATCGGAATTACTCTCGGCGCTGCTGCACGAACGGGGGATTCCCCACAATTTACTCAATGCCAAACCGGAAAATGTGGAGCGGGAGGCGGAAATTGTTGCCCAGGCGGGTCGCAAAGGGGCGGTGACGATTGCGACCAACATGGCGGGGCGGGGGACGGATATTATCCTGGGCGGGAACGCCGAGTACATGGCGCGGTTGAAAATGCGCGAGTACTTCATGCCCCGCTTGGTGATGCCGGAAAGTGACGAGGGGTTGCATGTTTTTGCTACGTTAATGGGGCAAAATCGGGGCGGGGGCGTGGGTTTCGGCACGGGTAAAAAGGTGAAAACCTGGAAGGCTTCGCCCAACATTTTCCCGACGGAATTATCCCCGGAGGCAGAACGGACGTTGCGCTCGGCGGTGGATTTTGCCGTGCAAGTCTATGGGGAGCAAAGCCTGCCGGAATTGGTCGCCGAAGATAAAATTGCCATTGCTTCGGAAAAGGCACCGACGGATGACCCGGTCGTGGCTCGCCTGCGGGAGGCGTATAGCATCATCCGGCGTGAGTACGAAGTTTATACGCAAGCCGAACACGATGAGGTGGTCAAACTCGGCGGTCTGCACGTGATCGGGACGGAGCGGCACGAATCCCGCCGGATTGACAACCAACTGCGGGGGCGGGCGGGACGGCAGGGTGACCCGGGCACGACGCGCTTTTTCCTAAGTTTGGAGGACAATCTGCTGCGGATTTTCGGCGGGGAGCGGGTGGCGGCCTTGATGAGTGCCTTCCGGGTGGAGGAAGATATGCCGATTGAGTCGGGGTTGCTGACCCGCTCGTTGGAAGGGGCGCAAAAGAAGGTGGAAACCTATTACTACGACCTGCGCAAACAGGTGTTTGAATACGACGAGGTGATGAACAATCAACGCCGGGCGATTTATGCGGAGCGGCGGCGGATTTTGGAAGGGCGGGATTTACGGGAATTGGTGATTCAATACGCCGAAAAAACCATTGATGATATTATTGCCGCCTATATTAACCCCGATTTACCGCCGGAGGAGTGGAATCTGGCGGCGGTGGTGGAAAAAGTGAAACAGTTTATCTATCTGCTGAGCGATTTAGAACCCGGCCAATTAGAGGATTTAAGTCTGCCGGAAATGCAGGCCTTTTTGCACGAACAGGTGCGGATTGCTTACGACATGAAAGAAGCCCAAATCGAGCAAATTCGCCCGGGGTTGATGCGGGAAGCGGAACGATTTTTCATCCTGCAACAGGTGGATACCTTATGGCGGGAACATTTGCAGCAAATGGATGCGCTGCGGGAGTCGGTAGGGCTGCGGGGATACGGGCAACAAGACCCCTTGATTGAATACAAAATTGAGGGCTATGAGTTATTTCAAGATATGATGACCAACATTCGCCGCAATGTGGTTTATGCTTTGTTCCAATTCCAGCCCCAGGTGCAGCCGGTGGCCAGTTAACGACATCCATGCTCTATTGATTTTAGGGAACCTCTATAACCTCTATAAATAAATAAATTACGGATAAGCGGTCGCAGGGGTGCAGCCCCCGTCTCTGGTTCTCCATTAACTCGGCATTCCGGTGAGATAATTTTCTGCTGGTTCCCATCAATAGAGGTGCTCTTAGGAAATTAGGAAACCTCTGTTAATCAGGGACAAGCCGTCGCCGGGGCACGGTTGCCGTTTCTGGTTCATGGCTCTGCCACGCCGGCTATCGAGATGATTTTTGCGGTCTGTCCCTGCGAAACCTGTGGGTGTGAGGCCACGGATGACATGACCCTTAACTTAGTGTTCAGCGACCATTACCACAACCCCTTAACCTTGGAGGAGTTGGGAGCTGTCATCCGAGAAATTAACCGCCACAGCCAAGACCCGATGACCCGCTTCTGGACGTTTATGACCTACGTGTCCCGCCATCATCCCAGCATTCTGGCGGTTGAATTGCCGGCTGAGACGCAGGCGCAAGCCGATGCCATTCTCCAGGGGTGTACCCTCCCCCAGGTGACCTATGGAGCTAACTCAACACGACCCGCCCGGTGAGTCGTTCTAAATAGCGGCACAATGCGTTTTTTAATTGGGGATAATGCGTTAATTCCGGGTCATTTTGCAGCAATTGTTCTGCCGCTTGGCGGGCGGTTTCTAATATGTCTTGGTCTTCGATTAAACTGGTCAAAGCCAAATCCGGTAATCCCGCTTGGCGGGTGCCCAAAATTTCCCCTGGGCCACGCAGGCGCAAATCCATGTCGGCGATCAAAAAACCATCTTGGGATTGAGTTAAAACCTGCAGGCGTTGTTGGGTATCTTCGCCTTTCCCTTGTGTAACCAGAATGCAGTGAGATGGGTGCGACCCCCGCCCTACCCGCCCCCGCAGTTGATGCAATTGTGCCAAACCGAACCGCTCCGCATTTTCAATCATCATCACCGTGGCATTGGGCACATCCACCCCCACCTCCACCACCGTTGTCGAGACTAAAATTTGGATTTCCCCATCCCGAAATGCCCGCAGTGTGGCATCTTTTTCGGCGGTGGTCTGTCGCCCGTGTAATAAGCCTAAACGATAATTTTTGAAGGTCATTTCCTGCAACTTTTGATACTCAGCCGTAGCCGCTTTTGCTTCCAGTTTTTCCGATTCCTCAATCAACGGCAAAATAATATAGGCTTGACGGCCTTGGACAACTTCCCGGCGGATCAAATCGTAGGCAGAATGCCGTTGACTGCCGGGAATGACCGTTGTTGTCATCTTTTGTCGTCCCGGGGGCAATTCATCAATTTGACTCACATCTAAATCGCCGTGGATCGTCAATGCCAACGTGCGCGGAATGGGCGTAGCCGTCATCGCTAATACGTGGGGTTCGCTGCCCTTTTGCTGTAAAAGGGAACGTTGTTCCACCCCAAAGCGGTGCTGTTCATCAATGATCACTAAACCCAAATTTCGGAAATTGACATCTTCCTGAATCAGGGCATGGGTGCCAATGACTAAAGGAATTTCGCCGGTGGCTAATTGCGCCAAAATTTGCCGCCGTTGACCGGCTTTGGTTGAACCGGTGAGTAATTCCACCGGCAGATGCAAAGGCGTGAGCCAGTGCAGTAATTTTTGATAATGTTGCTCCGCCAGCACTTCGGTGGGAGCCATCAAGGCCGCTTGGTAACCCGCCTCAATTGCCGCCAACATGGCCATGACCGCCACTACGGTTTTCCCCGAACCCACGTCCCCCTGCACCAGCCGTTGCATCGGTTGCGGCTTTTGCAAATCCTGGAGAATTTCTTGAATGACCCGCTCCTGGGCATGGGTCAGTGGAAAAGGCAATTGCGCCCGGAACTTTTGTAAGAGTTGCCCTTCGACCGCCAAAACGGGACTGGGATGACGCTGATTTTGCCGGCGACGCTGCAAAAAACTCAGTTGTAAATAAAACAATTCATCAAATACCAAACGGGTACGGGCACGTTTTAATTCCTCACTGTAACGGGGGGCATGAATCCCCTGATAAGCCGTTCCCAAAGCGACTAAATCGTATTGTTTTTTGAGGGCTTCTGGCAAAGGATCAGGCCAAGATTTGACTAAAGGTAAGACCGAGTGAATAGCTTGGCGTACCCAACTGGCTTTCAAATCCGCCCGCAACCCATAGACAGGGACAATTTTACCCTTCGATGCCGATTCTTCGTCAATAATTTGCAGTTCCGGTTCATGCAAGGTTTGACTGAACTTAGTTTGCTTGACCAAGCCAAAAATTGCGACTAATACTCCCGGTTTATAAAGTTTTCGCTGCTGTTCTTGCCACCCCTTATGGGCATAACGTTTACCCATATAATAGCGGTTGATTTTCATCCGACCGGAGCCGTCGGCGACCCACCATTCGGCGATGGTTAACTGCGGATTTTTCGGGCTGGTAAAACAGCGAAAACTACGAATCTCGGCGATGACGGTCACCGTTTTACCCGCTTGCAAATCTTTGATAAGTGACCGCTGGGAATAATCCACATAAGTGCGCGGATAATAGTGTAAAACATCCCCCAAAGTATTTAACCCCAACTGCTGTAAATAGCGTTTCTGATGGGGTTTCAGGACATCTAATTCGGCGATTAACGTCGCCTCGCTCGGCGGTGGCGGCTGGGTTTCCTGCACCCGCGGGGAGGGCGCACCGGGGATGCGAATCTGGGGCACAAGGGCGGCAATCCGTTCCACCAGCGCCTCCCGTTGCTCATGGGTCAACTGGGGGTAGTGGCGCATTTCCGCCAGCAGTACCTGCCACTGATTCATCACCGGCTTGGGCAACCAATCCACGGCCACCAAGCTCATTTGTTCCAGGAGAAATTCATAAAATCGGTACTCCCGACCTTGCAGGTTGGCGTAACCGGCCTGCCGTTCGACCGCCAACGCCTGTGTCACTCGTGCTACATCCCATGTCATAATTCCAGTTTAGCCACCAAAGGCGGACGACACAGGCTAATATCAAGAGGAAGTAGCCATTGGGACGTTGACGTATGGACTTGTTCGGCACCAATTTCCTGTCTAATAACCTCATGCTCCCCATCCTGGACTTTTTCTACGGGGTGGTACCGAGCTATGGGTTAGCGATTGTTGCCCTCACCTTGGTGGTGCGGGCGGCTTTAGCTCCCGTCAGTGCCGGACAAATTCGCAATATGCGGCAGATGAAAGTTGCCCAACCGGCCATGCAAAAACGGGTCAAAGAAATCCAGGAACGCTATAAAAATGACCCGGCCAAACAACAGGAAGAAATGGCCAAAGTCTATCAAGAGTTTGGCAATCCTTTGGCGGGTTGTTTGCCCTTAATTCTGCAATTACCGATTTTATTTGCCCTTTTTGCCACCCTGCGGGGTTCGCCGTTTGCCGATGTTTCTTACCCGGTGGAATTAGAAATTGTCCCCCGCGAGCAAATCGTCCAATCCCAGCCGCTTAATACCCAGTCCCACAATATCTATGTCCAACCCGGCTTACACTATGCGGTCAGTGCCTTCAGTACCGCCGGGAATAAATTGCACGTCGGCGATGAAACGATTTTGGATTTTCGCACCCCCGATGGCCGGAGTTTGGGGAGGATTCTGCAGGAAGTGAACAATCTCAGTATCGCCCCCCATTGGACGGTGAAAAGCGGGGCAGAATTGGTGGAATTAACCACCGAAAATGGCCAAACCCAACTGAAAGCTCTGAATCCGGGTAAAGTTTCCCTGACCGGGGTTGTGCCCGGCTTGGCGGCCAATGAAGGATTTTTATTCATTTCCGCCCTGGGGCGCGTGGGGGCAATCGATGGTAATGGTGTCATCCACTGGGATACGGTGATTTTGGTATTGATGTTTGCCGCCAGTACCTATGCCAGCCAGATGATCACCGGCCAGGGGGATGTGGGCAAAAATCCCCAGCAGGATCAGGTGAATCAATCTCTGCCTTTGGTTTTTGCCGTAATGTTTTTATTCTTTCCTTTGCCGGCCGGGGTGCTGATGTATATGGTGATTGCCAACATGTTCCAAACGGCACAGACCTACATTTTGTCGCGGGAACCCCTACCGGAAAATCTCCAGAAAATCCTCGATGCCCAGCAAAAAACGGTCAGCACGCCAGCGGAAACCTTACCGTTTGAGCGCAATCGCCCCAAGAAAAAGGCCTAGCCCCACCCTTACCGGGTGAGCGATTGATAAAGTTCTAAATGTTTCTGCACGACCACGGGCAGGCTAAAGGCTTGTTCGGCTTTCTGGCGGGCGCACTCACCGAGGGTAGCGCCTGCTGCTAATACCCACTGAATCCCCTCAGCCAAACTTTGCGGGTCGAAGGGTTGGGCGAGGTAGCCATTCACCTGGTGATCGACAATATCCTGCACACCGGTACCGGAAAACGCCGCCACAGGCGTACCACAGGCCATAGCTTCTGTAGCCACCTGCCCAAACGCTTCTTGGCGAGAGGGGACGACCATGACATCGGCGGCACTGTAGGTTAAAGCGAGAGCAATGTCATCTGCCAGCGCGCCGAGACAATGCACCGGTAATCCCTCTAATCCCGGTGCTGTTTGTTGCCCAAAAATGACCCAGAACATTTCCTGCTGAGATGTTAATCTCCGCGCCGTTTCGCAAAGCAAATCCCAGCCTTTATGGGGTTCTTTGAGTAAACTGACGCCACCGGTTAATATGATTTTTTTATCTTGGGGTAACTGCAAAACCTCACGGGCAATCGGCTTGGGGATCGGTCGGTAACGGTTAGTATCCAAACCATTGGGAATGATTTTAACTTGGCAATGTCCCAGTAAAGGACTCTTTTGAACGGCATGAGCCAACCAAGAACTGGGGGTGATAATGACAGGGCAAAAATGCTGCCATGCACGTTTTTTGCGCTGCCAAACTCGGCGGGATAAATCCTTGGGGTGAGAGCTATTTAACTGCGGACATCGGCCACATTGGGTCATAAATAAATCACAACCTTGGGTGTAGTGGCATCCCCCCGTCATCGCCCACATATCCTGGAGTGTCCAGACGACCGGTTTATCAGTCAATCGCGGGAGTCCTTCCGGGATTAACAGCCGATTGATCCAATGAATATGCAGAATATCAAAGGGAAACGCTTTAATCGTTTGGGGTACAGAATTGGGAACCCAATGGGCAGAAAAAGCGCGGGCATGCCCCGGATAAAAATGTAACGGCCATTGGTCGGCTATGGCTCGCAACCGTTTCACGAAACGGGGTTCTGAATAAACATAAATTTCAGGGTCTTGACTATTTTTTTGGAGCACTAATTGCCGGGAATGAACCCCTGATTGGAGTAAACCTTGGTGCAAACGATAACTGGCTCGAGCTGCTCCCCCCAAGGTGTCGTAAGTGTTCAGGTGTAGAACATTCATGGAAGCATGAGTATTTAATCCTTAGGCAGGCGATATTGACTGACAATTTTTTTGGCAAATTCCGGTACATGACTGGCTAATTTCTGCGGATAATGGCGGCGAACATAGAGATAATTACGGGTGAAATGAGAATCAATGGAAAAGCGGGCATATTCTAAACCCTTGGGGCCCAATTTTTCAATCACCACCCCCATCCAACGAGCCGCCCACATGGGCAAAGTCACTCCCTGGTCATAGGCAGGAATACTCTGTTGAACCGCTTGATGCCTTTGTCCTTGGCTGGTTACCGGTTGCATTTCTAATTCATCCCGCACCAAATCCAACATCCCTTGTCCCCGTTCGTTGCGCACCACCAACCACTGCCAACCCAACGGCGCACCCATGTAGCCGACGACCAAATCCGCCAGCCCATTGACATAGTCAAAACAACTCAAACAGGATGGGGCAAATATATCCTTCAATTCACGGGTGTTCAACCCAAAAAAAGGCACTTTTTCGACCGAGCCATCCTCATGTTTGAAATGCACTTGATAATCCTGCATAAATTCATAATGAACCACCGTTTGCGGCGAGCGACTGGTGGTTTCCAAAAACTTTTGCAACCCCGCGCGAGTGACGTTATCCACACAAGGCGTACCCAAAACATAAAGTTCTTCTAAACCTAAATGTTTTTGTACCGCCCGCAAGGCTTGAATTTGACACCCGACGCCAATGACTAACAACCGGCGCAGGCCAGAGCGTTCAATTTCATCCAATAGATTTAAGTTGGGCGATAACGTGGGTTTATTCACCCGGGCTGCAAAAATATCTGCGGCAGTGCGAGCCAAAACCGGCCGGGGTTGGAACCGGTCTTCAGGAGTGTTCTGCACACAAACCACCCCTTCCACCCACCCCGCATTCAACATTTTTATGGCAATGGTGGTGACAATTCCCGTCCATTGGGCACCGGGGATAGGTTGTTTTTTGCGTGCCGCGACCATCGTTTCATGTACCCCGAAATAACATTCATTTTCATTGGCAAGCGTCCGTTGCCGTCCGTGGGTTTGCGTTTCCAGGGCATCAAATTGCTGATGTAAAAAAGCACAGGCTTCTTTCACGTAATGAATATAGGAGGTATCGCACAATCCACATTCACTGCACAACTGCTTGGCCGGTCGGGGACTGTTGGATTTGAGGGGACGGGCTTTGTGATGAGCCGCCATAGGACACCGGGTCAATACACCTTTTATACTGTAATCGCAAACCAACTGTCGTGCTAGGGAGTTTTACGGAATTTTGCTATAATCATCGCCAGTTGGTACATAGCTGCATTACATTTCGCCGACCTCACCCGGGAACAGAATGGTTGTATTGAGGTCATTAATTATGAGAGTAGCACGATTCTTGGGGACGTTTGGCCTTGGCATGGTTATAGGTTTAGTACATCCAGATTTAAGTTGGGCAGGGGGATTTACCCAACCGGAGGGGGCGGCCTTTGTCAGCACGACGTTTCGGACTTTAGAAAGTCGCACATTTGAAAAATTAGAAATCGAAGCTTACGCAGAATACGGTCTCAAAGACAATCTCACCTTAATTTTCAAAGTGCCTTACCAATGGATTAGTGATGATCAGTTTAATCCCAAATTAACGAACAGTGGTTTCTTTGATGGTGAAGTGGGTATTCGTTGGCGATTTACCCAAGACCCATTGCTGGCCGCTTCCCTACAGGTCACGCCCGTTATTCCCTTGGGGTATGACCCCAATGCCCCCTTGCCCTTATCCCGGGGCGGGGTCGGTTTGGATGTCCGCGTGCCGATTAGTCGTTCCTTTCCGGTCGGCAATCGTTGGGGTTACTGGACGGTGGAAGTGGGTTATCGTCCCTATTTCAGCAAGCGTTCGGACGAATTGCGCGCCTTTGCGGAAGTGGCCATTCCGGTGACGGATCGCCTGGATATGGCGGCACAAATGGATAGCATTATGGGCACCCAAGACCCGGAAGCTAACTTTACCAAAGTCGTCGGGCAATTGCGGATCAAAGCCAGTGATTTAGTCCGGGTTGTACCGGGAGCCTATAAACAAATTGATGGCTCTGGCTATGGATTTGAAATCAGTGTGTGGTTCACCTTCGGGGGCGCACTGGCAACGGGGAAATGATGGGTATCCCGATCTCGCGGCGGGCTTGGTTGTCTGGAGCCATTTCCCTGGCATTGAGCACAACCTTATCTTGCCAAACTAGGGCACAGACGCCCCGCTTATATGGGATCAATGCCTATTATTTGTTGGTGGAAAGTTACCGCAAAGCCAAACAGCAGCCGGAACGTCCCGTCCAAGATATCGTGATGGATTATTTGACCCGGGATTTGCGTCTGCCCGAACTCCGTCGTCACAGTCAGATCAATGCCATCCGGTTTTGGGCATTTAATGACTATCCCATATCAGCTCCCGGTATTCCCGAAGGGAGTTTTGATGCGGCGTTGTGGTCAGAACCCAACCAGGTTGTCCAACCGGTTTTGCATATCTTAAATACCCTGGTTCAAGGGTTAAGCGAATTGGATTTTTTCTTGATTCCTACCCTCGGCAATTACTGGTTATCTTACGGGGGGATTTTACGCTATTTAGAATGGGTTGGCGCGGTTCCTAAAGGAACTTGGCTCAACGCATTCGTCACCTTGCAAGACCAGAATAAATATCTCAAATACGGAGCCGATTTTTATCTCAATTCCCGCGTAGAAAAATTATTTCAAAGTCACACGATACAAGTTCTCAGAGTTTTAAGTAAATCTCCCAAAGTGATCGGTATTGATATTCTTAATGAACCTAGAGGAAAAGGTATTTATGCACAGGAAAACCGCCCTGTAAAATCTAATATATTGATGCAGAAAATTGTTGCTGACTGGTTACAAAGGCAAGCGGTTTTTATTCAAAAAAATATGCCGGTTTCTATTTTTATTTCTACGGGTGAAGAGGGCTGGTTAGCTCAGTCTCCGCGTATGGACTTGAACTACCTCAAATCTGAGCCGCAAACCCAAGAAGGTATTGATTTGGCCACCAATATGACTCGCCCGAATCTGACGATGGGAAGCATTCATATGTACACCCATCCGGCGGCTGAGTTGCAGAAAACAAGTTTAGCAGGTTTACCTTTTACCGACCGGCGGGGCTGGGATTTTCTCCTGCGTGCTGACCGACCCGGAAGTTGGCAAAATTACCAAAAATTGGGAGACGAGTGGTTGCGTTCGCGGGCGTTGGCGATGCATAAACGGCCTTGGTATTTAGGGGAATTGGGTTGGTGTCGTCCCCGCAGTGATAGCGATAAACGTCCCTTATCCAGTAGTGAATTGCAGAACGACCGCATAACCCTATATCGTCATTGGGCAGATTTGGCGTTTTCCTTAGGAGCGCAGGGAGTATTCCTGTGGTTATTGGATGGCTTACAACATCAAGATGAGTTTTATGGTATGAATCAGGAGCAAATCCAACAGATATTTCCTGCTTAAAACTTACAGCCGCTGAAATAATTGGTAGAAAGTATTACTGGCAATGACTTCAAAATGGTTGAATAAATCACCATCATCGAATGGAAGAGTTGCTCTCCTTCTCCTACCCGCATTGGGCTTAGGGGAGGCATCTTGTTGAAAACTATCGGGGTTGAAGACTCGGTCAGGCATGGGTTGAATGCTAACATTGCGGCGGACTAAAATATAGTCAACCATTTCCTCCGGCTGATTCAGAGCCAGATTAAACTCATACTGATGCGGTAGTATAAACAAGTGGGAGTCATGGAGTAAGTAAACAAAGCTGAAGTTGACGGCATCATCCAGTAAAATCTTTTGCCCGGGGCGCAAACGGCGAAACAGTATATCACTGATTTCTTGTTGGTCTAATTGCCTTTGTCGCCAACGGAAGATGACCCCCGTTTTGGGGAGACTTTGTTGGGTGATTTGCCGCCAAACCAGACTCTCATCGGGAATAAAGTGATTCAAATTCAACCAACTGCCTGTAAGGATGTTACTAAAAATTAAACCGATAACTATCAACCCGATAAATTTTACTTTTGGTAATTGCAGTAATGCCACAGGAATCAAGATGGAAAAGGCGCCAAATATCGCCGCCTGCGGGAGAAAATTATTTTGCCAGAATAGTAAAATAAGCACGAATACAGGTAAAGCCATAATTAGTATTTTCGCTACTAAAAAATTTCTATTTTGGTAAATTTGGTAAAAAATTAAAGCACCTGCTACATAATAGGCAGGGAGCATTTGCGCTAGCCAAGTTAAACTGAACCATAGAGCATTTAAGCCCGATGCAGACTGGAGCAAAAATTCCATACTTGGCCAGCGCAACCCATTGCCTGAAGTGTGCAGAAAATACAGGGGATCATCACTAATTAACCAGTTGACATACAAAAAACCTGCGATAGCAATGATGCTCATAAAACAAGTGACTAAAACGGTCGTGGAGCGGAGTTCATGATTGCTCACCGGCATGCTAAACCAGCTGATCATCATGAAGATAGGCAACAGAAACCAAAATTCATATCGCAGAAGCACTAAAGGAGCTAGGGTTAAACCCAGTAATACTAAATTGACGCTGAGAGGATATTTGGGATCGCGGGGATGGATTAGGTGCCAGTAGAGAAGGGTACTTAATCCCAAAAATAAACTAATCGCCGTCCAAGTGGGACTGGTCATTAACATGATGAGGAATGCGGGATTGACCAGAAGAGATATTAAGATCATGACCCGCCAGCCCCAACTAAATTGACATTGACCGACCAGCCAAATCATCAAACCAATCAGGCTCGTACCCAGTAAAGTTTGCGTGGAAATGGGTGAATCGAGTAAGAGAGTGAGATAGATTAAAAACGGAGGAAAAGTAAAACCCATTCCGCTCAAACGCGGGTCGGGGCCTTGGGCAGCAATGATTGCCTTAGCACCAATAAATTGAAATTCTAAGCTGAGCAAGTTTTGGGTGTCTAGGAAGACCAAAACCCCTGCCAAGGTCAAGCTAATCCCACCACCGACCAGAAAATTACGCCAAAATGGGGCAACAAAATACATTTAGGGAACCTCTATAAATTGCGGACAAGCGGTCGCCGGAGCGCAGCCCCCGCGTCTGATACTCCAGAAATTTTACTCTCAAATCCGACCCCATTACTACAGAGTAAGCCCTAGGCTTTTTCTAAATCAAACCAAAAACTACTTCCAATTCCCACTTCACTAATCAGATGAATATCGGTATGATGCTTCTGTAAGATATTTTGCACAATGGACAAACCGAGACCCGTTCCTTCCAAGGTATGCACGCGATTCTCGACCCGAAAAAACCGCCCGAAAATCGCTTTCTGATGCTCCGGTGGAATGCCAATTCCCGTGTCGCTCACTTCCACTCGCACCCGTCCTTCCCAGGGATAGGCCCACAGGGTCACATACCCACCCGGCGGGGTGAATTTCAGCGCATTTCCCACCAGGTTCGCCAACACTTGCAGAAGCAGATCGTAATGTCCTAGGACATCAGGTAAATCCGGTTCCACTACGGCGGCCAAGTGAATTTCTTTATCTTTGGCGGTGAGGCGATGGGCACGCAAGGTCTGGTCAACGACTGCACTAAGGGAGGTAGGAGTCAAAGGATAAGGTTTACCGGATTCTAAACGGGAAAGGTCTAACACATCATTCACCAAGCGGGTTAAGCGGTCCGTTTCCCGGTTGGCCGTTTCCAAGAAATCCCGTTTTTGTTCCTCATTCAGACTGTGACCATATTCATAAAGCGTTTCGATAAAGGACTTGATGTTAAATAAAGGTGTGCGTAATTCGTGGGAAACATTGCTAATAAAATGGCTTTTTGCTTCATTTAATTCCATTTCACGAGTTACATCCTGCACCGTGATAGCCACCCCTTGTAATTGATTGCGTACTTGATCAAAAACAGTGGTTAGCAGGACTTTGACCGTGCATTTGTAAGGGGACTGGATATTAATACAAAATTCTGCCGGTTCCCCATTGGCTTCTCCCTTTTGCGCTAATTCCTCTAGCGGTTGTGCTAGGGCTGCCGCTACCGGTTCCGGTAAGGCGGTAAATACCACTTTCCCCAAAACGTCCTGACCCGACCAGCCAAAAATTTTCTCCGCCGTCGGGTTGACCAAAACAATTTTTAACTCCCGATCCAGGAGAATGGCACCATCGGCAATCGTGGACATGAGCGTATCTAATTTTGCTTTTTGAGTGGTCAGTTCTTCGATATTTTGCTCTTCGTAATGGGCAAGTCGTTCGGCCATCTCATTAAAACTTACAATCAGTTCCCCCAATTCACCCCCAAAGGGTAAGTCAATACGCTGGCGAAAATTTCCAGATGTAATGTTTTTTACCCCTACCAGTAATTCCCGAATTGGACGAGTAATGGTTACGGCATTAAACAGTCCCCCCAAAATAACTAGAACCCAAATGGAGATAAATACGGCTAAGGTGATATTACGGGTGAGGAGGGATGCACTCAAAACCGTGGGATTAGGGTTAATTCCCAAGGCTAAAATTCCCAGATATTTATTGTCCTGAACTAAGGGAACAAAAACGTCAGCAATCAGACCATCAGGGGTTAAATGTTGGCGCACAAAGGGTTGATCCGGTTCGGCTAATTCCGGGAGTTGGATACGCCGACGGAGGGTGAGGGAGTTTTGCACCTCGACCGCACTAAAGGGAATCCCAAAATAGATTTCGCCCTGGGTATCGGCATACAAAAGATAACGAATGCTGGCGGTACTGTTGTAAAACTTTTCCGACAAACGCGCCAGTTCGGTGCGATTTCCCTGTGCCACCAGGGGAGCCACGTTTGCCGCCAATAATAAGCCCAAATCCCGGCCAAACCGGGTATCATTCATGCGGGCATCCTGTTGAATACTATTCACCGCCCAAAAGGTGAGCAAACTCATCAGCAGGGAGACCACTAAGGTCGCTGCCGCCATTAACCGAGTTTGCAGGGTAAAGTCCGACCACCAACGGATCAGCAGAGCTGTGAATTTCTGTAACAATGACGTAGTCATAACCGGTCAACTCTATATACTACTTTACAAAATCCGATTCGGAAGTTAATTTTTTTTTGCTCCCTGCGGAGAGATGGCTTTGGCATAATGGGGGGTAGGGTTGTAGGGATGTCTATGCTGTCGCCGCAAACGTTGATCCAGTTGATTCAAGGCCATTTGACCGATGCTCAGGTGCAAGTCCAGGATTTGACGGGTGGGGGCGACCATTGGCAGGCGGTGATTGTATCGTCGAGTTTTGCAGGTAAAAGCCGGGTGCAGCGGCATCAGTTGGTGTACCAAGCTCTGCAATCGTTGTTACAAACGAACGAACTGCATGCCCTGACCATGCAAACCTTTACACCAGAGGAATGGAACCAAACGCCTCAGCAGATTCGATAGATTCGATGACTTCCTGAATTTTTTTTGACTCCATGTGACCTGATTTGAGAACCGCAGGATGGAGGCTGCTGCTGTTATTCTAAAAGCACTGTTCTCAAAAAATTAAAGAAATTAAAGCCCATTAAATCCTATGACTATGGCAATCTGACCGGATTGGCAAACTAAGATTCTGGAGAACCAAATTGGGGAGCTGCGCCCCGGCAACCGCCATTCTAAACTCAAGTAGGATTGCCATATATCAATCTCAAATATCTTGCAACGGGTATGAAGTAGCAGATGGATGTAGAAATTCTGATCGCTAATTTGGGTGTACCTCATCAGGCTAGGGCATTGGTCGGTTTATTAGCAATGTATGCCCTTGACCCGATGGGTGGGGGGCAAGGATTATCAGAATTTACCAAAACTAATTTAGTTCAGGAACTTAGCAAACGCCCCTATGCCCACGTGATTTTAGCATTTTGGGGAGGTGAGGCGGTGGGTGTCGTGGTTGCCTTTGAGGGGTTTTCTACATTTGCGTGTCGGCCATTGCTGAATATCCACGATATTTTTGTTCATCCCAACTACCGGGGGCAAGGTATTTCTAAAAGACTACTAGCTAAAGCAGAACAAATAGCCGTCGAATTAGGCTGTTGCAAATTAACTTTAGAGGTCTTAGAAGGAAATTTTATCGCCCGTGCTGCCTATCAATCTTTTGGCTTTAAGGGCTATGAATTAGACCCCAAAATGGGTAAGGCGCTATTCCTAGAAAAGAAACTATAGGGAACCTCTATTTATTGCAACCAGTAGAAAATGATGTCGCTAGAATCCTGAGTTTACGGAGAACCAAAGTCGGGGGTGACCCCCGGCGACCGCTTGTCCCTGATTAATAGAGATGTCCTTAATTTATTAAGTTTTAATTATTTATTTTGCCCCAACGCTTGCCCCAATTCTTGAAGCTGTTGTTCGTATTGCTCCTGAGTGATTGCACCACTTTGGAGTTGTTGATGGAGTGCCGTAATTTTGGCGGCGTGGGCTTTTTGTTGCTGGTTGATGAAGGCTTGCTTCTTTTTATATTCCTGTTCTCCCTCCTGCCGGGCTTGTTTGAAGGCGGCCTGGAGCGATTCCGCATCGAGTTTGCCGCCGGAGGCATAGTATTGATTTGCCACTTTGCCAAATGCCCAAGTGGAAGCGTAGGACAAGGATGCCCCCACCACGCTCCCCCAACCGGGAATGAGTTTCACCGCATTACTCACGGCAATCCGAAATAAGGACACCCCTATGCCGCCCACCATGCCATCGCGCAGGAGTTCGGCATCCTTGCGGTTGGTGCTATAACCCCAGTAGCGGCCAATTTCTTCAATCATTTTCAACTGGAAGGTGAGCACGGCCAGATCCACCACCACAGCCAGCCCCGGAATCGGAAACGCCCCCAACACGGCGGTAAAGATGGCGTAGTTTTGGATCAGCTGTTCAATTTTTTGGTTCCGTTCTCCCGGGTCATCAATCGGAGCAATCTGGGCGGGCAATAACGTACTGCGGGTGTCTTCCAGCCACCGCTGCAGCCGGTCGGTTTGGTCGCCGGTCATCGCAAAGGCATTGCGGATGCGAGCCAGCACTTCCCGTTCTTCAACCGAGCGGTCGCGGTCGGCACAGGCGAGGGCTAAAGCGGCACTGTACACCTGTTCTCGGGCTGCCGGGCTGGTAATCTGAGCCAATTCCGCCTCTAGGTCAATCTCTTGACGCACCAAGTCCAGGAGGGAAACATCGGGGGGTAATTCCAGGGTTTCACAGGTCTCGAGGAGAATCTCCTCCTCCTCGGCTCGGAAAATGCCGTCGGCACGCGCCATAAAAATCAAAACTTTGATGCTCGCCAGGGCTTCCCGGGATGCCAGAGACATAAGTAATTCCACCATGAGTCTGCCTTTATTTTAGAGGTGGTGAGGGATGTCGCCGGTTTCGGCTACACTTTCTTTACAATTAAATTAGATGTGCAGCCCAATCAACGGATTTGCGGTTGAATGCCAACGACTTCCCCCACTTTGACGGTGCCCTTGACCCTTGACCCGGATTATCGGGTGGCGGTGGGGTTGGCCGGGATTGCCCTAGGGGTGGGTTGGGTTTCCTGGCCGACCGGCTTGGTTTTGGCAGCGATGGCGGCCTTTTTGGGTTGGCAAACAACGGTCTTGCGGCTGACATTCACAGAAACGGCGGTGGTTTTGACCCGCAACGGCCAGCCCTTGCGCGCATTTCCCTATCAGGACTGGCAGGACTGGTATCTGTTTTGGCCGGGTCTGCCGGTGATTTTGTTTTTTCGCGAAGTCCATAGTATCCATTTCGTGCCGGTCTTATTTGACCCGGTGACCTTGCGCCGTTATCTCACCTACTACTGTCCCCCCACGCAAATCAGTTAATGGAACCCTCAGAGATTACGGCGTTAGAAGCCCAGGTGCGGCAATTGCAGGCGGAGATTAGTCGGCTCCAGGCGGAAAAAGCGGACTGGCAAGCCCAGGTGCAGCAAGCCCAGGCGCAATTCCAGCAGTTGCTACCGAACGCCCTGCGGGAATTAGAAGAACGTCGGCAAAAGTTGCAAATCAGTATCGAACAACTGGAACGCCGCCAGGAACGGATTCAAAAAGAAATGCGCTCCACCTTTGCCGGGAGTTCGCAGGAAATTGCCGTGCGGGTGCAGGGATTTAAGGATTATCTGCGGGGAGCCTTGCAGGATTTGGTCGCCAGCGTGGAGGAGTTGCCCTTACTCCCCACCCCCGCCAGTGCGCCGGTGGTCAACCCGGAACCGGCTCCTGTGGCTCCCGCACCGGCCAAGGCCGCGCCGCTGAAACTGGCCGCCCAAACCTATGCAGACCAGGTGGAGGTCATTGAGGAATGTTTGGAACAATACCGGACGCAACCGGATTACTACGGTCCGGCCTGGCAGTTGCGCCGTACCTTTGAGCCGGTGCATGAGGAACGGGTGCGGCGGTGGTTTTTGGAACAGGGGGGCAGGGGAGCGCTGCGTAGCTTGGGTAGCCGCTTACAGAATATCCTGGTGACTTCGGCGATTATTTCCATCCTGCGACAGTTGTATGACATTGACCTGCGGGTATTGGTATTAGCCAATGGCCCGGAACGGCTAGGGGAGTGGCGGCGCGGCTTACAGGACTGTTTGGGGATCAGTCGGGCGGATTTTGGTGCGGATGGGGGCATTTTGTTGTTTGAGGCGGCGGAACCGCTCGCCCAAAAAGCCGACCGCCTGGAACGGGAGGATTTAGTGCCGTTGATTGTCATAGATGAGGGGGACGGCACCGTGCCGGTGGGGTTGTTGCAATTTCCCCTCTGGTTAACTTTTGCCCCTGACCCCAAAAAGATGCGTCAACGGTTGGCCGAAGATGACGAGTTTGATTTCAAATTGTTTTAGGAAAACTCGATTCATTCAGAATTGGCGGTCGCAGGGGGCATCCCCCGCTTTGGTTCTCCGTCATGGGGGCGTTCTGGCCGGAGAATTGCCGCTTGGCTCCCATCAATCAATAGCGGTGCCGAGCGGCGTGATGCCGCCAGCGGTCTAGGGCGTTTTCGGTTTGGCTTGGTGGGGGAGTCCCCAGCCCAACTTCTGCCGCAGCAGATGGAAAAATTCCGGCGGCCGCAGGCGCACAAACCGGGCGCAATAGGGGGAACGCTCAATCGTCACGTGATTTTCCGGCTGCACATAACAGCCGGCATTGCCATCCGCCACCAACACCAAACGGGAACGGTTGGCCGCCACAATCCGCACCTGTTCCCGGTCGTCAAACACCAGCGCCCGGGAAGCCAACGAGTGGGGACAAATGGGAATCATTAAGAGTGCCGCGACCCCCGGTGCCAGCACCGGCCCCCCCGCCGAGAGCGCATAGGCCGTTGAACCCGTCGGCGTGGACAAAACCACCCCATCCGCCGGAATATCCACCGGTGCATGCCGTCCCACCTGCACCTCAAAATGACACAATTTCGCCAGCGGTTCCCGGTGCAGAACCACCTCATTGAGCGCCAAAGCCTCCCAGATGCGAGTGTCTGCCTCCCAAACCCGCACCGCCAAAGTAAGGCGTTCTTCCACCTGATAATCGCCGCTCAAGAGGGCATCTAAGGCGGTGGGCAGATGCTCCAAATAGGTCTCGGTTAAAAAACCCAAATGTCCCGTATTCACCGTTAACAAAGGAATCCCCAGGGGCGCACACTGACGGCTGGCGGACAAGACCGTGCCATCCCCCCCCAGCACAATCGTCAATTCCACATCGCGGTCAAAACCGGGTGGGGTCAACCATTCAATCGGAGTATGGCAAACGGGACTCCCCGGTTGAGCATAACCCAACAAGCCCCCGACCCCCGTAGCAATACAGACCTGCCGCCCCCGTTGCCGCAATAACCGCTCCAGCTCCCCGGCAGCCTGCTCAGCTTCCAGCTTGTCGTCGTTGTAAATAATACCGATTTTGCCCACCACGGCCACCCGCCCGGTTGTAATAAGGATTATAAAATGAACGTCCTAACTACCGGTTTTCGCCGAAGTCTTAAAAGGGCGGCGGCGTTTGCGTTTCTCCTGCTCTTTGCGCTTCTGGCGGTCCAATTCATAATTGCGCTCTTTCAGCTTTTGGAGAATCCGACCGAAATACTCCGCCAAATAACCCTCCAACGTCCCCGTTTCCGCCGGGGACAAGCCCAGTTGGGCATAAACCGCCTCCATATCCGCCGTCAGGGTTTCCCCCTGGGACAAAACCGCCGCAAACGCCAAACGGTCGGCAATATTCCACGTCCACTGAAAGCCCCGCAGAACCTGCCGCGTCACGGTCAACACCCCCAAAGGCACCCGGAGAATGCGGGCATTTTTGCCGCTCAGCCGCTCACACAAGGCAATGATTTCCTCCGACGTCCAGGCTTTAGCCCCCACCACGGGTATTTTTTGCCCAATCGTCGCCGGCACCTCCAGACACCGCAACGCCAAACGCGCCACATCCTGGGTATCCATGTAGGCCACCGCCGCCGAAGTCCCCGTCAACCAGACCGATTGCTCCTCCAAAATCGGGATGGCAAACTGACCGATCAAACCCTGAAAAAACCCCACCGGCGACAGGATGGTATAGTCCAACCCGGCTTCTGCCAAAAAAGCCTCCGTAGCCGCCTTCACACTCATCAAAGGCACATGGGGATAGCGCTCACAGCCCAGGATCGAGAAAAATAACAGACGTTTCACCCCCGCCTGCACCATCGCCTGCACCAGATTCACCTTCCCCTGCCAATCCACCTCCCGAATCCCAATCGCATCCGTGGGGCGAGCCGTGGCCGCATCCACCACCACCTCCATCTCCTCCAGAGCCGCAGCCAAACTCTCCGGGCGACAGAGATTGCCCGGCACCAACTCTGCCCCCCACTCCCGCAAAAACGTCGCCTTAGGTAACGTCCGCACCAAACACCGCACCCGATGCCCTTCCTGTAATGCCCGCCGTACCACCTGCCGCCCTAAAGTACCCGTCGCCCCAACCACCAAAATATTCATGAGATGTCTAAATCGGTTTTTTACATTTCATTAAGAGTTTATCAGAAAAGTTCCCAGGGCGGTTTTGATCCCCAGAGGTTAGCAGTACATTATGACTACTGAAATCCCTTGAAATCCCTTGGTTAGGAAAATATAGCAGTACCAATTCGTATGGGTACCGCCCCGTTGAGGTTATGACTCCCCTCTCCCGTTTTGGGGTGAGTCAGCCTGATTGACCGAGAATTGCTCATAACTTGCGGCTGGGGCTGCCCCAGCGAGCCTTACCCCCACCAGTGGGCGGCTTTATGCACCAACATATTCTGCCACGTGTGCATCAACGGCCACCGGTCTAAACCCATGCCCAGAGATAACAACATCAGGTACAAAATCGAATACTTAAAGACCGAACGGGCGAGTTGCACTGCCTGCGGTTGGGCAAACAATTGGAAAACTTTATAGAGAAAAACACCCCCCAAAACCAGAGCGATTAACGCATAGAAACCCCCGACCACCCCACAGGGATACACCAATAACAAACTGGTAGGAATCAACAGCAACGTGTACAACAAAATCTGCTGCGCCGTTTGCTCCGAACCCGCCACCACCGGTAACATCGGCACTCCCACCTGAGCATAATCGTCCCGAATCATCAACGCCAGCGCCCAAAAATGGGGCGGCGTCCAAATAAAAATAATCGCAAACAAAATCCACGCACAAGGAGACAATTCCCCCGTCACCGCCGCCCAGCCCACCAACGGCGGAATCGCCCCCGCCGCCCCGCCGATCACGATATTCTGCGGACTCGAACGCTTGAGCCAGTGGGTATAAACCAGCACATAAACCCCAATCCCCACCCATTCCAACAAAGCACTAAGGAGATTCACCCGCCAGGATTGCACCACCAAAGCCGCCCCCGCCAACACCACCGCAAACCCCAACGCCTGCAGCGGGGCAATCCGTCCCGCCGGAATCGGTCGCCTCTGCGTCCGCACCATCACCTGGTCAATATCCCGGTCGTACAGACAGTTAATCGTATTGGCCGACCCGGCAGCCAAGGTTCCCGTAAATAACGTTGTCAGTAAAATGTCAATATCCGGTTCTCCCTGAGCAGCCAGCCAGATAGCCCCTGCCGTCGTCACCAAAAGTAAAACGATAATTCGGGGCTTGGTGAGTTGGACATAGTCCCGAATCGTTCCCCAAACCCTGTCCATGGGCAGTGCCGATAACTGCATCCGTATCCTCCTCAAGTGATGGTTGGGACAGGTTGACGGTTGGTGCGTCGTACCAACCCGGTAAGTACAACTAATGTTCCCAACAATAGAGCACCGACGGCTTGATGGGTGACGGTTAAAGGCTCCACCTGCAACCGCAGTTGATAGGTCGCCACCCCCACCCCCACCTGCAGAGCCAGCAGTATCAGCACTGCCTGCCCCAAGCGTCCCAACCAAGGGGTAATCCGTTGCCGACGTAATGCGATTGTCCCGACCGCCAACGCCACGAGGGTTGCCGGCACCACCCCCAATAAATGCCAGTGCAACACCTGACAGAGTTCCCGTGCCCCAAAACACTGGTGCGCCGCCCACCGGGAAGCCACCAGCCCCCCCAGCAGACTTTGGCCGTACACCGTCAGCACTGCCGCCCCTGTCAAACCCGGCAGATATCGGGGCAGGGGTTGCGCCAGGGCAGGTGGAGGTAATAATCCCACCGCCAAAGTTAACAAAAGGCTAAAAAAAGCCAAGCCCGTCCCCAGGTGCGCCGTCACAATATCAAAACGCAAAAGCTGGGTCACCGTCAGCCCGCCGAGTATCCCCTGCCACAGCACCAACCCCAAAGCCGCCGTCATCCCCCAAGGCAACCAGCGGGGCAATTGCGTCCGCCACCACCAGGCCAACCCCAGCAGCCCCATCACGCTCAAGCCCACCGTCGCCGCCACCAACCGGTGAAACCACTCCAAAAATACCTGTAAATCCATCTGTTGGGTCGGCACCACCTGCCCAAAACACAAAGGCCAATCGGGACAGGCCAAACCCGCCTCCATCACCCGCGTCGCACTCCCCAAAGCCATCAACCCCCAGGTCGCCGCCGCCAAACACCACAGGCAGCGACGCATAAAAATCTGCGGCACCCAACCCGCCGCCGACCTCACCAGATGAACAGGGGTATCAACCATAAACATTCCGGTAGATAGAATCTTTTTCACTTATAGTGCCCCATCCCTCCTAGATTGCGAAAGTTTAAGCATTTCTTCGGAAGTTGAAGAAATCTAACACAAGGGCACCTCGATTTATTAAAGCCAGCAGAAAATCATCTCGTTGGAATGCCGAGTTGATAGAGAACCAGAGACGGAGGCGGCGCCCCGGCGACCGCTGTTCCCCAATTAATACAGGTTTCCACAAGGAGATTTGGCTTGATTACGCCTCCCAGCAAAGTTCAGGCTACCAGCATACAGCCGCCTGCCTTAACCCGCCAACCAATCCTGAGGTTTGAGAAACTCATCGGTCAAGGCCGCTTCCGGCGTCCGCGGCTCCGGTGTATAGCAGTATTCCCAGCGG
>CALHCP010000068.1 GCA_937936705.1 uncultured cyanobacterium | reverse complement strand
TCGGGTTAATGCTAAAAACTTGATTTTGACAACCTGAGCGGCTCCCTGGGCAACCGGGGAGCTGATTCTTTTGCCGCCCCGGCGACCGCCGTTCCCCAATTAATAAAAAAGTTTCTTTAATTTGGCACCTCTATTTATGGGAACCAGGAGAAAATCATCTCGCCGGAATGCCGAGTTAAGGGAGAACCAGAGACGGGGGCGGCGCCCCTGCGACCGCTTATGCTGCATCCATAGAGGTTTCCTTCTGTAACTCAGGCGTCAGTTGCCACGGCGAGAGCCACCGGACAGACTCAATTCCCCGGAACCGTAGGCGACCACCAGCAATAACCCCCCCATCAGGGCCAGATTTTTCCAGAACTGAATCACCTCGATCTTCTGACTAAAATCGGTGTGAAAAATCAGAGTTGCCGGCATCAAAAAACCGATCAATAAGGCTGCTCCCCAGCGGGCTTGGTAGCCTAATAAAACCGATAATCCCCCCAGCAGCAGCACCAGAATCGTCGGGATGAGTAATACCCCCGGCACCTGAAATTGCTCCATGTAGGCTTTTGTGCCACTCGGATCGAGAATTTTGGTGATGGCCGAGCGGATGAAAACGGCCGATAGCAATACTCTCGCCACTAAGGGCAACCAACGTTGCCAGGGCTGGTCACGGTTGGACATGCCCATCACCTGATCAATTCCTTAAGTTCGTCGCCAAGGTACCAATCCGCCAACAACGGTCCCGCATCATTGTCCGGGTAATTATCCCGGGTGATGACCGTCAGGCGTTGACCCTTACTGTGGACAAACTCCATGCCACACCAGCCTTCGGGATTACAGCCCGCCACCTCTAAATAACCCAGTCCATACAGGTAAACCAACACCGGTGTCAGGGGTTGAGCCTGAAACCGCCGCAGTTGACTGGCCGGCCGCCAGCCTTTTTCCATCAGCGCCGACCGCGCTTGGGCATAGGCCATGCCCGGTTGCAGTTTGGGTAAAGACTGTGCCCACAAAGGAGAAACCACGCTCAACCACAATCCCCCCGCCAAGAAACAGGATTTCATCATGAAGTTCATAAAGTGATGGAGGCGATAGGGGCGGTCAACTGGGCAAGCATAACTCCCGGATTAAAGGTAACACTCCTGCCCCCGGAGGGAAACAGGCGGGCGGCATAGGGGCTGACAAGCATACAAAATCCTTCGCACAGGCCAGTTAACAAGACGTACTGATGATCGCTGAGTTCCCCAAAGCCGGGATATGGTTGCTGAGGGGCGGTGGGGCATGACTTCAAGTTCCCCCGGACGGGCCAGAAGGCTGACGATAGCCAAAAAACTCCACCCGGTAGCCGGTTACCTTGGTGCCGGTCGCCTGTTCCACCTGGGTAATCACTTCGGGGGGCAGCTCCACCCACACATCCAGAATTTGCTGGGTATCCAGACAGTTCACGTGGCTATGGGTTTCACTGACACTGCCGTATAGCCGCCCGTTGGCTCGTTCGATGCACTCAATCACCCCCTGCGCGGTAAGGGCATCCAAGTTTTGATACACCGAGGTATGACCGATGACTTGACCCTGCTCGTTCAAGCGATGGTAAATTTCCCGCGCTGAGAGATGTTCGCCACTGCGCCAGAGCAATTCTAAAATTGACCGCCGCTGCCGACTCAGGCGCATCCCCAAGGACTGGCACCGTTGAATCGCATCCTCAAATGAACGTACTCCCGGAGTATCTGTGGTCATCAGTCGCCAATGCCTTCGCCTGTATTGTTAAATTTGGATTAATATACGATAAATTATAGTCCAAGCTAAACTCATTCCTACTTCGTTTTGCCCGGCATTAGCGAAGAGCGGGTAGCAGCGTGAACCGACCTGCAGGGGTAGGGCTAGCGGTTCTATCCTTACTTTCAGGACAATCTCAGGGGAAATCATTCACTATACAACAATCGCTCCCCGGCGCAAAATCCGCCAACCCCCAGGCTCCCAAGTGACCACCGTTGAGGGTTGGCCTGAACCACGGTAGGGAGCCTTTAATACGGCCACCTCCGGGAATTGGGCATGGATCGCTTCCCCCGTTATCAAGGGCAGTGCCCCGGAGGGATTGGCGCTGGTGGTCGCCAACACCCCCGTCTGTTGCAGAACCGTGAGAGCCGTCGAGTCAGCCGGAATGCGTAATCCAATCGTACCGGTGTTTTGGGGATTGATGGCAGGCGTAACCCGGGCGCTGGCGGGTAAGACAATCGTCAATGCCCCCGGCCAATAGGTCTGCGCCAGGGCTTCCCAAGGGATGCCTAATGGGGGGGCAATCCAGGGCACAAATGCTTCCAGCCGCGCGGCCATGAGAATCAAAGGCTTGTCCGGCGGCCGATTTTTAGCGCGATAGATTTGCTCCCCAAACTCCGGTTGTACCGCTAATGCCGGGACAGTATCGGTGGGAAAGCTGATCACACCTCCCGTTCGTCCGGCGAGAATTAGACTTGGCCAATTGACGAGCATTCCCCACCCCAGCGGGCGCAAACGATGCGGTCATGCCCCCCCCAGTCCCGATAGGTCTGGATGTCCTGATAACCGCCCTGCGCCTGTAATAAATTCACCACGGCTGCCGTTTGGCCACTCATGGTTTCCACACACCAGAGTCCGCCCGCACAGAGGTAGGCCGGTGCCGCTTGGACAAGCCGCCGCAGATGCAGTAAACCGTCTTCCCCCCCATCCAAGGCCAAACGCGGTTCATGCTGGACTTCGGCAGCCAGAGTCGGCAGTAAATCAGTCGGGATGTAAGGCGGGTTACTCACCATTCCTTGAAGGTGACCCCGGAGATGCGCCAGCGGCTCAAACCAATCCCCCTGATACAAGCTGAGACGAGCCTTTAACCCCAAGTTCTCAGCATTGGTGGCGGCGATTTGTAGAGCAATCGCACTGCAATCTACCCCGTGTACCTGAATGGCCGGCATTTCCCGCAGTAAACCCAGGGCGATGGCACCACTCCCCACCCCTAAATCCACCCAGGGCCCGGTGGTTAATCCCCATTTTTGCGCCCATTGTACGGCCACCTCCACCAGCAGTTCCGTTTCGGGACGGGGGATCAGGACACCGGCAGCCACCTGCAATTCCATATCGCGCCAGGGGGTTGTCCCGACCAGATATTGCAAGGGTACCCGAGTCTGGAGGTACTGCTGCCAAAGGGAGCGCAAGCGAGGCAAAAACTCCTGCCCCGGTTGCTCGCTGGTTCTCAGGGTCAAGGTGTCCCAGCCGGTCACCTGCCGCACCAACCAGTCCAATTCCGCCACCAATGCCGGGCACTGCTGGCGTTGCTGGTGCCACCAGTCCCGCAGGTGCATTACTGGGGCTTGGGCGCAGGCGAGGTTTGCGGACGGGGGGCAGGAGTAGGAGAAGCCTGGGGACGGGGCGCCGGTTGGGTTTGGGGACGATTGCCGGTATTGCCTTGTTGTTGTTGGATGAACCGCAGAGCGGAACTGGAAGGCACAAAGTACAACTGCCGCAATTCCGGGTCGTTTTTCTGCTCCATAAGAGCCACCAGCCGATCCAAACTGCTCACCTGAATTTTGGCAGATTCGCCAATTTTGGGGTCTTGTTTTTTGACCTCACTGAGAAAGGCATCCGCATCTTGACGGCTAAAAAACATCGGTGCCATTTCTTCGGTTTTACCCCCTTTCGGATCGGTCACCTGCACCGTTAATTGCGCCTGTTGGGGGCCGCCGGTGATAAAAAAGAGGGGAATGCCCGGAAATTTATCGGTTTTTTGGCCGCTGGCCTGGAGAATTTTCAACGCCGCATCCACCTGGGCCCCTTCCGGCTGGAAACTCACGTCAAATTTTGAGTCTTTGTTTTGTTGAATGGACTTGGCTAATTCGTAAGCCTTATCCAGACCAATTGCTCGAATTTGGGCACCCTTGGCCAGAGCCGGATTTTGGCTTTGAACCCGTTGCAGAGCCGTTTGGGCATCCTGGGGGCTAAAGAAGAAAAAACTAATTTCTTTGTCTTTGCCGCCATCTTTGATCGTGATGGTTAAACTTTGTTTGCCCGTGCTGTCAATCAAGGTAAACACCGGCACCGTTTTGAGTTGTTCGGCAATATCTTTAGCCGGGATACCTTGCGCCACTGCCGGGGGCACCTCGACGTGCCCACCCCCAACGGCTCCGCATAACAAGCTCAGGATTAACCCCCCTCGAATGAGACCCTTCATTCCTACTCCTTGCACTAAATTTGCTTTCATTGTACTGATTCCTCAGACCATTGCCTCAGCTCAGAGGACGCCAATAGGGAAGCCGGAGGTTCCCACAAGCCATACCATACCAAATTGGCCAACAGCGCCAAGCCCACCCAATACTTTACCCCCGGCGGGATGACTTCGCTGGGGGAAAAGAAACCCTCAATCACCCCCGCAATCACCAGTAACGGCACCACGCCGTAAACCAACCGGGCAGCCTGAGCACCGTAGATTTGCAAGGCCGTCCCCCGCCCCCACCGCCCTGGAAACAGTAACGCCCGCCCGATCAGTAACCCGGCTCCCCCGGCCCAGCAAATAGCCGGTAATTCCAACGCCCCGTGGGGAGCCACAAACGCCCAGAAGGGATAGGCCAACCCGTGTTCCCCCACCAGCGAGCCGACCACCCCCAACAGCAGGCCATTGAAAAACAGGAAATAAATCGTTAATAACCCGCCGGTGATGCCGCCCGCCACCGCCTGAAAGGCTACCGTCAGATTGTTGACCATGATATTGCTGGCCGCCCAAGGTTCACTGCCCAAAATGCTTCCCGTCCAGAGTTCTCCCCGCTCCCGCACTTGGTTAATGAGAGGCTGCGGCAAAAGTAGGGCTTGAAAACCACTATCCTGCCAGCCATACCACCAACCGAGCAGCCCTCCTAGGGCAAAAATCGCCGCCGCCGTGGCCCAATACGGCCAAGTGGCTCGCAAAACTTGCGGCAATCCCCAGCGGTAAAATCGCCCAATCGCTTGCCATTCCTGGCGACGACTGCCCTGGTAAATCTGGCTATAACTCCGGCTGGTCAAGTTTTGCAAATCCTGAATCAACACCGGACTGAGGCCAAAGGTGCGGGCACGGGCTAAATCCCCCGACACAATCCGGTATAGACTGGCTAATCGGCGGATTTCAGCGGCGGACAGGCTCGCTAAACCCTGTTGTTCCAGGCGTGCCAAAAGATTTTTCAATTCCTGCCAATCCCCTTCCCGACGACTCAGCCAGCGCTTAACATCCATTGGTATTGGGTTTACTCAGCCATCCCAATGGTATCCCAAGCCGCCGCCCCGGTGAGTCATCTTGTGGGACATCTAGTTATTAGCAGTTATTTATTAGCGGTCGCAGGGGCACAGCCCCCGGCGTTGGGTTCTCCAAAATCTTTGTTCGCCAATCAG
>CALHCP010000067.1 GCA_937936705.1 uncultured cyanobacterium | reverse complement strand
ACGGGTCAAAAGTTGGCATAACAAATTTAACCTAAAACCCACAGGCAGAAATGACCTGGGGTGCTGCAAAGGCAAAAGTTCCTGGCAGTAGGCGAGAATGCCGCCTCCCTCTCCGGTAACAGGATTGGGAAGCCGCTTATGCACGCAAAGCGTCATAAGCGGAGCATTCACGGCGTGTGCCCACAGGGGCTGTTGGAGATTGTCCACCGGGTCATCCGGGAGGACTTCCCAGGCCACCGCAGGGGGGGCACGGTGGACGTCATGGGGTGCATCGGAGCCACCCCCTATCGAAAAGATTTTTTTATCGTTCCCCTGCGGATTGAATGTAAAGTTTTATGAATGAATCGGGGGTAGCAATTGTTACTTAATATGGAGATAGGAAGATTTCAGTGAGGTTGAAGCAATTGCTGAGGCTGAACTGAGGTTGTCCGACTCTGAGAAATCTTGGTGAGTTCTGGCCGGTTCGGGATAAAAGCCGGCTCTTTTTTTAGGGACAATCCCCCCACAAAACCGTTCCACATTCTTTAATTCGGGTGGCAAGCTGAGTGATCTCCTGCTGGCACTGTTGTTTCAGTTGGGCAATTTCACCGGCCGCGCTGCCGGGGTTGGCGATCGCCTCTAGTTCCGCCAAAGCTTTCTGCCATTGGGCTTGGGCGGCTTGCAATTCTTCTAAGGTTTTGGCTTGCGCCGTGCCTTGGCTGGCTTGGCTGATCAGGGTACGCACTTGCGCCAAAGCGGCGGGCGTGGGTTGGGGAGCCAAGTGTTGCCAAGTAAACCAGCTCCCCGAGGCGATGACCGCCAGGGCGAGGACACTCCCGGCGACCCAAGGCAAGGGATTGGCTTTACGGGGAGAAACCGGCGATGGGGGCACAGGGGCGGCTGCCGGCATCATCACCGTCGGCGTCACCGCCGCCGGGACGGTAGTGGCGTCGTTGACCTTTTCGGTGCGCTCCCCTAGGTTATCCGCCGGGACGGTGGCAGCGGCGGGGGTCGTAGGGCTGATTTCCCAGGCGACTTGAGAAATCGGGGCAGTCGGGGCAATATCGTAGGGAATCGTCGAGCTGTCGAGTTGGGCTTCCCGGTAGGTGGGTTCGGCCACCCGCAACGCCAAGTTGATCGCCGCTGGGGTGGAGCCGGTGGCCAGTTGCGGCAGACGCGCCAAGAGGGACTGCAAGTCCCGGCACACTTCTTCTGCCCCTTGGTAGCGTTGACTGAAGTGATACCGCACCATCTTCGTTAAAATTTGGATCAATTCGGGGCTGGCCTGGGCACGGTCTTGCCAGAGAATTTCGCCGGTGTCCATATCTTCAGGTAAATCCCGCGGATGCACGCCGGTCAGGGCTTGAATGGCCATCATCCCCAGCGCATAGAGATCACTGCTAAAGCGGGGTTTGCCGCTCGATTGCTCTGTGGGCATGTAGCCTTGCGTGCCAATCCCCACCGTATGGCTGGCTTCCGGGGCGCTGGCGCCCTCGATTGGCAAATGCTTCACCGCCCCAAAGTCAATTAAGACCAAATTCCCATCCCCTTGGCGGCGAATCAGATTGCTGGGTTTCAAATCCCGGTGGATGACCCCCTGGTTGTGAATAAATTGCAGAATCTGCAACACATCCGTCAGAAAGGTCAAAACCCAGCCCTCATCAAACACCCGTCCGGGCACCAATTCCTGCGCCAGCGTATGACCGGGAACAAACTCTTCCACCAGATAAAACTCTTGCTTTTGTTCAAAAAAGGCCAGCAATTGGGGAATCTGGGGATGGCGCAGTTTCTCCAGGGTTTCTGCTTCTTTGTAAAACAATCGGCGTGCCACCGCCATCGTCTTCGGGTCGTGGCTCCCGTGCAGCATTTTGACCACACATTGGGGTTGCCCCGGGCGTTTGGTATCCTGGGCCAGAAAGGTTTTGCCAAAGCCACCGGCGGCGAGGGTCTCGATAACGCGGTAGCGCCCGTCCAACAACTGATTGATCACGCTGCCCCCGCATACCACAGGACAAAGACCGAGGTATAACCATGCAGGTAAGTGGTATCTCCCACCGGGCCGATTTCCCCGTTACAAAAACAGCCCGCCAAGGTCGTCCCCGGCAGATAGCTTTGAAACAAGTGGGAATCCACATTCGGACGACCGTAGAGGTGTTCACCGCGCCCCAAACAGGCAAACATTAAAGCCCCCAGCGGGGGTTCGGGATGGCGGCGGACGTAATTGGCCAACAACTGTTGCAAATCCGCCGTCGAGGTTTGGGCATCCCGCAGGTGAAATTGCACCCTCTGACCCGGGCGCACCCGGTCACCGATGGCAATGGCTCCGTGCCGGGGGTCAATCCCCAACAAATTCCGAATCAAAAAATCCGTCTGGGTCAATTCCTGCTTAAATTCGTCCCCGACCACACCGATATGCAAACCGGATTGCGCCAGTTCCCGGTCATTCTCGTCCAGATTTTGAATCAGATTTTGCAACACCTGCAGTGGCGTCCGGTCTTCTAAACCGAGGATGATATTCCGTTCGCCCCGGGTGACCCGATACGGTTCCCCGATCGGACGGCAACCCTGCGCCACAATCGCCTCGGCCCGCACCCCACTCAAGGCCACCCCCACCAGCCCTTGGCGCACCCATTGGTCTTGGTAAAACAGGCCATCCCCCACCAAGCCCCCCGCTTTCACACTGCGGGGATAGGCGTAGTCCAACCCCTGCACCACATCGGTAATCTGGCTGGTGGCCGGGTCGGCCAGTAGAATAAAATGGGGCGTACCGGTCGGTTCCACCCCGATCAAGTCCACCCAGGCTTGCGGCGGGCTATCCAAATCCGGCAGCTGCTGCGGCGATAAAACAAAGGGCTGCACCTGTAATCCCGGCGAACGAACCACGGTCAGAGCCAGTGCCGGTTTACCCTCCACCTCTTGAGCCGTCCCATCAGCCAAAGAACCGATAATGCCCCGTCCCCCACAGCCGATCAAGCACCGCACCGACAGATACTCATGGAACAAGGGCAAAAGGCGGGAATATTCACTGGCAAAAGTATCACTGATAAACAAAATGGCTAAATCTGCCGTGCCAATCCCCCGCACCTGCGCCGTGACTTCCTGAATCGCCCGTTCTAAAGAGACCTGGGTAGAAAGCGCATTCAGCCATAGAGGCTGGGCAGTGTTGGCTTCCGCATCCACAAAACGTTCCATTGGTACCAGTGTACTCACTTGATACCAGTCAGTTTAGCCGATAAGATTGACTTTGTGGAATCAACTGTCTCAAAGGAACCTCGAGCAATTACGCACAAGCGGTCGCACTGTCACAGCCCCCGTTTTGGCTTTTGGATAAACTCGGTATTCTCTGTAGCGACCTTGTGAATGCTCCGCTCATGACGCTTCGCGTCCATAAGGGGCTTCCCAATCCTGTTACCAGAGGGGGAGGCGGCATTCTCGCCTGCTGCCAGGAACTTTTGCCTTTGCAGCACCCCAGGTCATTTCTGCCTGTGGGTTTTGGGTTGAAGTTGTTCATGCCAACTTCTG